>JADZBA010000161.1 GCA_020852355.1 Alphaproteobacteria bacterium
CCCGTGGCCTTGGACGCGAGGGCGGACGAGCGCGAGACGCGCGGGTTCATCTCGATGATCACCAGGCGCCCGACGGCCGGGTTGACAGCGAACTGCACGTTCGATCCGCCGGTGTCGACGCCGATCTCGCGCAGCACCGCGATCGAGGCATCGCGCATGCGCTGGTATTCCTTGTCGGTCAGCGTCAGCGCCGGGGCGACGGTGATGCTGTCGCCGGTGTGGATGCCCATCGGATCGATGTTCTCGATGGAGCAGATGATGATGCAGTTGTCGGCACGGTCGCGCACGACCTCCATCTCGAACTCTTTCCAGCCGAGCACCGACTCCTCGATCAGCACCTCGCCGACCGGGGACGCGCGCAGGCCGCCGCGCACGATCTCGGCGAACTCCTCGCGGTTGTAGGCGATTCCGCCACCGGTGCCGCCGAGCGTGAAGGACGGCCGGATGATCGCCGGCAGCCCGACCTGGTCGAGGCCGGCCAGCGCCTCGTCCATGGAGCGGGCGAGGTGGCTCCTCGGCGATTCGAGGCCGATGCGGTCCATGGCGCGACGGAACAGCAGGCGGTCCTCGGCCTTGGCGATCGCCTCGCGCCGGGCGCCGATCAATTCGACCCCGTACTTCTCCAGCGTGCCGTCGTCGGCCAGGGCGAGCGCGGTGTTGAGCGCGGTCTGGCCGCCCATCGTCGGCAGCAGCGCGTCGGGGCGTTCGCGCTCGATGATCTTGGCGACCATGGCCGGGGTGATCGGCTCGATGTAGGTCGCGTCCGCCAGCCCGGGATCGGTCATGATCGTCGCCGGGTTGGAGTTGACGAGGATGATGCGGTAGCCCTCGGCGCGCAGGGCCTTGCACGCCTGGGCGCCGGAATAGTCGAACTCGCAGGCCTGCCCGATGACGATCGGGCCGGCGCCGATGATCAGGATCGACTGGATGTCGGTGCGCTTCGGCATCTCGTTCTACCCGCGCCTGGCTTCGATCATGTCGACGAACCGCTTGAACAGGTAGTGGCTGTCCTGCGGGCCGGGTGACGCCTCGGGATGGTACTGGACGGAGAAGATCGGCTTGTCCTTGACGCGGATGCCCTCGTTGCTGCCGTCGAACAGCGACACGTGGCTGACCTCGACGCCGTCGGGCAGGGTCTCGGGCACGACGCAGAAGCCGTGGTTCTGGCTGGTGATCTCGACCTTGCCGGTGGCGAGGTCCTTGACCGGATGGTTGGCGCCGCGATGGCCGGTCGGCATCTTGCGCGTCTCCGCCCCCAGCGCCAGCGCCAGGAGCTGGTGGCCGAGGCAGATGCCGAACACGGGGATGCCGGTGCCGATCAGCGCCTTCAGGGTCGGCACCGCATAGGTACCGGTCGCCGCCGGGTCGCCCGGCCCGTTCGACAGGAAGATGCCGTCCGGCCGATGCCGCAGCACGTCCTCCGCGGTGGCCGTCGCCGGCACCACCGTCACCCGGCAGGCCTCCGACGCGAGGCAGCGCAGGATGTTGCGCTTGGCGCCGTAGTCGATGGCGACGACGTGGTGGCGCGGCGCCTCCAGCCGGCCGTAGCCGCGGCCGAACGCATAGCGCGTCTCGTCCCACTTGTAGGTCTGGCGGCAGGTGACGTCGATGGCAAGGTCCATGCCCTCCAGTCCGGGCCAGGCGCGCGCCTCGGCGACCAGCGCGTCGAGGTCGAAGCGCGCGCCCGGATCGTGCGCCAGAACGCCCGACGGCGGGCCGTGGTCGCGGATGCGCCGGGTCAGGCGGCGGGTGTCGATGCCGGCGATGGCCGGCAGGCCCTGCAGCTTCAGCCAGGCGTCGAGATGCTGCGTCGCGCGGAAGCTCGAGGGGTCGGTCGGGTCGGCGCGCAGCACCAGCCCGCGCGCCGCGGGCACCACCGTCTCGATATCCTCGGGATTGGTGCCGACATTGCCGATGTGCGGGAAGGTGAAGGTGATGATCTGCCCGGCGTAGGACGGGTCGGTCAGGATCTCCTGGTAGCCGGTCATCGACGTGTTGAAGCAGATCTCGCCGACGGTTCGCGCCGTCGCCCCCAGCCCTCGGCCCCAGAGCACGCTGCCGTCGGCGAGCGCCAGGACGGCGGTCGCGCCAGGGGGCTGGGCGGTCACGGGGATGGGGGCGGCCGGCGGCGGCATCGTTCGGCTCCTTGGTCAGGGCGCGCGCCCTCGCAGGCGCGCGAATGCGACCCCTGGGTGGCGTTCCCGGGGTCGGCGCATCATGGTCCCGCTGGCGCGGCTATGGCGTGGAGACCGCGCGGTGTTTAGAGAAACGCCCTTGCGGCGTCAAGGTGACGGCGCGCCGCACCGCATCCGGCTGCACCGTTGAGGCCGCGGCGACCGGCCCCTATATGGGGCGCTCGCGCGGCGGCAGAGCCGCTTCAAACGCCCGGGAGCCGGGCCATCGGTTCGCGACATGGAACGAACGATCCGTCCCGGTGATCGGCGCATCGGGGCGCCCCGATGAGCGCCGGCTATGCCGTCAGGGAGATCTTCCCGACGCTGCAGGGCGAGGGCGCCCATGCCGGCCGGGCGGCGGTGTTCTGCCGCTTCGCCGGCTGCAACCTGTGGTCGGGCCGCGAGGCCGACCGGGCCGCCGCGCAATGCCCGTTCTGCGATACCGACTTCGTCGGGATCGATGGCCCGTCGGGGGGCCGGTACGACTCCGCGGAGCAACTGGCGGATGCCGTCGAGGCGGCCTGGCCGGCCGGTCGCGACGGCCGCCTGTGCGTGCTGACCGGCGGGGAGCCGCTGCTGCAGATCGACGCCGCGATCGTCGACGCGCTGCACGCCAGGGGCTTCGAGGTGGCGGTGGAGACCAACGGCACGCTCGACCCGCCGCCCGGCCTCGACTGGATCTGCGTCAGCCCGAAGGCGGGGGCGGAGTTGCGCATCCGCGCCGGACACGAGCTGAAGCTCGTCTTTCCGCAGGACGGCGCGCCACCGGCGGCCTTCGAGGGCCTCGCCTTCGGCCGCTTCTCGCTGCAGCCCATGGACGGCCCGGCCGCCGCGGAGAACACCGCGGCGGCCATCGCCTACTGCCTCGCCCACCCGCGCTGGCGCCTCAGCCTGCAGACGCACAAGTATCTCGGCATCCGCTGACCCCTACGGCTTCGGCCTGGCGTCCGGATCGTCCCCCAGGCGCTCCGCCGCGGTGTCGTTGGTGGGCGCGGCGCAGCGGTCGGCGCCGGGGGCCCAGCCCGACTTCCGGAAGCCGGTGCCGGCCGCGTAGAGCAGGTCGTCCCAGCCGTCGGTGTAGTAGAGGCGAACCTTGCCGCCCTCCCAGCGCCAGATGCCGACCTCGCCGGTGCCGAAGTCGGTGGTCGCCGACTGGTCGGGGCGGAGATGAGCCAGGAAGGACGTGCCGTCGGTGTGGAAGAAGCGCCACAGGCCGACCGGCTGGAACGAGCCGTCGGCCGCCGCCGCCGGCGCGGCCGCCAGCAGCAGGAGGGTCGCGAAGGAGAGGGCGTGGCGCACGGCGATCGCAGTCATGGGGCGGTCCTCGCGTCGGATGGACCCTCGCACGTTGACAAGCCCGGACGGGGTCCCGCAACCTCCGCGTCCAGTCGCTACGGGAATCTGGGGGAAGGGGTGGTCATGAACATGCGCTCGGGACGTATCGCCGCGGCGGCGGCGGCACTCGCCGTCGTCGCGTTTGCCGCCGCGCCGGCGGACGCGCAGAAGCGCGGCGGCACGCTGATCTTCGCCCAGGAGGCGCCGCCGCCGACTCTCGACCCGTACTTCTCCACGTCGGTGTCGACCCGCAACGTCGCCATGAACATGTTCGAGACGCTGCTGACGCGCAACGAGAACAATGGCCTGATCAAGGAGCTGGCCGAGGACTACTCGGTCAGCGCCGACGGCCTCACCTACACCTTCGCGCTGCGCAAGGGCGTCAGGTTCCACAACGGCAAGGAGATGACGTCGGCCGACGTCAAGGCCTCCTACGAGCGCTACAAGCGCATGGCGCTGCCGAAGGTGACGCTGGCGCCGGTCAGGTCGTTCGAGGCGCCCGACCCCTATACCTTCGTGATGGTGCTGGACAAGCCGGTGCCGGTGTTCCTGGAGGAGATCAGCGCCTTCGTCTCGCCCATCGCCATCCTGCCGGCCGAGCAGAAGGACCGCGAGGGCGGCAAGATCGACCTGATCGGCACCGGTCCGCTGCAGTTCGTCGAATGGGTGGCCGACAGCCACCTCAAGCTGAAGCGCTTCGACGGCTACAAGCCCGACGCACGCTACAAGGGCACCGACGGCTTCGCCGGCCGCAAGGACGTGCTGGTCGATATGGTCGAGATCCGCCTCGTCAAGGAAGGCGGCGCGCGCGTCGCCGGACTCGAATCGGGCCAGCTCCACATCGTCGAGGACATCCCGACCGAGTCCGCCAAGCGGCTGGTCGGGCGCAAGGACATCGTCCTCTACGATCTCAAGAACTGGTGGCTGCACGGCACCTGGGTCAACCATGCCCGCGCGCCGACCGACAACCCGAAGATCCGCCGCGCCATGCAGATCGCCCTCGACATGGAGGCGATCATGGATATCTCGAGCGACGGCGCCTACACGCTCCAGCCGGGCCTGCAGTATCCGGGCAACCCGTACTACGTCGATACCGGCAAGGAGTACTACAACGTCAACGACCCGAAGAAGGCGGCCGCACTGCTGAAGGAGGCGGGCTACAAGGGCGAGGAGTTCGTCATCATCACGAACTCCAGCTACCAGAGCATGTACAAGGCCGCCCAGGTGGTGGCCGAGCAGCTGAAGGCGGTCGGCTTCAAGGTCCGCATCGACGTCTTCGACTGGGCGACCGCGCTGGCGCGCCGGCCGAACAAGGACGCCTGGAACATCTGGTTCACCGGGCAGGGCACCGGCCCGTCGGTCGGCCCGTTCACGGCGCTGAAGGACGTGGTGACGCCGCAGCTCAACCAGTTCGTCCCCGACCCGGTGATCGACGCGCTGTTCGCCGAGATGATCTCCGGCACGACGCTGGAGGCGCGCAAGGCGTCGTTCGCCAAGTTCCAGGCACGCGTCTACGAGAACGTGCTGTTCCTCAAGTTCGGCGACTTCGAGCGCAAGCAGGCGACGCGGGCCAACATCAAGGGCTATGCGCCCTATCGCATCCCGCGCTTCTGGAACGTCTCGATCGAGAATTGATGGGGTTGCGGTCGACGCGGGCATGATGGATCG
>JADZBA010000162.1 GCA_020852355.1 Alphaproteobacteria bacterium
ACGTCGCCCGAGATCTGCGCCGCGGCACCGCCGGTCAATCCGAGCGGGGCGAGCGCAAGGGCGGCGCTCGCGAGCAAGGCATGTTTCATGGTCATGGCGAGTTTCCTTCCCGATTGTCGGTTGAAGCCGATCATACCCCCAGGCGCTCGCGCAGCCGGTCGAGATGCTGCGCCAGGTTCCGGTTCTCGATCATGTCGACGACGGCGCCATGCTCGACCACGTAGTGGCGATCGGCGACCGTGGCGGCGAACCGGAAGTTCTGCTCCACCAGCAGGATGGTGAAGCCGCGCTCCTTGAGCGCGGCGATGACGCGGCCGATCTGCTGGATGATGACCGGGGCCAGCCCCTCGGTCGGCTCGTCGAGCAGCAGCAGGGTGGCGCCGGTGCGCAGGATGCGGGCGATCGCCAGCATCTGCTGCTCGCCGCCCGACAGCTTCGTTCCCTGGCTGTGCAGCCGCTCCTTCAGATTGGGGAACAGCGTGAAGATCTCGTCGACCGTCATGCCGCCCGCCTTGACGACCGGCGGCAGGAGCAGGTTCTCCTCGACGTCGAGGCTGGCGAAGATGCCGCGCTCCTCCGGGCACCAGGCGATCCCGCGCCGCGCGATGGCGTTGGACGGCAGGCCGATGAGCTCCTCGCCGAGGTGGCGGATCGAGCCGCGGCGCTGCCCCAGCACGCCCATGATGCATTTGAGCGTCGTGGTCTTGCCGGCGCCGTTGCGGCCGAGCAGCGTCACCACCTCGCCCTCGCGGATCTCGAAGCGCATGCCGTGCAGGGCATGCGATTCGCCGTAGAAGGCGTGCAGGTCGGCGACGGCGAGCAGCGGCTCAGCCATGTCCGGTGCCCATGTACGCCTCGATGACGGCGGGGTTCCTGGAGATCTCGGCGTACGGCCCTTCGGCGAGGATCTCGCCGCGCTGCAGGACGGTGATGGTGTCCGAGAGCTGCGAGACGACGTTCATGTTGTGCTCGACCATCAGCACGGTGCGGTTCGCCGACACCCGGCGGATCAGGTCGCTGATGCGTCCGATGTCCTCCTGGCCCATGCCGGCCATCGGCTCGTCGAGCAGCATCATCTCGGGCTCCAGGGCCAGCGTCGTGGCGATCTCCAGCGCGCGCTTGCGGCCGTAGGGCAGCTCGCCGGCCACCGCCTCGCGGAAGGTCGAGAGGCCGACCGCCTCGATCAGCTCCTCGGCGCGGCCGTGCAGGCGCTCCAGCGAGCTCTCCGGGCGCCAGAAATGAAAGGAGGTGCCGAGTGCCCGCTGCAGCGCGACCCGGACGTTCTCGCGCACCGACAGGTGCGGGAAGACCGCGGAGATCTGGAAGGACCGCACCATGCCGCGGCGCGCGATGGCGGCCGGTTTGACGTAGGTGATGTCCTCGCCGTTGTAGAGGATGCGGCCGGCCGACGGCGTCAGGAATTTCGTCAGCAGGTTGAAGACGGTCGTCTTGCCGGCGCCGTTGGGTCCGATCAGGGCATGGATCGAATGCCGACGAACCTTGAGGCCGACGCCGCGCACGGCGACGAACCCTTTGAATTCCTTGGTGAGATCCTGGGTCTCCAGGATGAATTCGCCCGCCATGCCCCGGCCGTCTCGCCCCGTTCGCTTCCCTGGCGGCCGGCCTTCACTGGTTCCCGGCTCATTGCATCGCGGAAACTACTGATTGGCACGGCGTCACGCAAGCGACCATGGGTTGGGCACGGAAGCCCGCGTTCCCTGCGGGGCCGTCGTGGTCTCTACCGTAGGTCCGGGACGGCACGTCGTCCTCACCTTCTCATTGTCAGGACGCAAGCAACATAGTATAGGCGCAATATGGGCGGCGGACGACGCGCAACGGAGGGACAAGGGGGGGCACGGGCCGTCCCCCGTCCGGTGCTTGCCCGCGGAATCGAAGCAGCGTCCGCCCGCGCCGTCCCGGCGGTCACGCGGGGCGTCTCAATCCTGAAGCTGCTGGCCCGCAGCCACGAGCCGCTGGGCGTGATCGCGATCGCGCGCGCGCTCGCGATCGTCCCGAGCACGGCGCTGCATATCCTGCGCGCGCTCGTCGCCGAGCAACTCGTCGCCTTCGATGCGACGACCAAACGCTACACCCTGGATGCCGGCATCCTCGCGCTCGCGCGCAGCCTTCTGCGCCAGGACAGGTTCTCCGTCCTTGCCCAACCCCATCTCGACGCGATCGCCGAGACCCACGGCGTAACCGCGATTGGAACGCGCGTGCTCGGGCTGGCGCACATGATCGTCGTCGCGATCTCTCGATCGGAGCTCATGCTGCGCCTGCACGTCGACATCGGCAGCCGCTATCCCGCGCTGATCAGCGCCACCGGACGCTGCCTCGCCGCGTTCGGCGGCCTCCCGGAGCCGGCGTTGCGACGCGCCTTCGAGCGACTGCGCTGGCACAACGCGCCGGACTTCGCGCGCTGGAAGCGCGAGGTCGAGCAGGCGCGTCGCATCGGATACGGCGTTGATGACGGCGACTATATCGGTGGGATCACGATCGTCGCGGCACCGGTCTTCCGCATCGACGGCCGCATGACGCACGCTCTGGCGGTCGTCGCCTTGCACGACCAGACGCGCAGCGATCGCATCGATGCGATCGGACAGGCCACCCGGACGGCGGCGCTTTCCATCTCCGCGCAACTGGGATTCGCACCGTCGCAACCGATGCCGACCGAGGCGACGGGGTACAAGAGGCCGGGGCTCCAACCGGCCGTTTCGAGGAAGCGAACGAGCGGGACGGGAAATGGCGCAAGGCGGAGCTCTGCAGGGACCTGAGCAGAGGCACGAGGAGCGGTGGCTGCCCCTCGACGGGGTGCGGGTCGCCGACTTCTCGCTGCTGCTGCCGGGGCCCTTCGCGACCGTGATCATGGCGGATCTCGGGGCCGACGTGATCAAGGTCGAGCCGCCCCAGGGCGATTTCGCCCGCCGGATGCCGGTGGCGATGTTCCGGATGGCCAATCGCGGCAAGCGCAGCATCGCCATCGACCTCAAGCATCGGGCGGCCTCCGACGTGGTGGCCCGGCTGGCCCGCTGGGCCGACGTCGCGATCGAAGGGTTCCGGCCGGGCGTCGCCGATCGGATCGGCATCGGCTACGCCGCGCTGTCGGCGATCAACACGCGCATCGTCTACTGCTCGCTCTCGGGCTACGGCCAGACGGGCCCCGACCGGCTGCGCCCCGGCCACGACCTCAACTACCTGGCGGCTGGCGGCGCCATGGCGCTGCCCGGCCATTGGCTGGAGCCAGCCAAGCGGTCGGGTCTTCCCGTCGCCGACCTCGTCGCAGGAAGCTACGCGGTGATCGCCATCCTGAGCGCCCTGCAGCAGCGTGCCCGGACCGGTCGCGGTGCCTATCTCGACCTCAGTCTGGCCGAGACCGCGCTGTCCCTCGCCGCCGTTCGCCACGGCCCGATGCTCGACCACCTCACGCGCGACCACATGTACCCGACCAACGACCTGTTCGAGACCGCCGACGGCAAGCGGCTCGCCTTCGGCATCGTCGAGCAGCATTTCTGGCAGGCGCTGGTCGACGCGGTCGGGCATCTGGCGCCCGATCTTCGCGACCCCCGCTACGCCGACGAACCTGGGCGGCGAGGCCACGGCGACGAGCTGTCGCGCCGCCTGGCCGATCTCTTCCGGTCGCGCCCTGCCGCCGAGTGGATGGAGATCTTTGCCGGCCACGACGTTCCCGTGAGCATCGTCCTGATGCCCGCGGAAGCCGTCGAAACGCCGCAGATGCGAGCGCGCAAGATGATGGTCGAGCATGACGGGGAGGCGCATGTGCCGTTCCCGCTGTGGGCGAACGGCGCGCGCGGCGGCGCGGTGCGATGGAATGCCCCGACGACGGGGGCGCATACCGACGAGATACTCGCCGATCTCGGCTATTCCGATGGCGAGCGCCGCGACCTCCGCGGCAGCGGCATCTTCGACTCCATCCCGGCATAGGGCGCGGGGAACGGCGCGATGGCTGGTTCGCTCTCCGATGCCCGGGTTCTCGCGCTGCCGGTGGAGCGTGCCGACGTCGTGCTGCGCACCATGCGGCCGCGGGCGCTCGACCGGCACGTCGCCGCTGAGATCGATGCGTGGCCGTCGTCGGGTGCGGTGATCGCCGCGCGACGGGGCGAGCGCGCAGCCCGGATGGACAGGCGGTGATGGCGATCGCCACCGGCCAACGATCCGCGACGCGGCCACTCGTCCTTCTCGAGGACGCGCTGCACTGTGCCGGCTGCCTGTGCCTGGCGAGCGTCCTGCTGCTCGTTGCCGGCGACACGCTGCTGCGCTTCGCGGTCAACCGCCCGATCGCGTTTCAGTTCGAGCTGACCGAGATGTACCTCATGCCGGCCATGGCGACGCTGTCGCTGGCGCGTGTGCAGCGCTTGGGCGGCCATCTCTCCATCGATTTCGTCCAGATGAGCTGGTTCGGTGGCCTGGCGCCCCTGGTTGGCCGCCTGAACAGCCTGTTGCCGGCCGTATTCTTCGCACTGGTGACGTGGCAATCGGGCAAGTACGCCTGGGCGGCCTATCTGCGCAACGACACCTACATGGGCGTCATCGACTGGCCATCGTACGTCGCCTACGCGAGCATTCCACTGGGGACCGCCACCCTGACCATGCGGCTGCTCGTGGATGCAGTCTGGCCTCCGTCGCCCGAGCGGAACACCGCCGGGTAAGGCAACAGGAGAGGAGAGGAGACACCATGAGCGCACTTGCCCATCGTATCGGCGGGGCGATCTGCATCGCCGCCCTGCTGTCCGCGGGAGCCGGCAGCGCCAGCGCACAGCCGATCGAGCTGAAGCTCGGCGACTTCCAGTCGCTCCAGCACGTGCAGTCCAGGGAAGGCACGCAGTGGTTCATGAAGGAGGTCGAGCGGCGCACCAACGCGAAGGTGAAGTTCGTCCACTTCCCCGCCGAGCAGGCCGCCAAGGCCAGGGGCCTGCTCGACGCGGCCAAGAGCGGGGTGGTCGACATCGCGCTGGTCGGCACGCTCTACAACGCCGACCGGCTGCCGCTGAATTCGGTCATCGGACTGCCCGGCCTGGGTGAATCCGCGGCCGCGGCTTCGAAGGCGCTCGACAAGCTCGTCGAGAAGGGACCTCTCCACGACGAGTTCGCCGCTGAAGGCGTGGAGCCCCTCTTTGCCTATGCGCTCACGCCCTACCAGATCCTGCTGCGCAACAAGCCCGTGTCGATGCCCAAGGACTGGAACGGGATGAAGATCCGCACCGGCGGCACGACCCAGGCGCTCACGGTTCGCGCGTTCGGCGCGGCCGGCATCAACCTTCCGGGGCCCGAGGTCTACACCGCCGTCGAGCGAGGCACGGTCGACGGTGTGCTGTTTCCCATCCCTTCCGTGCCCGGCTACAACCTGCAGGAGGTCGTGAAGTACATCTCGACCAACGGTTCGTTCGGGAACTTCGGCATGACGGTCGTGATGAACAAGGCGGCCTACGCCAAGCTGCCCGACGACGTTCGCAAGGTCATGGCGGAAGTGGGCGACGAGACCTCCCAGCGCGTCGCCAAGGCGCAGGACGATTCCACGAACGCGCTCCTTTCCGAATGGAAGGCGAAGGGGATCACCCTGATCGCGTTCAGTGCGGCGGAGCAGAAGGCCTACGTCGACGCGATGCGCTCCGTGGGTGACGACTGGGTCAGCCGCATCGGCAAGCAGCATCCCGGCGCCAAGCAGGTGCTCCAGTCCTTCGAGGAAGCTGTCGAAGCCAAGTGACGCCGCGGGGACCGGCGCGTCGACGCGGTGGCGTGCCGGTCCCCGCATATTCCTGAGAGGTCCGGAATCCCGTGACGCTGACGCTCGTCGTCGTCCTGCTCTTCGTGCTCCTCCTCGGCCGCATGCCGGTGGCCTTCGCCATGGGCATCACCGGGACCGTGGCGCTCGTCGCCCAGATGGGCGCTCCGGCCGCAACGTCGATCCTCGAGCGCATCGTCTTCGAATCGACATCGGCGTTCATTCTCGTGGCGATCCCGCTCTTCATCCTCATGGCGGAGCTGCTGACCGCCGGCGACCTGACACGACGGACGGTGATGGCCTGCCAGGCCTGGCTCGGCCACCTGCGGGGCGGGCTGGGACTGGCGACGGTCGGGACGGCCGTGATCCTGGCGGCGCTGGTCGGCTCCAGCACGGCGTCGAGCGCCACCATGGCGTCGTCGGCCTATCCGGAGATGAAGAAGCACGGGTACGACGACCGTCTGTCCACGGCGATCGTCAGCGTCGGGGGCACGCTGGCGATCCTGATCCCGCCGAGCATCATCCTGATCGTCTACGGCGTGATGACCGAGACCTCGATCGGCAAGCTGTTCCTGGCCGGCGTGGTACCCGGGCTGCTGACTGCGGCGGCGCTTGCGACGACGATCATCGTGCTCGCCCGGCGCCGCGGCATGGCACCGGCAGCCTCGCCCTTCCACCTGCGCAGCGCAGTCGCCTCCTCGATCTCGGTATGGCCGGTCGTCGCGCTGCTGGTCGGCCTGATGGTGGTGATCTATGCCGGCGTCGCGTCCCCGACGGAGGCCGGCGCGCTCGGCGCCGCCGGCGCACTGCTGCTCGTGTCCGCCCAGCGCTCGGTCACCTTCGGCGGGCTCTCGCGCAGCTTCGGTCGCGCGGTCCAGACGACGGTGATGATCGTGACGATCATCTACTGCTCGCAGATCTTCTCCAGCTACCTCGTATTCACGCGGATCACCCAGGACTTCATCGCCGTCATTCAGACGTCCGGGCTGCCGCCGGAGGTTATCCTCGTCGCGGTCCTCGCGGTCGTGCTCATCCTCGGATTCTTCCTCGACCAGCTTGCGATCCTCTCGCTGACGCTGCCGCTGCTCTTTCCGCTCATGATGGCCCTGAAGTATGACCCGATCTGGTTCGGCATCATCATCACCAAGACGGTCGAGATCGGCCTGCTGACCCCGCCCCTCGGGCTGAACGTATACGTGACCGCGAGCCAGACGGGCGTACCGCTCCAGACGGTGTTCCGCGGGGTCGTGCCCTTCCTCGTCGCCGAGATGATCGTGTTGGCCTTGCTGGTGACCTTCCCCGAGATCTCGCTGTGGCTCCCCGGGCAGATGGGCCCGTGACGCGACACACGAGCGACTGAACGGAGCAGATGATGATGCGTGTCGGCTATGTCGGCCTGGGAAACATGGGCGGCGCCTTGGCCAAACGGCTTCAGCTCAACATCCCGCTTCATGTCTACGACATCAATCCCGATGCGGTTGCGCGCCTCGTCGCGGCGGGGGCCAGGGCGTGCCGGTCGGCGTGCGAGGTCGCCCAGAAGTCGGACATCGTGCTGACCTGCCTGCAGACCTCCCGCCAGGTGCGTCAGGCGGTGTTCGGTGCCGACGGCATCGCCGCCGGCCTGGCGCGCGATGGCATCATCGCGGACCAGACGACGGGCGATGCCTTCGAGACCCGCGCCATGAGCCGGGAGCTCACCGAGCGCGGCATCCATCTCGTCGACGCGCCCGTCAGCGGCGGCCCGCCCGGAGCGGAGGCCGGCACCATTGCGATCATGGCCGGCGCGCCGGACGATATCTTCGCGCGGATCGAGCCCGTGCTGCGCGCGATCAGCAGCAACGTGTTCCACACCGGCGACATCGGTACCGGACATGTGATGAAGGTCGCGAACAATCTGCTCGCCGCCGCGCAACGGATGCTGACCCACGAGGTCATGTGCCTGGCCGTCAAGAACGGCGTCGCGCCGCAGAAGGCGGTCGAGGTCATGCAGCGCAGCTCGGGCCGGAACTACACGCTCGACGTCACCTATCCGCGCCACATTCTGAAGGGGGAGCTATTCCAGGGCTTCACCCTCGCTCTCATGCACAAGGACGTGACGTTGGCCAACGACCTCGCTCAGAGCGCCGGCGTACCGCTCTTCCTCGGGTCGCTCGTCAAGCAGCAGTACCAGGCCGCGATCAACGAGTTCGGTGCGGAAAGCGACGTCAACGAGGCTGTCCGCTTGTTCGAGCGGCTGGCGAACACCCGGGTCCGTCCGGCGGACTGACGGAGCTGGCCGCGACGTTCGCCGGGCGCTTCGCGACCCCGGCGGTGTTCGCGCCGGCAGCCGCATCTCCGCCGCGTGGCGCCTTCAATCAAAGCGAGGAATGCAACGATGTCCAAGCAGGAAACCGGCCGGCAGATCATGCGCGAGGTGCTGGGTACGAGCTACATGGAGCGCCGGGACCAGTCGACGAACGACTTCAACGCGCCGCTGCGCCGCTTCTCCGAGGAGAGCTGCTTCGGCGAGGTATGGTCGCGGCCTGGTCTGCCGCGCACGGTGCGCAGCCTCTTGTGCGTCGTCATGCTGACGGCGCTCGGCCGCACCGCCGAGTTCCGCATCCATGTCGGTGCGGCCCTCAACAATGGCTGCACCCCGGAGGAGATCCAGGAGGCGATCTACCAGGCCGCGGTCTATTGCGGCCTGCCCGCCGCCAACGAGAGCTTCCGCATCGCCGAGGAAGTGCTGCGTGAGCGGAACGCCCTGCCCGCGTAGCCGGGCCGCTGCGCCGCCACCGTGCCGGAAGCGCCTCGCGTGAGCCGACGCGACTCTAGGCCGCGTACTTCTTCACCTTGTCCCAGTCGACCGCGATGCCGAGGCCGGGCGCCTCGGTGAGGCGCACCTCGGCCGGGTGGGGCGGCAGCGGGTCGACCAGGATGTCGTCGATCGCGCGTGCCAGTGGCGAGGCATGGCAGCCCCGCGCGGCGTCGATCGAGGCGGCGAAGTGGTGGGCGGCGGCCAGCCCGATGCCCGACGCCGTCGAGCAGCCGGGCAGCACCTCGAGCGCGGCGGCGGCGCAGATCTGGGCGATCTCGCGGCACTTGCTGATGCCGCCCAGCATGGCGAGCTTCACATGGATGCCGTCGGCGGCACCCATCGCGGCCACCGTCAGGATGTCCTGGGGGCCGCCGATGCTCTCCTCCAGCGCCAGCTTGTTGGGCGTGCGCCGGCGCAGCTCCGCCAGCCCCTGCAGCTCGTGGCGCGGCAGCGGCTGCTCGACCCAGTCGACGCCGGCGGCGGCGAAGCGGGGCAGCGCGTTCAGCGCGTCCTTGAAGGTGTAGCCCTCGGTGCAGTCGATCTTGAGGCTGACCGCGGGCCCCAGCGCCTTGTGCACCGCCTCGACGACGGCGAGGTCGTGGGCCGGGCCGGCGGGATGGCCGCACTTGATCTCGATCTGGCGGCAGCCGTCGGCGACGCCCCGCACCGCCATGTCGACGGCGCGCTCGGGCGACATGAAGCCGATGCCGTAGCCCGGCCCCTCGACGATGACCGGCGCGTCGGTGCCGCCCAGATAGCGCCAGACCGGGATGCCCAGCGCGCGGCCGATCAGGTCGTGCAGCGCGATGTCGACCGCCCCCTTGGCGGGAAGCTGGCCGTTGACGACGCCGTCCATGCGCCGCCAGACGTCCCGGATCGAGAACGGGTCCGCGCCGATGATCGCGGGCGCCAGGTACTTCTCCAGGATCGCCGCGTGCGCCTCCATGACGGTCGAGTTCCACTTCGCCTCGGTCACGCATTCGCCGACGCCCTCGACGCCGTCGTCGGTGCGGATGCGCACGATGACGTTCTCCAGCGCCGTCAGCGTCAGCGTCGCGATGTGGTGCACCTCGCGGTTGGGGATGCGGTAGGGGATGATGTCGACCCGGGTGATCTTCATGACGGCGCCGCTCCTCGCGGATGCGTGGGATCAGGTGGCGCGCACGCCGCCGGTCGTCGCGTCCTCGAGACGGCGGCTCAGCAGCGACAGCGCGTAGTTGATGGCGAAGTAGACGACGGCGACCAGCACGTAGACCGGCAGCGGCCGGTAGGGCGGGCTGGTCGTGATCAGGATCGCGCGCTCGAAGAACTCGTGCACGCCGATCACGACGACCAGCGAGGTCGACTTGATGAGGGCGATGAGCTGGCTCAGGAGGGCCGGCACCATGCGGCGCAGCGCGATCGGGAAGCGGATCAGCAGGAACACCTGCGGCGGCGCGAAACCCTGGGCCTCGGCCGCCTGGATGACCCCGCGATCGACCGAGAGGATGCCCGCCCGCATGATCTCCGCCACCACCGCCGCGGTGAAGCCGGAGAGCGCGATGACGGCGGCGGGGAACGGGTCGAGGTTGAGGTCGAGCAGCGGCTTGGAGGCGAAATAGACGGTGAAGATGATCAGCAGCAGCGGCAGGCTGCGGATGACGTCGATGTAGAGGGCCGCCGGCCAGCGCACCGCACGCAGCCGCGACATCCGCGCCAGCGCCAGTGCGGTGCCCAGCACGAAGGCGAGCACCGCGGAGAGCGCGGTCAGCGCGAAGGTCATCGCCAGGCCGCCGGCGAGCAGCCGCATGACGCCGGCGTTGAGCAGCCAGCCGAGGTCGAGCGCGCTCACCGTCGCGCCAGCCGGCGCTCGAGCGCGTTGAAGGCGGCCGCCGTGGGCAGCGTCAGCGCGAGATACAGCACCCCGGCGCCGACGAAGACGACGACGTAGGCGAACGTGCGCGAGCCGACCAGGTTGGCGGTGCCGAGGATCTCGCCCATCGACACGGCGGCGCCGAGCGAGGTGTTCTTGATGATGTTGATCGTCTCGGTGCCGAGCGGCGGCACCACCAGCCGCAGGGCCTGGGGCAGGATCACCAGGCGCATCGCCTGGACGAAGGACATGCCCTGCGCGGTCGCCGATTCGTACTGGCCGCGCGGGATCGCGGAGATCCCGCTGCGGATGATCTCGGCGAACATGGCACCGCCGTAGAAGCCGACGCCGGCCACCACCGCGGCGAACGGCGACAGCTCGACGCCGAGGTTGGGCAGGGCGAAGTAGGCGAAGAAGACGATGACGATGGGCGGCACGTTGCGCGTGAACTCGACGTAGGCGGTTGCCGCCGCGCGTAGCGCGGCGAGCGGCGCCACGCGCAGCGGCGCCACGACGATCGACAGGGAGGCGGCGACCGCCCAGCTCGCCAGCGCCAGCAGCAGGGTCGTCTGGAAGCCGTGCCAGAAGAGGCCGGCGTTGTCGGCGAGGACGTCCCAGCTCATCGCGCGCAGGGGCGCCTTCGCCGGCGCCGGCCGGCCTTCATCGGGCCGTCGATTCCGCGAAGAGGCGGGCCGCCTCCGCCGCCGGCATGCCGTACCAGCTCGCGAGGTCGTCGGGCACCGCGGTGCCGATCCACTTCTGGTACAGCTTCGCGTAGAGGCCGGTGTCGCGAATCTTCAGCAGCGCGGCGTTGACCGCGTCGACCAGCGCCTTCTCACCCGTCTTGATGCCGAGGCCCCAGGCCTCGAAGGTGAAGTTTCCGCCGACCAGCTTGGTGTTGGCGGGGTCGGCCTCGTGCATGTCCATCAGCAGCATGTAGCCGGTGGTCACCGCCTGCGTGCGGCGGTTCTGCAGCGCCAGGAAGCATTCGGGATAGGTGTTGAAGGTCAGCACGTCGGCGGTCGGCACCATGCGCCGGATCGTCTGCTCCGGCGTCGAGCCGACCACCGTGCAGACCTTGCGCCCGGCGAGATCCTTGTAGCCGGCGATGTCGGAATCCTTGCGCACGAGCAGCGACTGGCCGACGCGCAGGTAGACGTCGGAGAAGGCGATCTCGCGCATGCGCGGCTGCGAGATCGTCAGCGTCGCGGCGAGCACGTCGACGCGGTCGGTGTTGAGCTGGGTGATGCGGTTCTGCGAGGTGACCGGGACCAGCACGGCCGGCTTGGCCGTGCCGAGGATCTCGGCCGCCACCGCGTTGACGATGTCGACGTCGAAGCCGGTGATCTGGCCGGTCTGCGGCGAGAGGCCGCCGAAGCGCGGGGAATCGACGCGCACGCCGGCGATCAGATGGCCGCGCTGGCGGATCTCCTGGAGCTTGTCGGCCGCCCGTGCCGGACCGCCCGCCACGAGCAGCGCGGGACGCAGGAAGGCGAGGGCGAGGAGGCGCGCGGCGGCGCACCGGTTCGGGGTCGGTCGGTCTGTCACGCGGGCTCTCCCTCGTCCGGTGGATGGTGGATCACAGGATCTTCGACAGGAACGCCTTGGTGCGCTCGTGCCGCGCGTCGTCGAAGAACTCCAGCGGCGGCCGTTCCTCGACGATCATGCCGTCGTCGACGAAGACGATGCGGTCGGCGACCTCGCGCGCGAAGCCCATCTCGTGGCTGACGACCACCATCGTGATGCCGGTGTGCGCCAGGCCGCGCATGACGTCCAGCACCTCGCGGATCATCTCCGGGTCGAGCGCGCTGGTCGGCTCGTCGAACAGGATGATCTCCGGCCGCATCGCCAACGCGCGGGCGATCGCCACGCGCTGCTGCTGGCCGCCGGACAGCGCGGCCGGGTAGGCGCCGTGCTTCT
Organism: Alphaproteobacteria bacterium; assembly: GCA_020852355.1. GTDB lineage: Bacteria > Pseudomonadota > Alphaproteobacteria > ATCC43930 > Allostellaceae > Allostella. Next base: position 12,310 of record JADZBA010000162.1, read on the forward strand.
CGCCGATGCCGACCCGCCGCAGCAGCTCGCGGGCCCGCTGCTCGGCCTCCCCGCGCGGCACGCCGGCGACCTTGACCGGCGCCAGCATGACGTTCTCCAGCGCCGTCTTGTGCGGGTAGAGGTTGAACTGCTGGAACACCATGCCGATGCGCCGGCGCAGCGCGCGGATGTCCGTGCCGCGTGCCGCCACCGGCACGCCGAGGACGGTGATGTCGCCCGCGTCGATCGCCTCGATGCGGTTGATGCAGCGGATCAGCGTGCTCTTGCCCGATCCCGAGGGGCCGACGACCACGACGACCTCGCCGGCGGCGACGCGCAGGTCGATGCCCTTCAGGACGTGGAGATCGCCGTAGCGCTTGTGGACGTCGCGGAACTCGATCGCCACGGGCCCCGCGGCGCCGATCCCGGCCCCATGCATTTCGGGCTGGCCCATTCCGCCGGTCTCCGTACCGTCGCCCTGCGCGGGTGCCGCGTCGCCTCGCCGCAGCCGGTCGATCCGGCGCACGATGCACGCGAAAGCATGCAAATTCGTATACCAGCCTGTGTATGATGGAACAAGATTGGTGCGGACAATTGCCGGGACCGGCGCAGGCCCCGGGGGTGGCGGCGGACATGGCCAGGGCGTTCGATCTCTGCATCGTCGGTGGCGGCATCATCGGCTGCGCGACGGCGTACTACGCAGCGCGCGCCGGGCTCTCGGTGGTGCTGTGCGAGCGCGGCACGCTGGCGGGCGAGGCGTCGGGCCTCAATCCCGGCACCGTCGCGCTCGCGACCAAGGCGCCGGGCGAGCACGTGCTGATGGCACGGGCCAGCATGGCCGAGCTGGCCCGCCTCGACGCCGCCCTCGGCCACTGCTTCGACTATGTCCGTGCGGGATCGCTGGTGATCTTCGAGGACGCGGACGAGCGCGCCTTCGCCGTCGATCATGCCGCGGCGCTGCGCGGCCACGGCGTCGAGATCACGGTCATCGACGCCGCCGAGGCGCGGCGCATCCAGCCGATCCTGGAGGGGCCGATCGCCGGTGCCCTGTGGTCGCCTCGCGACGTCCTGGTCGGCTCGCGCGCGCTGACGCTCGCACTGGCGCAGGCCGCGCGCACGGCCGGGGCGGACCTGCGCGAGGGAACCGCGATCGGCGCGTTCGTGCGGAACGGCGAGGCATGGGACGTCGTCGCGGGCGAGACGTCGCTGCGCGCGCGCTGGCTGGTCAACGCGGCCGGCGTCGGCGCGCCCGCGGTCGGGGCCCGCGTTGGTCTCGATCATCCGATCGCGCCGCGCAAGGGTCAGCTCATGGCGACGACGCCGATCCCCGATGTGGCGCCGGTGCGGGTGACCTCGGTGCAGGAGCTGCTGCGCAAGCAGGGCCGTCCGGTCCGCGCCCATGCCGGCCCGCCGGTCGAGGTCGGCTTGACGCCGCAGCCGGGCGGTGTCGTGTTCCTCGGCGGAACCCAGGAGATGGTCGGCCTCGACGCCACCCTCGACCCGCCGACCCTGGGGACCATCGCGATGCGGGCCGTCAGGCTCTTCCCGCGGCTGGGCGAGGCGGCGATCGTGCGGGCGTGGAGCGGGTTCCGCCCCTTCGCGCCCGGCGGCCGGCCGATTGTCGGGGCCGTCGCCTCGGTGCCGGGCTACGTCGTGGCGGGCGGCCATGGCGGCGACGGGGTGGCGCTGGCGCCGATCACCGGTCGCTACGTGGCGGACCTCGTGCGGCGCGGCGGCCGCGCGCCCGCCTTCGCCGACTATGCCGCGGGACTGGCCGACGGCAGCGACGCCGGCGCGGCGGCCGCGCGATGACACAGGCGACGCCGGCGCGCCCGCGCGACCCGGCCGCCTGGCGAGCCGGCGACTTCCGCTCGCCCGCCGACTGGACCGTGACCCTGCCGACGCCGGTGCTGGACGAGCTCGCGGCCGAGGCCCGCCGCATCGACGCCGCGTCCGACGACGCCATCGCCGCCCATGCCGTCGACCCGGCGCGGCTGCCCGCCGCCGCCGCGGCGATGCGCGACCTCGAGCGCGAGGTGATGGCCGGGCGCGGCTTCGTCCTGGTCCAGGGGCTCGATCCCGACGCCGACGACGGCGCGCTGAAGGCCGCCTACTGGGTGATGTCCTGCCTCCTCGGCCGGCCGGTCAGCCAGAACTCCTACGGCGAGCGCCTCTGCGATGTCATGGACCTCGGCCGCAAGATCGGCGAGAAGCGGGTGCGCGAGTACCAGACCAATGCGCATCTGCGCTTCCACACCGACCGCTGCGACCTGGTCGGCCTGCTCTGCGTGCGCAAGGCCCGCAGCGGCGGCCGCAGCTCGATCGCCAGCGCCGTCGCCGTGTTCGAGGAGATCGCCCGTGCCCGGCCCGATCTCGTGCCGCCGCTGCTGGGCGGCGTGCCCTACATGAACGTCGAGGAGGGCGGCGATTCCGGCTTCGCGCGCTACCCGGTGTTCGCCGTCGAGGACGGCATCGTCTCCTGCCGCTACCAGCGCAACACCATCGAGACCGCGATCCGCCACGGCGCGCCGTGCACGCCGGCCGAGCGCGCGGCGCTCGACGCGGTGGATGCGCTCGCCGAGAGCCCGGCCTTCCGCCTCGACATGGACCTCCGGCGCGGCGACGTGCAGCTCATCAACAACTACGCGACGCTGCATTCGCGCACCGGGTTCGAGGACTTCCCCGAGCCGCACCTGAAGCGGCGCATGACGCGGGTGTGGCTGGAGACCCCGACCCGCCGCCCGGTCGGCCCCCATTTCGCCGACTATCGCGGCGTCCCGGTGACGCTGGCGCGCTGACGCTCCCGCGAGCGGTTGACGCGGCCCGGTGCCGCCTCGACGATGGCGCCCGCCACCCCGCCGGAGGATCGATGCGCGCCGTCGTCGCCATGATGAAGCACGAGACCAACACCTTCTCGCCCGTGCCGACGCCGCTCGCCCGCTTCGGCCGCGGGTCCGGCGAGCCGTGGTACGGTGCCGCGGCGAAGGCGGAGTTCCGCGGCACCAACACGGGATTCGGCGCCTTCCTGGCGCTGGCCGAGGCGGCCGGGCATGAGGTGGCGACGCCGATCGCCGCTTCCGCCGCGCCGTCCGGTCCGGTCGAGGCCAATGCCTACGAGGCGATGTCGGCCGCTATCCTGGAGGCGGTCGACCGCGGCTGCGACGTGCTGTTCCTCGACCTCCACGGCGCCATGGTGGCGGAGACGACCGACGACGGCGAAGGCACGCTGCTGGAGCGCATCCGGCGGCTGAAGCCCGACCTGCCGATCGCCGTGGCGCTCGACCTGCACGCCAACATGACCGATCGCATCGTGCGCCACTGCACGGCACTGGTCGGCTACAAGACCTATCCGCACATCGACATGGCGGCAGCGGGCGACCAGGCCGGCCGCATCGTGCTCGACGCCATGGCGGGCAAGGTGGCGCCGGCGATGGCCTGGGGCAGCCGGCCGATGATCCCGCACACGCTGCGCATGGGCCATGACGAGGCGCCGATGGGCCCGCTCATCGAGCGCGCGCGGGCGCAGGAGAAGGAAGGGCTCCTGGCGGTCAGCGTCTTCGGTGGCTTTCCGATGGCGGACATCCCGCAGCCCGGGCTCAGCGTCGTCGCGGTCGCCGATCGCGACGGGCCGCGCGCGGCCCGCGCCGCGCTCGAGCTGCTGGACCAGGCATGGGAGCGGCGGGCGGACTTCGTCTACAAGGCCGAGCCGCTCGCCCGGTCCGTGGCGCGCGCCAGGGCGATGACCGACGGCCCGGTGCTGCTGATCGACCATGCCGACAACTGCGCCTCCGGCGGCACGCAGGACACGATGGCGGTCATCGCGGAGGCGATGCGCCAGGGGCTGCAGGACGTCGCGGTCTTCGCCGTCGTCGATCCCGGCGCGGTGGCGGCGATGGTCGCGGCCGGGGTCGGTGCCAAGGTCACGCTGCCGCTCGGCGGCAAGACCGACATGCCCGCGATCGGCCGGTCGGGAGTGCCGCTGGAGGTGACGGGCGTGGTGCGCGCGATCACCGACGGCCAGTTCACGGTCACGGGGCCGATGTCGACCGGCACGCGCGCCCATATGGGCCGCTCGGCGGTGCTCGACACCGGACCGATGCAGATCGTCGTGATCGAGCAGCACCACGAGCCCTTCGACCTCGGCGCCTTCCGCTCGGTCGGGATCGAGCCGACGCAGAAGCGCTATCTCATCCTGAAGAGCCGTATCCACTATCGCGCCGGCTTCAAGCCGATCGCGCGGGCGATCGTCGAGTGCGACGGCGAGGGCGTCACCAGTTCCGACTACTCGCTGTTCCGCTTCCGCAAGCTCAACCGCCCGACCTACCCGCTGGTGGCCGACGCGCAGCCCTGAGGCGCGGGCGGTCAGGCGGCGACCCGGGTCCAGATCGCCATGCCCGGGTAGGGCTCGGGGAAGACTTCGGCGTCCCACCCGTCCATCGCCTGCTCGATCATGGCGCGCAGTCCGCTTTCCGCACGCCATACCGGCGACCGCCAGAGGTGGGTGTTGTTGACGACCAGCCGCCCGCCGGGTCGCACCGCGGTGGTCAGCAGCGGCCACAGGCGCGTCCAGACATCGGGTCCGTTGCCATGCAGGTCGACCACGACGAGGTCGAAGCGGCGGTCGCCGACAGCGAGGAAATCGGCGCCATCGGCGATCCGCACATCGACCCCCATGTCGGCGAGATTGTCGCGGGCGCCGCGGTCGGCCGCGTCGACGGTGGTGACCCGACAGCCGAGGGCGGCAAGGACCGCGGCAAGATGGCCACGCGACGTGCCGATCTCCAGGGCGTCGCCGCCGGCGTAGCGGCGTGCCGCCGCGACGGTGCGGGCGACGAACGCATCGGTCGCCGACCAGCCGGGCTCGCCCCACTGGCCGCGGTTGGCGAGCCAGCGGAAGCGTTCTTGCTCCGGCGGCTCGCGGCTGCAGTCGGGGATCATTCCCGCCGTCACCATGCGCTCGAAATGGCGGTTCGGACCGCGGAAGGCGAAGGAGAAATGGAATCCCCAGGCGCAGCCGCGGTCGCCGGCCATGCCGAAGTCGAGCGTCCTCTCGGGGCCGCGCGCGAAGGGAAGCTCGTACAGCGGGATCGGCAACGCGCCGGCGTTCTGGAAGGCCACCGCGACGACGCCCTGCTCATCCATGTGGAGGCGACCGTCGTGGCCCGGCTGGAGGCCGGGCGCGGCGAGCGCGGCCTCGAAGGCTGCGCGATAGGAATGGCCCGGCGGCAGCGAGATCAGGCCCGAGTAGAGACCGAGGCGGCGGTCGACCTGGGCGTGGAAGGCGCCGTACATGGTCCATGGATGCGGCCGGTCGTCCTGGGTGACCCGCACGCCGTCGCGTCCATCGCACCAGGCGGCGAACCAGGGCGGGGCACCGGTCACCACCATGTCGCCGTCGAGGATCCATTCCGGTGCGTCGGGTCGCACGCGCTCCGGGAACCATTTCCACCAGTAGCCGAATCGGTCGGGATAGCAACCGGCCGTCGCCAGCCGGCGGGCCAGCCACGGATTGTCGGCGGCGGTGAGCGGCCACAGCTCCACCGGCTCGCTGGCGTGGGCCAGCACGGCACGGGCACGTGCGCCGGAGATGCCGTTGGTGCACAGGCAGTAGTCGACGCGGTTGCCGAACAGCCGCGTCGCCTGCGCGATCGCCGCGCGGGTGACCACGTCATCCTGTCCGTCGCCCTTGATCCAGCGGATCACCGGCCGCGTCCCGCGCGCGAAGGGGCGCGGCCCTTCCGGCTCGCACCGGGCTCGATCGTGGTCCGCCATTCTCTCGGCCAGCGGGCGCGCCGGGACCGGCCGGGCGGCACGGATCGCCTCCGCTTCGTCGATCACTGCCTGCGGCGGCCGGACGGGCAGGGTCCACCGGCTCACCATGGCGCGCGCTCCGTCGCTTCGGATGTCGACGGGGACGAGGGTGACGCCAGCCCGCGCGTCTGCCCCAGGCCAGATGCCGTCGGCAGGGATCAGGCAGAGCTGGAGGAGATGGCGACCCGCTTCCGCCGGCGTGTCGATCGCGAGCGGCATCCAGAAACTGCCGCCTGCGGCGATCTCGACCGGTACCAGGGTGCGCCGGCCCCCGGCCGGCGGATGCCCGTCGCCCGGCAGCCAGCGCTGCCCGATCACCGGCGGTGCCGCGCGCCGAGGCGACCAGGGTCCATCGGACGTGTTGTCGAGGCGCAGCGGAAGCTCGATCCGCGCATGGGTCGCGAGCGGACCCGGCGAGCGCAGCACGACGACCCGGCCGAGCGGCTCGAACGGCCGACCGGCACGGCCGGCGAGGTGGTGGGCCAGCGGGTTGACCCGGACGCCGTCGATGCCGGGGTGCGCGGCGAGATAGGTACGAGTCGAGAAGAACGGACCCGGGTCGCGACCTTCCGCCGCGCCATGGCGCAGGAAATGCCAGAGCGGATCGAGGTCGGCCCAAGCGACGTCGGCATAGCGCGCGAGGTACCAGCCGGGATCGAACTGCGGATGCGGCGTACGCTCCTGCGGCCGGCGCGCGAGGAAATGCAGCAGCGGGTTGCCGCCGGCCAGTTCGGGATGCTCGCTGCGGTACCAGGCGAGATGGAAGACCGGGTGCGGGGCGATGCCCCGCGCTCCACCCTCGTCGAGATAGTGCCGCGCAGCCTCCAGGCGGCTGGCGAACGTCCGGCCGACCGAGGCCGCGTAGCCGCGCGCGTGGAAGAGGATGCTCTGCGCGACGGAGGCGACCGCGGCCGCTTCGTCGCGGGAAAGGCCCGATGGCGCGGGCATGGCGCGCCGGGATCGCGGCGCGCCGCCCGGCTTCTAAGGAGTGCTGTCCGCCGGGGCGACGGCCTTCGCCGCCTGCCAGGCGTCGAGCGTCGCGCGGGCGGCCCCGCCGGCCGGGTCCATCGCGGCGTCGTGGCCCGGGCGCCTGGCCGTGAGCTCGATGACGTAGCCGTTGGGGTCGCGGAAGTAGATCGAGTCGATGAAGCCGTGGTCGGCGATGCCGCGGCTCTCGATGCCGGCCGCGCGGCCCTTCGCCAGCATCGCCGCCAGGTTTTCGTGGGCCACCTCGAGCGCGATGTGCAGGTCGAAGTCGTGCTGGTCCTTGAACTCGAACGGCTGGTCCGGCACCTCGAAGAAGGCGAGGAAGGATCCGTCGTCGAGCCGGTAGAAGGTGTGCAGCGCGCTGGTCGCCCGGCCGCTCTTGGTCTGGCGGATCTCGAAGGAATGCACCAGCGGCAGGCCGAGGAAGCCTTCGTAGAAGCGCCGCGTCTCCTCGGAATCGCGGCAGCGGTAGGCGTTGTGGTGCAGCCCCTTGATCATCCGGCAGCTCCCCTAGATCGCGCGGTAGGTACCGGCGGAGAACGCGGCAACCATGCCGTCGAAGACACCATGCACCTTCGGCCAGTTCGGCAGGGCGCGCATGTTGGCGAGCCACCGCTGGACATTGGGATAGTCGGCGAAGGTGCAGCCGATCGTGTCGCCGAGCGTCAGGATCCCGGCGCCGAGATAGTCCGCGATGGTGATCTGCTGCCCGCACAGGAAGGGCGAGTCCGGCCCGATGATGTGCCGGTCGAGAACCTCGAGCCAGCGCCGGCTGCGCTCCTCGCCGACGGCCACCGTCTCGTCCTGGCTCTCGGCGGTCCGGCGCTTGTAGTGCGGGAAGATCTGCGGATAGACGAGGTTGTAGCCGTACTCGCGGTAGAGGTTGGTGTTGAGCCAGTCCATCACCTCGTTGACGCGCGCCCGCTCCCGCAGGCCGGTCGGGTAGGTGGGCGAGCCGACCTTGTCGGCGAGGTACTTGAGGATCGCGGAGGATTCGCCCAGGCGGAAGTCGTCGTCCTCCAGCATCGGCACGATCCCGCTCGGATTGATCGCCCGGTAGGCCGGCTGCATGTGCTCGCCGGTCATCAGGTCGACGACCTGCTCCTCGACCTCCAGCCCATGATCGGCGATGAACAACAGGACCGGCCGGCTGGTCGTCGAAACCGGGTGCATGTAGAGCTTCATCGGCGCCTCTCTGCTGCGGGGCCGGAAGATACCGCGGCGCGCCGATACGGTCGATGGGCGGCCTCCGGCGCGCGTGCCGGAGGCCGAAGAGGCCCAGGGTGTGCCAGGTTTTCGCCGTGGAGGGCACTGGAGCGGGCGATGGACGATCGGATCTCGTCGCTGACCAAGCACCCGCGGATCTCCCAGGACCCCGCGGTGATGTACGGGAAGCCGGTGGTGCGGGGAACGCGGATTCCCGTCGAGCATGTGCTGCGCCTGCTCGGCGAGGGCATGCCGGAAGCGGAGCTGCTGCGCCAGTATCCGGCGCTGGTTGCCGAGGACGTGCTGGCGGTGCAGCTGTTTGCCGCCGATTTCCTGGCGAACTCGGATGTGCTGGTGGTCTGACGGCGCGTGATCGGTCTCTTCGCGGACGAATGCGTCCGGGCCGACCCGATCGCTGCCCTGCGCCATGCCGGCTTCGACGTGCGCCTGCTCGACGACGATCAGCGAGCCGCGCGTGACGAGGATGTCCTGGCGACGGCCAACGCGCTGCGGCGAGTCCCGATCACGGAGGACAAGGATTTCGGCGAGCCGACGATCCGCTTTCGGCGCCGTGCCATGGGCATCGTCCTGCTGCGGATCGACTGGCGTGGCGGAAGCGATGGGGTGCGCGCCATTGCCGACCGGCTGTGGACCGTCTCCCACCGGCCGGCGGGCAACTATACGACCGTCGGGCCGGCCGGCATCCGCTTCGCTCCGCTGCCCGCTGCGCTCTGACGGCGCCTTCTCCCCGCCCCTGCATGAAGGGCGGCCGCGCGGACGCCGGCATTCAGCACACGGCGCGATGGCGCTCCTTGCAGATCGCGACCACCTCGTCGGGGTCGCGCTTCCACCAGTTGCCGGCGGAGAAGATCTCGACCTCGTGCAGGCCGGTGTAGCCGGCCGCCTCGACCAGCCCGCGGATCGCCCTTATGTCGATGACCCCGTCGCCCATCATGCCGCGGTCGAGCAGCAGGTCGGTGGTCGGCACCAGCCAGTCGCAGATGTGGAAGGCGAGGATCCGCTCCGCGCCGGCGCGCGCGATCGCCCGGGCGAGGTTCGGGTCCCACCAGGTGTGGTAGACGTCGACCGCCACGCCGACGCCGGGACCCAGCGCGTCGCAGAGATCGAGCGCCTGGTCGAGCGTGTTCACGCAGGCGCGGTCGGCGGCGTACATCGGGTGCAGCGGCTCGATCGCCAGCGCCACGCCGGCGGCGCGCGCGTCGGGCAGGATCGCGGCGATGCCGTCGCCGACCATCGCCCGCGCGCCGGCGATGTCCCTCGATCCGGCGGGCAGCCCGCCCGCCACCAGCACCAGGCAGCGCGCGCCCAGCACCGCCGCCTCCTCGATCGCCCGGCGGTTGTCGGCGATGGCGGCCGCGCGGCCGGCCGCGTCGGACGCGGGGAACAGGCCGCCGCGGCACAGACCGGTGACCGCGAGCCCGGCGTCGCGGATGCGCCGTGCCGCCTCGCCGAGGCCGAGCTCGGCGACCTTGTCGCGCCACGGCGAGATGCCGCCGAGGCCGTGGCGGGCGCAGCCCTCGATCGCCTGGGCGAGCGTCCAGCGCTCGCGCACGGTCGCGGTGTTGAGCGACAGGCGGGACGTCTCGGGGACGGCCATCACGCGATCCCGTGCACCGCCATCACCTTGCGCATGCGGTCGGCCGCGACCTCGGGGTCGCGCAGCAGGCCGGCCTTGTCGGCGAGGCGGAACAGCTCGGCCAGATGGCCGATCGAGCGCGCGCTCTGCTGCCCGCCGACCATGGTGAAATGGTCCTGCAGCCCGTTCAGCCAGGCCATGAACACCACGCCCGTCTTGTAGAAGCGGGTCGGCGCCTTGAAGATGTGGCGCGACAGGGGCACGGTCGGCGCGAGGATGTCGTGGAAGTCCTGCCGCCGGTCGGCGGCGAGCGCGGCCAGCGCGGCAGAGGCGGCCGGTGCGATCGCGTCGAAGATGCCGAGCAACGCGTCGGAATGGCCCTCGCCGTCGCCGTCGATCAGCTCCGCGTAGTTGAAGTCGTCGCCCGTGTACATGCGCACGCCGGCCGGCAGGCGGCGGCGCATGGCGATCTCCTTGTCCTTGTCGAGCAGCGAAATCTTGATGCCGTCGATCCTGGCGGCGCAGTCGCGCAGGATCGCCAGGCAAACCTCCATGCCCCGGTAGTGGTCCTCGTGGCCCCAGTAGCCCCTGAGCGCCGGGTCGAACATCTCGCCCAGCCAGTGGATGATCACCGGCTCGCGGACCTGGCGCAGCACCCGGGCGTAGACCCGGTGGTAGTCGTCGGGCGAGCGCGCCGCCGCCGCCAGCGCGCGGCTGGCCATCAGGATGATGCGGCCGCCGGCCGCCTCGACCGCGCCGACCTGCTCCTCGTAGGCGGCGATGACGTCGTCGATCCCGACGCCCGGACCCGGCATCAGATGGTCGGTGCCGGCGCCGCAGAACAGCACGGCGCCGGGCCGCCCCGAGGCCGCCTCGACCGAGCGGCGGATCAGCTCGAGCGAGGTCTTCCAGTCCAGCCCCATGCCGCGCTGGGCGGTGTCCATCGCCTCGGCGACGCCGAGGCCGAGGTCGAACAGGCGCGAGCGGAAGGCCAGCGTGCGGTCCCAGTCGATCGCCGTGTCGACCCAGGGATCGTGCTCGGCGCGCGGATCGGCGACGACGTGGGCGGCCGCCAGCGCCACGCGGTTGAAGGGCACGTTGCTGCGTTCGGGGAAGCGCCGCGGCGCGCCCGTGGTGTAGCGGGCGAGGCGGCCATCGGCGGTCGGAAGGTCGAGGGTCGGCATGGATGCACCTCCAGGGGGCGGGCCTACAGCGCCGGCACGTCGATCCAGCGGCGCTCCCGCCAGCTCTCATGGCCGAGCATGGCGAGCTGCACGCCCTTGGCGCCGGCCTTCAGGTCCCAGGGGAACGGCGTGCCGTCGTAGAGGTGGCGGATGAACAGCTCCCACTCGACCTTGAACGCGTTGTCGTAGGCGATGTTGTCCGGCACCTCCTGCCAGGTCCGGTAGAAGTCGATCGCCTGCGGCACGTCCGGGTTCCACACCGGCTTGGGCGTGGCGATCCGCGCCTGGCTGTGGCAGCGCTGCAGGCCGGCGACCGCCGAGCCGAGCGTGCCGTCGACATGGAAGGTGACGAGGTCGTCGCGGCGCACGCGTGTCGCCCACGAGCTGTTGATCTGCACCACCACGCCGTCGCCGGCGACGAAGGTCGCGTAGGCCGCGTCGTCGACGTCGCAGTCGTAGGGCCGCCCGTCCTCGTCCCAGCGCCGGGGGATGTGGGTGGCGCCGAGGCACGACACGCTCTTCACCTCGCCGAACAGGTTGTCGACGACGTAGCGCCAGTGGCAGAGCATGTCGAGGATGATGCCGCCGCCGTCCGCCTTGCGGTAGTTCCAGGACGGGCGCTGGGCCGGCTGCCAGTCGCCCTCGAACACCCAGTAGCCGAACTCGCCGCGCACCGAGAGGATGCGGCCGAAGAAGCCGCTGTCGATCAGCATCTTCAGCTTGCGCAGGCCGGGCAGCCACAGCTTGTCCTGGACGACGCCGTGGCGGATGCCGGCCGCCTCGGCGCGCCGCCACAGGTCGACGGCGTCCGCCAGCGAGTCCGCGGTCGGCTTCTCGCAGTAGACATCCTTGCCGGCCGCGATCGCCTTGCGCACGAGATCGGCGCGCATGTTGGTCGAGGCCGCATCGAAGAAGAGCGTGTCCTCCCGGTTCGCGATGGCGGCGTCGATGTCGGTCGTCCAGCGCGCGACGCCGTGCGCCCTGGCCAGCGCCTCGACCTTGGCGGCGTTGCGGCCGACCAGGATCGGGTCGGGCATCACCCGGCTGCCGTCGGCCAGCGCCACGCCGCCCTGGGCGCGGATCGCCAGGATGGAGCGCACGAGGTGCTGGTTGGTCCCCATGCGTCCGGTGACGCCGTTCATGATGATGCCGAGGCGCTTGGTCGCCATGCGCTACTCCATGCCCAGGAGATGGTAGATCCGCCGCGAGTAGTCCCCGAATGCGGCCGTCGTCTTCATGTCCAGCGTGCGCGGGTAGGGCAGCTCGATGCGGATATGGTCGGCCATGCGCGCCGGGCCGGCGGTCAGCACCACCGTGCGGGTGGCCAGGAACACCGCCTCGGCGATGCCGTGGGTGACGAAGAGGATCGTCTTGCGGCTCTCGCGCCAGATGCGCAGCAGCTCCAGGTTCATCTTCTCGCGGGTCAGCGCGTCGAGCGCGCCGAACGGCTCGTCCATCAGCACCAGCTTGGGGTCGTGGACGAGGGCGCGGGCGATCGCCGTGCGCTGCTGCATGCCGCCCGACAGCTCGTAGGGGTACTTGTCCTCGGCCCCGGCCAGCCCGACCATGGCCAGGAGGTCGCGGGCGCGCTCGCGGCTGGCCTTCGCGGGCAGGCCGAGAATCTCGGCCGGCAGCATGACGTTGTCGAGGATGCGCCGCCATTTCAGCAGCAGCGCCTGCTGGAAGACCATGCCGATGTCGCGCGACGGATCGAACGGGTTGGCCTGGTTGCCGATCCGGACCGAGCCGCCGTCGTGCGGGTGCAGGCCGGCCAGGATCTTCAGCAGCGTCGACTTCCCGCAGCCCGACGGGCCGACCATGGTGACGAGCTCGCCCGCCTCGACGTCGAAGGTCACCTCGGATACCGCCAGGAACTCCTGCCCGCGCGTGCGGTAGACCTTGCGCACGCCCTGGAGGCGGATGAAGGGCTCGGTCATGCGGGCGGGGTCAGGAGACGCGGGCGTCGCGCACGACGACCAGCCGCTCCAGCACGATCACCAGGGCGTAGAGCAGCACGCCGAGCAGGCTGATCAGGATGACCGCCATGAACATCGCCGCGGTGTCGAGCGTCACCTGCACCTGCAGCATGAGGTAGCCCAGGCCCTTGTCGGAGCCCAGGAACTCGCCGACGATGGCGCCGGCGACCGCCAGGATCGCCGCCACCTTCATGCCCGAGAAGATGTAGGGGAGCGCACCCGGAAGCTGGATCTTCACGAAGATCTGCCACTTCGAGCCGCGCAGCGAGCGCACGAGATCGAGCAGGTCCGGCTCGACCTCGCGCAGGCCGCGCGCCGTCGTCAGCACGATCGGGAAGAAGGCGATGGAGAAGGCGATCAGCGCGTTGGGCAGCAGGCCGTAGCTGAACCACACGATGAACAGCGGCCCGAGCGCCACCTTCGGGATCATGTTGAAGCTGACCAGCACCGGCATGAAGGCGGCGTCGAGCCAGCGCGACCAGGTGAAGACGAGCGCCGCCAGCACGCCGCCGCCGACCGCCAGCAGGTAGCCGCCGTAGATCTCGGCCGCGGTGACGAGGATGTTGTCCCACCAGCGGTACTCCGGCTGGATCAGCGCCAGCACGGTGTCCCACGGCGTCGGCATCACGAACTTCGGCACGTTGCCGAGCGTCGTGAACAGATGCCAGGCGAGGATGACCGCGACGTGCGCCAACGTCGCGAGCCCGATCCGCCACGCGCTTTCCCCCGCCGTCATCGCCGCCCCGTCGTCCCCCTCGGCCCGGTCGTCGTCAGCTCACGCGCAGGAACGCCGCCTCGTCGTAGGGCAGGGCGGCGTTCGTGAAGGCGTTTCCGTCGCCAACATAGTGGAAGGCGACGGCGCGGCGCCACCGGGTCGAGCGGTTGGCGCCCGACTGGTGCAGCGTGCCGCCGTGATGGAACGACACGCCGCCCTTGGGCACCGGTGCCGGCGTCATCTCGATGCCCCGGGCGATCTCCGCGGGGACCTGCAGGTTGAACGGCTCGTCGGGCGGTGCGGCGTGGGGCAGCAGCGGCCGCCGGTGGCTGCCGTGGCCGAAGGCGAGGCAGCCATTGTCGACGGTGGCCGTGTCGAGCGCGACCCAGGCGGTGACGAGGCGCTCAGGGTCGTCGGGGCCGAAGTAGACGTTGTCCTGGTGCATGGGCTTCGGCCCACCGCCCTCGGGCGGCTTGAAGAATATCTGGCTGAAGGAGAGGGTGACGCCGGGGCCGATGATCTCCTCGACCAGGCTCACGAGGCGAGGGTCGGTCGCGAGCGCGCGGAAGACCGGCCGCGCGGCGTGCGGGTTGTCGAGCTTGCGCAGCACGGTGCGCGCGGTGACGCCGCCGTCGACGTACCAGCGCCGCTGCTCGGGGGCGAGGTGGGCGAGGAAGGTCTCGCCCCACGCCTCGGCGTCGGCGATGGCGGCGTCCATCTCGGCCGCGGTGAACACGGCAGGCACGGTCAGGTGACCGGCGGCGGCGTAGAACCGCCGCTCGACCTCGGCCAGGCCCATGGTTTCCTCCCCTTAGTAACTATGTGGTTACTTAATGGCGAGGGCCGCACACCTGTCAAGCCGGCGGCTTTCGCCGCGCACCGCGAGCGGCTACCTTCCGCCGCCGCCGCCGCTGTCGGAGTGATCCCATGACGACCACCGCCACCCTCGCGCTGGAAGGCCGCATCGACCGGCTGGCCGCCGCCGTGGCGCGGCCCGATGGGCCCGGCTGCGCCCTGGGCATCGCCCGTGGCGGCGAGGTGCTGCTGCGCAAGGGGTACGGCCTGGCCAGCGTCGAGCACGGCGTGGCGATCGGTCCGGGCACCGTCTTCCGCATCGCCTCGGTGACCAAGCAGTTCACCTGCGCCGCCGTCCTGATGCTGGTGCTGGAGGGCCGCCTCGGCCTCGACGACGAGGTGCGCACGCACCTCTCCTGGCTGCCCGACTACGGCACGCCGGTGACGCTGCGCCATCTCCTGCACAACGTCAGCGGCCTGCGCGATTTCCTGGAGCTGACGCGCTGGGGCGGCATGAGCCTCGACCGGCCGGTGGGCGAGGACGATCTCGTCGCCGCGATCGGCCGGGCCGGCGGCCTGAACTTCGCGCCGGGCAGCCGCTTCCTCTACAGCAACACCAACTTCCTGCTGCTCGGCCGCATCGTCGAGCGGATCGAGGGCATGCCGCTGGAGAGCGTCCTGGAGCGCCGCTTCTTCGCGCCGCTCGGCATGGCGGCGACCCTGCTGGTGCGCGATCCGGCGACCGTCGTGCCGCGGCTGGCGACGGCGTACCTGCGCCAGCCCGACGGGACGGTGGTGCGGGCGCACCAGGCCTATCCGACGGTGGGCGAGGGCGGCATGGTCTCGACGGTCGACGACCTGCTGCGCTGGGCGCGCCATTTCGACCGGCCCTTCGTCGGCGGCGGCCACCTCGTCACGGCGCTGCAGGTCGAGCTGGCACTGACCGGCGGCGCCGCGCAGCCCTATGCGCGCGGGCTGGAGGTCGGACGCTGGCGCGGCCTGCGCACCGTCGGCCATGGCGGGTTGTGGCCGGGCTACCGCACGGAGCTCCTGCTGGTGCCCGAGCGCGATCTCGCCGTCGTCGCGATCGCCAATGTCGACGCGATCGATCCCCACCGGCTGGCGCGCCGCGCGGTCGACGCCGCGCTGGCCGAGGAAGGGCTGCCGGCCGAGCCCGCGCTGCCGGGCTGGGTCGCCGGCCACGCCGGGCGCTGGGTCGACTCCGAGGAGCTGGCCGTGCTCGACCTGGCCGTCGCCGGCGGCGAGGCGACGGGGCGGATGAACGGCGCCGGCTTCGGCTTCCTGCCGGCCGCCGACGGCTGGCTGCGCGCCTTTCGCGGCGCCTTCGAGCTGGCGGTGCGCGCCGACGGCGACGGGCTGCTCGCCGACACGGGCGCCGGCCGCACGGTGCGCATGGCGCGGGTCGTCCCCGTCGCGCCGCCGGCGGGCCTCGCCGGCACCTACCATGCGGCGGAGCTCGACACGACCTGGACGGTGGCGCCGCATGGCGACGGCCTGGCCGTGCGGGCGCGCGGGCCGCTCGCCGCCGCGGGTCCCTGGCCGGTCACGCCGGTCGCAGCCGACGTCGTCGAGATCGTCATGCCCAACCGCTGGCTGACCGCGACCGTCGTCGCCCATGTCCTGCGCGGCGCCGGCGGCATCACCGGGCTGCGCGTCTCCAGCGGCCGCATCAAGAACCTGCGCTTCGCGCGCACGGCGTAGCGATGGTGCGCCTGCGCTTCCTCGGCTGCGGCGACGCCTTCGGCTCGGGCGGGCGGTTCCAGACCTGCTTTCTGGTGGCCTCTCCCTCGGCGACCTTCCTCGTCGACTGCGGCGCCTCCTCGATGATCGCCATGCGCCGCTTCGCGGTCGATCCCAACGCCGTCGACGCGGTGTTCGTGACGCATCTCCACGGCGACCATTTCGGCGGCCTGCCCTTCCTGCTGCTCGACGCCCAGCTCGTCAGCCGGCGGACGCGGCCGCTCGTACTGGCCGGCCCGCCCGGCCTCGGCCAGCGCCTCAGCGAGGCGATGGAGGTGATGTTCCCGGGGTCGTCCACCGTGCGCCGCTCCTTCCCGGTCGAGATCGTCGAGCTGCCGGCGCGCGTCGCCACGACGGTCGGCGCCGTGACGGTGACGCCGTTCGAGATGGTGCACTGGTGCGGGGCGCCGCCCTACGCGCTGCGCCTGGAGGTCGACGGCAAGGTGCTCGCCTACACCGGCGACACGGAATGGGTCGACGCCATTGTGTCGGCCGCCCGCGGCGCCGATCTCTTCGTGGCCGAGGCCTACTTCCACGACAAGCGGATGAAGTACCACCTGGACTGGGCGACGCTGGCCGCGCACCTGCCCGAGATCGCCGCCCGGCGCGTGGTGCTGACCCATCTCTCGGCGGACATGCTGGGCCGCCCGCCGCCATCGGGCGTCGAGGTCGCCGAGGACGGCCGGGAGATCGCGCTGTAGCGTCCGGTCACGGCCGCAGGAAGCGCAGCACCACGTCGACGTTCTGGGCCGAGCGCGCCGCCGTCGCCGCCGGGTCGGCGAGGTCGCGCCCGAACACCACCGACAGCGTGTGGATGTTCGAGAAGTAGAAGTAACCGAGTGCCGCGATGGTGATGTAGAGGTCGAGCGGGTCGACGCCGCGGCGAAACGTGCCGTCGGCGGCGCCGCGCTCCAGCAGCCGGCCGATCGTGTCGATGACCGGCAGGTTGACCGCCCGGACCTTGCCCGAGCGGGCGAGGTGCCGGGCGCGGTGCAGGTTCTCGTTGGCCAGCAGATGGATGAAGCCGGGATTGTCGCGGCAGAAGGCGAAGTTGTAGGCGACCAGCCGGGCGATTCCTTCGGCCGGCGGGCAGTCCTCGACGGCCAGCGCCCGCTCGTGGCCGCGGATGCGGTCGTAGGCCTGCTCCAGCACCGCGAGGTAGAGCCCGGCCTTGCTGCCGAAATAGTGGTAGATCATGCGCTTGTTGGTCGCCGCCCGGGCGGCCACCGCGTCGACTCGCGCGCCGCCCAGCCCCTTGGCCGAGAACTCCGTCCAGGCCGCCTCCAGCAGCCGGGCGCGGGTCTCCTCCGGGCGCCGCGCGCGCGGCGCCGGCGGCCGGCGGCGTCGATTGACAGGGGGCGACACGCGCGAATACCGTCCGGTAACCAACCGGTTACAGCGATAGCGGAAAGGCGCCGGCAAGGCGAGACCCGCGGCGGGCCGGTCGCTCACAGCGCAACGTAGGGAGGTCTGGGATGCGGATCGTGATGGGTGCCGCGGCCGCGGCGGTCGCGCTGGCCGGGTTCGCCGCGCCGGCGGGCGCGCAGAAGCTGGAGAAGATCGAGCTCTTCCTCAACTGGGTGCCGGGCGGCGACCACGCGCCCTACTATTATGCCCGGAAGATGAAGCGCTACGAGGCGGTGGGGATCGACCTCGACATCCAGCCCGGCAAGGGCTCGGCCGTCGCCATCCAGCGCGCCGCCGCCGGCGCCAGCCAGCTCGGCCTCGCCGACATGGGTGCGGCGCTGATCGCCCGCGGCAAGGGGGCCGAGACGGTGGCGGTGATGAACGTCTACGCCAACTCGCCGCAGGGCCTCTATTGGCTGAAGAGCTCAGGCATCAGGTCGGCCAAGGATCTCGCCGGCAAGAAGATCGGCAACCCGCCGGGCGATGCCGCGCGCGTCGTCTTCCCGGCGCTGGCCAAGGCGGTCGGCATCGACCCGGCCAGCGTCACCTGGGTCAACATCGACGCCAACGCCAAGCTCGCCGCACTGAAGTCGAAGGCGATCGACGCGACGACGTCGTTCTACAACATCCACCACATCTTCCAGCGCGAGCTGGGCGACGACATGGGCTTCCTGCCGTGGCGCGAGGCCGGCGTGAACCCCTACGGCAACTCGATCCTGGCGAACGCCAGGTTCTTCGCCGAGAAGAAGCCGCTGGTCGCCGCCTTCACGAAGGTCACCCAGAAGGCCTTCGCCGACTGCGTCGCCGACCCCAGGCCCTGCGTCGAGGCGCTGGTCGAGGCCAACGGCGCCCTCAAGCTCGACAACGAGATGGTGAACTGGAGCCTGGTGACCGTCCTGATGAGCGACGAGATCTCGCGCTCCGTGGCGCTCGGCTGGCACGACGACAAGCGCATGGCCGCCGACTACGAGCTGGCGGCGACCTACTTCAAGCTCGACCAGGCCTTCGACGTGAAGACCGTCTACACCAACGAGTTCCTCGACAAGTCGATCAAGATGACCCAGCCGAAGACGAACTGAGACGGTCGCGTCCCTCGGCAGGCTCGGGACGAGGACGCCTTCTTTCTTGGTACGAGTAGCCGTGAAGAAGACGAGGTTCGCCCTGAGCTCGTCGAGGGGCGCGTCGGGGGCCGCGCAAGGCGTCCTTGGTCGGCCGATCCCCTCCCTTGCCTGACCGCCGCCGGGCCGAGCACAATGCCGGCCGCCGTCGGGAGGGCGGTCGATGAACGAGCCACGAGAGCCGCACACGCCGGCCGCCGCCGCACAGGTGGGCATGACGATCGCGGTGCATGCCGCCACGGCACCGGACCGGATGGCGATCGATGGGCCGCTCGGGCGCCGGACCTTCGGCGAGCTGAACGCGGCCTGCAACCGGCTCGCGCGGTTCCTCAGGAGCCGCGGCCTCGGGGCCGGCGACTCGGTCGCCATGCTGGTGCCGAACCGGCCGGAGTTCGTCGAGGTCGTCTATGCCGGCCTGCGCGCCGGCATCCGCGTGACGCCGCTCAACTGGCACCTCGTGCCGGAGGAGGCGGCCTATGTCGTGCGCGACTGCGAGGCCAAGGCGCTCATCGCCGACACGCGCTTCGCCGCCACCGCGCGCATCGTCGCCGATACGCTGCCGCTCGCCACGCGGCTCTGCGTGGGCGGCGCCATCCCCGGCTTCGATTCCTATGACGACGCATTGGCGGGACAGGCCGCGCGCGATCTCGACGACCCCGTCCTCGGCTCCTCGATGCTCTACACCTCGGGCACCACTGGCCGGCCCAAGGGCGTCTATCGGCTGAACGCGCCGCTCGACCTGCTGGCGGCGATCGTCGGCTCGGCCGCGCTCGAGCCGGGAGTCGACCTCGCGCTCAATACCGGGCCGCTCTACCACGCGGCGCCGCTGCGGCTGAACCTGCAGCTCTTCCTCAACAACGGCGTCGGCGTCCACCTCATGGACCGCTGGACGCCGGAGGAGACGCTGGCCCTCATCGAGCGCCTCGGCGTCACCCACACCCACATGGTCCCGACCATGTTCCACCGTCTGCTCGCGTTGCCGGAGGCCGAGCGCGCGCGCTATGCCCTGGGCTCGTTGCGCTGGGTGCTGCACGGGGCGGCACCCTGCTCGGTCGCGCTCAAGCGGCGGATGATCGAGTGGCTGGGACCGGTGCTCTACGAGTACTACGCGGGCACCGAGGGCGGCGGCACGTTCATCGCGTCCTCCGAGTGGCTGGCGCGGCCCGGCAGCATCGGACGGCCGGCGCCGGGCTGCCGCATCGAGGTGCGGGACGATGCCGGCGCCCCGCTGCCGGCCGGCGCATCGGGGCGCGTCTTCGTCCACACTCCGGCGGCGTACCGCTTCGAGTACTTCAAGGACCCGGCGAAGACGGCCGCCGCCTGGGACGGCGACTGGTTCACCATGGGCGACATCGGCTACGTCGACGCCGAAGGCTATTTCTACCTCTCGGGACGCAGCGCCGAGACGATCATCTCGGGCGGCGTCAACATCTACCCCGCCGAGATAGACGCGGTGCTGCACCAGCACCCCGCCGTCGACGACGTCGCCACGGTCGGCGCACCCAACGAGGAGTGGGGCGAGGAGGTGGTGGCGGTGGTGCAGCCGGCCGCCGGCCACGCCCCGTCCGCCGCGCTGGCGGAAGATATCCGCGCCTTCTGCCGCGGCCGCATCGCCGACTTCAAGGTGCCGCGCCGCATCGACTTCGTGGCGGCGCTGCCGCGCCTGGAGACCGGCAAGATCCAGCGCCGCCTCGTGCGCGACCGCTACTGGCAGGGCCACGCCCGCCAGATCTGAATTCCTCCGGAAGGGAAGCATCGGGAATGTCGAAGCGCGCCACCTTTCGCGCCAAGCTGCAGCAGAAGCCGCTGACCGCCATCATCGGCGCGCACAACCCGCTGGGCGCGCGGCTCGCCGAGGAGGCGGGCTTCGACGGCATCTGGGCGAGCGGCTTCGAGCTCTCGGCCTCCATGGCGGTGCCCGACGCCAGCATCCTCACCATGACGCAGCATCTCGAGATGACGCGCGCCATGGATGCCGCCATCGCCATCCCGGTGGTGGCCGACATCGACACCGGCTTCGGCAACGCCACCAACGTCATCCACGCGGTCCGCCAGTACGAGGCGGCGGGCGTCGCCGCACTGGTGATCGAGGACAAGACCTTCCCCAAGGACACCAGCCTGCTCGCCGGCGGCCGGCAGGAGCTCGTGCGGATCGCCGAGTTCGAGGGCAAGCTCGCCGCCGCGGTGGCGACGCGGCGCGACCCAGACCTGCTCGTCGTCGCCCGCACCGAGGCGCTGATCGCCGGCCTCGGCCAGGAGGAGGCGCTCGCCCGCGCACGGGCCTACGAGAAGGCCGGCGCGGACGCCATCCTGATCCATTCCAAGCGCAAGACGCCGGACGAGATCGTCGCCTTCGTCGAGGCGTGGGACGGCGCCATCCCGCTCGTCCTGGTGCCGACCGCCTATCCCGACCTGACGGAGGCGCGCATCCGCGATCTCGGCAAGGTCCGGCTCGTCATCTACGGCAACCATGGCGTCCGCGCCGTCGCCCAGGCGCTGGCCGACACCTTCCGCCGCATTCGCGCCGACGGCGGCGTGCTGGGCGTCGAGAAGGCCATCGCGCCGACCGAGCGCGTGTTCGCGCTGCAGGGGGTCGAGCAGATGAAGCGCGAGGAGGAGAAGTTCCTGCGGTGATCGCCGGCGGACCGAAGGATCCGACGCCCGGTCAACCGAACTCCGGCCCCGCCAATGCGTAGAGCCGGTCGATCCGGTCGAGGGCCGGATCGTCGCCCAGGACCATGCGGGTGAAGCCGCGCTCGGCGGCGAAGCCCGCGGCCTCGAGGAACGCGCGGATGCCCGGCGCGTCGTCGCGGATGTCGATGACCGTCGGGCCGGCGATCGTTCGTCCTGCCGCGGCCGCGAGGGCCGCAGCGAGGGCCGCATCGTCGGCCACCACCGGACCGATGCTCGCGGCCTTCGTCCCGTCGCGGCCCATGGCGTAGCCGACGATGCGGCCGCCGCGCGTGGCGACCCACGCGGCACGCGGCAGGCGCGTGCGCAGATGCGCCAGGAGGAACGCGCGATCGCCGCCGGCCGCCGCCGCGTCGTAGGCGGCGACGGCGTCCATGTCGGTCGCCGTCATG
>JADZBA010000163.1 GCA_020852355.1 Alphaproteobacteria bacterium
ACCTCGTGTTCGTCGTCACCAACCAGGCCGGCATCGCCCGCGGCTACTACGAGGAGGACCACGTCCGGACCCTGCACGACTGGATGGCCGACCGCCTGCGCGAGGAGGGAGCGCACGTCGATGCCTTCGAGTACTGCCCTTTCCACCCCGAGGGCATCGTCGAGCGCTACCGGCAGGTGTCGGACCGGCGCAAGCCCGGGCCGGGCATGATCACCAAGCTGATGTCCGAATGGCCGGTCGACGTCGGCCGCTCGTTCCTGATCGGCGACCGCGACACCGACCTGCAGGCGGCGGCCGCAGCCGGCATCGCCGGCCACCGCTTCTCTGGCGGCGACCTCGAGTCCGTGGTCAGGCGGCTGGTGCCGGCGAAACGAAGAATTGCCGCGAGCGATTGATCGCCTGAACGGCCGCCAGGACCCCGGTCGAGAGCGGGCCGAGGTCGCTGGCGGCGCTGTCCTCGTCGGCCTCGTGCGGTTTCAGGATGCCGGGAATGGTCGAGGACACGGCGGGAAACGACAGGCAGAAGCGGATGGCCGCCTGCACCGCCGCCGGTCCGGGGGTGGCCCCGACCGCCGCCAGCAGGTCGGCGGCGCCGTCGATCCAGTTGTCGACCTGCGCCCGCGGCCAGCGCGACCGGTGGTCGCCCGGCGGGAAGCGGGTGTCGCGGCCGACGCGCCCCGACAGGAAGCCGAAGCAGAGCGGCGTCCGGGCGATGAAGCCGGTCGAGGTCCGCGCCGTCTCGTCGAGCAGACCGCTGTCCAGCGCCCGCAGGTCCATCATGTTGAAGTTCGCCTGCACGACCGGCGGGGCGTGATGCTGGATCGCCGCCAGGGCCTGGTCCGGCCCCTTGCAGGAGACCCCCCACGACCTGATCTTTCCTTCGTCAAGAAGGCGCTTCAGGGCACCGCCTGCCGCCTCGTCCGCCAGGCATTCCAGCGGCGGGTTGTGCAGTTGCAGCAGATCAATGTAGTCGCTGCCCAGACGGCGCAGGCTGCGCTCGGCCGAGGCGATGATCGCGGCCGGCGAGAAGTCGGGCGGCCGCTGCCAGCTGTCGTAGCCGGCCTTGGTGGCGATCACCAGCGATTCCCGCCGGCCGCGCGCCGCCTGGCCGATCAGCTCCTCGCTGTGGCCGTCGCCGTAGGCCGCCGAGGTGTCGATGAAGGTGATGCCGCGGTCGAAGGCCCGCGTCAGGGCGGCGAGCGACGTCCGGTCGTCGGTGTCGCCGTAGGACGTCAGGTCGGCCGTGCGGCCGCCGATGCCCCAGGCGCCGAAGCCGACCTCCGAGACGACCAGTCCCGTCCGCCCGAGGGCACGATATCGCATCGCTTCAGTAGTGTCCCGCCAGCTCGGGCGTGATCGCGGCGGCCCGCGGCGCGTAGAGGTAGGCGCCCTTCTTGTTGCCCCACCAGACGATCTCGCGGCACCATCGCTGGAGGTCGTCGTAGGGCTTGGACGTGCGGTCGATCTCGATCCGCAGGGCAGCGCGGCGCAGGACGGCGTCCTCGCCGTTGCGCACCTTGTGCCAGTAGTCGAGCAGGTCGTGGCTCAGGCCGACCTCGAGATTGGTGGCGGCGAACGGCTGGTGGACCAGCGCATGGTTGAGCCGCACCGCCTCGTCGACGATCTCGACCGGCAGGCTGGCGTTGCGCGCGCCGACGATCTCGTTCAGCAGGCGGCCGGCCTCGGCATAGAAGGCGTCGAACTTTCCCTCGGCCGTCAGCTTCACGAAGATGAACTCGTCGGCCGGCCAGTAGATGCCGAGGAATTCGCGGGAGTAGACGTACTCCGCCCCGCCCTGCTGGATCGACTCCGCCTCGGCATGGAAGAAGCGGTTGATCTCGCCGATCAGCGGGTACCGCGCCGTATCGGCCTGCATGAAGGCCTCGATCATGTCGCGGTACGAGATCCCCGAGATGCCGTGCGCCAGGATCAGCGGGATCTGGAACAGCTTGTCGAAGTGCAGCAGCGCCGCCATCCAGCAGAAGACGCGCGTGCGTCGCCAGTCGGGCGCCGGCATGGCGCTGGTCGCGACCACCAGGTCCTGGACCTCGGGCACGTCGTCGTCGAGCTCGATGCGCTCGCCGTGGATGTTGATGATCTTCGACTCGACCGTGACCATGCCGTAGCGCGCCTGGTAGGCCGGGTCGCCCATCTCGGCGTTGGGCAGGATCGACAGGTTGTTGAACTGGATGCGGTTGTGCTGGCCGTTCTCCATCAGCTGGTCGACGCCGCTCACGAACGACTCGTAGGTTTCCCCGGGCAGGCCGAGGATCAGGTCGGAATAGGTCTCGACCCGGTCGCGGGTGAAGCGGCGCTGCAGTTCCAGGTAGGTGTCGAGCGAGATGTTGTCGCGCTTGATCGCCTCGAGCGTCGTGCGGTCGACGCTCTGCATCGACAGCGCCACGCCCTTGTTGAGACCGGCATCGGACAGGATCTTCTGGGTCTCGTAGGCACGCTCGGTGGCGTTCTTGGTGTTCTGCACCGACAGCGCCACGGGATACCCGGTCTCGCGCTTGATCCGGGCGACGTAGTTGGCGATGTCGACATCGCGCTTCTGGATGCCGAAATTGGCGTCGCAGCAGAAGATGTACTCGATGCGCTTCTCGGCGAACCAGTCGACCTCGCGGTACAGGCGGCCCTCGCCGAACTTGGTCACCTTGCCGGCGGTCGCCGATCCCCAGTCGCAGAACGTGCAGCGGAACGGGCAGCCGCGGTTGGTCTCCCACAGGCCGATCCAGCTCTCCTGCGGGTTGGCCGTCATGATGGCGTCGAACGCGCCCTCGAGGAACGGCGACGGAATCTCGTCGAGGTCGCGCACGCGGGCGACGTTGGCGCGGCGCACGAAGCCGCCGTCCGGCTCCAGGAAGCTCACCCCCGGAAGGTCGTGCCACGCCGCCCGGTCGGGAAAGCTCTCGAGCAGCTGCAGGAAGGTCCGCTCGCCTTCGTTGTGCACCGCGAGGTCGATCTGGCGATGGGCGCGCAGGAAGGCTTCCGGCTGGTCGGGCACGTGCGGCCCGCCGAAGACGATGACGATCTCCGGCCGGATCGACTTCAGGCGGCGCGCGATCTCGAGCGAGATCCGGCCGTTCCACACGTAGGTGCTGAAGCCGACCAG
>JADZBA010000164.1 GCA_020852355.1 Alphaproteobacteria bacterium
CGATCGGTGCGGGTCAACGCCGAGTTCGACAACGCCGACGAGAGCCTGAAGCCGGGCATGTTCCTCATGGTCGAGATCGTCGCGGTGCGGCGCGAGAACGCCGTGCTCGTTCCCGAGGAGGCGATCGTGCCGGAGGGCGCGAAGCAGTTCCTCTTCGTCGTGCGCGAAGGCCGGGCGGTCCGGGTCGAGGTCGTGCTGGGCGAGCGGCTGGGTGGCAAGGTCGAGATCGCCCGCGGCATCGGCATCGGCGAGCAGCTCGTGCTGCGCGGCTCGCAGAAGCTTCGCGACGGCACCGCCGTCACCGTGTCGGCCGCCGGGAAGGCGGGCTGAGGCGTGGTTCTCTCCGACGTCTCGATCAAGCGTCCCGTCTTCGCGACGGTCCTCAGCCTCCTCCTGCTCGTGCTCGGCCTCGCGGCGTTCCTCCGCCTGCCGGTGCGCGAGTATCCCGACATCGATCCGCCGATCGTGTCGATCTCGACCGTCTACACCGGCGCCTCGGCGGAGGTCGTCGAGAACCAGGTGACCGAGCCCCTGGAATCGGCCGTCGCCGGCATCGAGGCGATCAAGACGATCAGCTCCGTCAGCCGCGACGAGCGTTCGGAGATCACCATCGAGTTCCAGCTCGGCCGCGACATCGAGTCCGCCGCGAACGACGTGCGCGACAAGGTCGCCCGGGCGCTGGAGAAGCTGCCGGAAGAGGTGAAGACGCCGATCGTCGCCAAGGTCGATGCCGACGCGCGCGCCATCATCTGGGTCGCCGTGGTGAGCCAGACGCGCTCGGCCCTGGAGATCAGCGACTTCATCGACCGCCAGCTCAAGGACCGCCTGTCGCTGGTCGAGGGCGTGGCGAGCGTCATCATCTCGGGCGAGCGCCGCTACTCCATGCGCATCTGGCTGTCGCGCGAGGCGCTGGCGGCGCGCAGCCTGACCGTGAAGGACGTCGAGGACGCCCTCAGGAAGCAGAACGTCGAGTTCCCCAGCGGGCGGCTGGAATCACGCGGCCGCGAGTTCAAGGTGCGCACCGATGCGCGCCTCGCCCGCCCGGAGGAGTTCGCGGCGATCATCCTGAAGACCGACGCCTACGGCTACCAGGTGCGGCTCGGCGAGGTGGCGCAGATCGAGCGCGGGCCGGAGGACGACCGCGGCCTCTTCCGCGTCGACGGCGCCAACGCCGTGGGTGTCGGCATCGTGCGCCAGTCCAAGGGCAACACGATCGCGGTGGCCAACGGCGTGAAGGCGGAGGTGCAGCGCCTGCGCGACGCCATCCCCGAGGACATCCAGCTCGTCATCGGCTACGACGAATCGATCTTCATCGACCAGTCGATCCACGAGGTGTTCCACGCGCTCACCGTGGCGGTGGCGCTGGTCATCGTCGTCATCTTCATCTTCCTGCGGTCGTGGCAGGCGACGATCATCCCGGCCGTCGCGATTCCCGTCTCGGTGGTCGCCACCTTCATCGTCATCGGCGCACTCGGCTTCTCGATCAACGTCCTGACGCTGCTGGCCCTGGTCCTCACGATCGGCCTCGTCGTCGACGACGCCATCGTCGTGCTCGAGAACATCGACCGCAGGATCGACGAGGGCGAGCCGCCGCTGCTCGCCGCCTATCGCGGCGCCCGCCAGATCGCCTTTGCGGTGATCGCCACGACGCTGGTGCTGGTCGCAGTCTTCGTGCCGATCTCGTTCATGACGGGCACGACGGGCCGCCTGTTCACCGAGTTCGGCATCGCGCTGGCCGCGTCGGTGATCTTCTCGGGCTTCGTCGCGCTGTCGCTGACGCCGATGATGTGCTCGAAGCTGCTGCGCTCGAAGGCCAGCCACGGCCGGCTGTTCCGGCTGAGCCAGGTGTTCTTCGACGGCATCAACGCCGGCTACCGCTGGCTGCTGACGCGGGCGCTGGACATGCCGGTGATCGTGCTGGCGGTCGGCGTCGCCGTCTCGGTCGCCGCCTACGGGCTGTTCCTGGCGCTGCCCAAAGAATTCGCGCCGGTCGAGGACCGGGGGCTCATCCTCATCCCGATTACCGCACCCGAGGGTGCGACGCTCGCCTACACGACCGAGGAGACCGGCAAGGTCGAGGAGATCGCCAAGCCCTACCTGCGCAGCGGCGAGGTGCGCACGATCTTCTCCATCGTCGCACCCGGCCTCGCGCGGCCGGCGCCGGTGAACCGCTCGCTGGTGATCGTCCGCCTCAAGCCCTGGAAGGACCGCACGCGCAAGCAGCAGGCGATCGTCCAGGAGATATTCCCTCGCCTGCTGGCGCAGCCCGGTATGCGCGCCTTCGCGGTCAATCCGCCCAGCCTCGGTCAGCGCGGCTTCCAGCCGCCGGTGCAGGTGGTCCTGGGGGGCCCGGACTATGCGACCGTGAAGGACTGGGCGGAGCGGCTGATCGTGCGGCTGTCGGCCGATCCCAGGCTATTGAACCTCGACACCGACTACCGCGACACGCGGCCCGAGCTGCGCGTGCAGATCGACCGGCTGAAGGCGGCGGCCCTCGGCGTTCCCATCGAGGATGTCGGGCGGACGCTGGAGACGATGCTCGGCTCGCG
>JADZBA010000165.1 GCA_020852355.1 Alphaproteobacteria bacterium
AGTGCGCCCCATGTTCGTGCGGAACCGTCAGCGCGCCGTCCTCGTCACCGTCCTGCTCGCCGCCTGTGGCGACGACCCCGTCACGTCCGTGACCGACACGGCCACGGGCGAGCCGGACACGACGACCAACTTCGACTCGTTCGTCCCGTTCGACACGGGCGGCGGCACGACCGACAGCGGCGTGACCGACACCAGCACGACGGCGACCGGCACGACGGCGACCGACACGAGCAGCGACAGCGACACCTCCACGAACGAGTGCGAGGCGGACCCCAAGCCCTTCTTCTGTCCGTGCGAGAACAACGTGCAGTGCGAGTCGGGCTACTGCATCACGGTCGACGAGGAGACCGTCGCCCGCCGCTGCTCGCGCACCTGCATCGACTCGTGCCCCGACGGCTGGGAGTGCCGTAGC
Source organism: Alphaproteobacteria bacterium (assembly GCA_020852355.1). Taxonomy (GTDB): domain Bacteria; phylum Pseudomonadota; class Alphaproteobacteria; order ATCC43930; family Allostellaceae; genus Allostella. The sequence continues at coordinate 413 of JADZBA010000165.1, forward strand.
GCGACCTCGGGCGGCGACCCGGTCTTCATCTGCCAGCCGCCCATCGACACGCTCTGCCAGACCTGCACCAAGGACGCCGACTGCGAGTCGATCGCGGCCATGTGCATCACGTTCGAGGACGGCAAGTTTTGCGGGCGCGACTGCCAGTCCGACCCCGCGTCGTGCCCCGACGACTACACCTGCCAGAACATCGACAACGAGCTCGGCCAGACGCTCGGCTACCAATGCGTGCCGACGTCCGGGAGCTGCCAGTGCCCCGACGGCACCGACTACGCCAACGACCCCGACAACTGCGGCTTCTGCAAGAACGTCTGCACCTACGACGGCGGCGTCGCGGGCTGCGAGAACGAGGCCTGCTACCTCGCCGGCTGCCAGACCGGCTTCGTCGACCTCAACGACGAGGACCCCGACGGCTGCGAGTACGCCTGCACGACGACGAGCGGCGACGACTGGCCCGACGCCACCTGCACCGGCTCGAGCTGCGACCAGGACTGCGACGGCATCGACGGCGAGTGGGGGCGCGCCATCTTCGTCCAGGCCGGCCCGACCAACGGCTCGGGCGCCCCCTACGACCCGATGAACTCCATCCAGGCGGGCATCGACGCGGCCGCCTCCTCGGGCGGCTCCAAGGACCACGTCTACGTCGCGGCCGGCAACTACAACGAGCAGATCGCGCTGTCGACCGGCGTGTCCGTCTTCGGCGGCTACTCCAACGACGGGCGCTGGGTCAGGAAGCTCTCGCAGTACACGTCGACCATCACCAACTCGTCGGGCACCAACTCCGTGCGCGTCGTCGTCGCCGACGGCATCGACGGCCAGCGCACCGTCTTCGATGGCTTCACCGTCGTCGCCGGCTCCAACGCGAACCCCGGCGGCTCGAGCTACGCCATCTGGGTCCGCTCGTCCTCCGAGTCCCTCGAGATCGCCAACGTCGCGGCCGTCGGCGGCAACGGCGGCACGGGCCAGAACGGCAGCCCGGGCACCAAGGGCAACGACGGCGAGCAAGGCGAGAACGGCACGCAGGGCTACCAGGACGCCTTCTGCAACGAGCCCGGCTCCGACTGCGACATCTTCGGCGGCAACTGCGGCGCGGGCCTCCAGGGCACGGGCGGCGAGCCGGGCGGCAACACCTGCCCGAGCGGCGACGCGTCCGGCGGCTACGGCGGCGTCGGCGGCTGCGACGACCACGGCTCCGACGAGAAGCCCTCGGCGGGCCGACCGTCCGCGGGCGGCGCGCCCGGCGGCCCCTCGCCCAACCCGTCGGCGGCCGGCAACGTCGGCACGGGCGGATCGTCCCAGAACCCGGCGACCAACGGGCCGTCCGGGACCGCGGGCGGCACCGTCGACGCGAGCGGCTTCTGGCGCGGCAACGCCGGCGGCCAGGGCAACCCCGGGGCCAACGGCGTCGGCGGCGGCGGCGGCTCGGGCGGCGGCGGCGGTAGCAGCGGCACCGACAGCTGGGGCGGCGGCGGCGGCGGCGGCGGCTCCGGCGGCTGCGGCGGGACCGGCGGGACCCCGGGCGGCGGCGGCGGTGGCTCGTTCGGCCTCTTCCTCTTCAACGCGTCGCCCAAGCTCTTCGACTCGCAGTTCGGCCACAAGGCCGGCGGCAGCGGCGGCGTGGGCGGCCTCGGCGGCGGCGGCGGCGTCGGGCGCAACGGCGGCCGCGGCGGCGGCGGCGACGACGACTCGGGCCGCGGCGGCGACGGCGGCAAGGGCGGCGACGGCGGGCGCGGCGGCCACGGCGGCGGCGGCGCAGGCGGCATCGCCTACGGCATCTACCTCGCGGGGGCCTCCGATCCGGCCTGCTCGAACCTCGGCTTCAGCCCGCCGGGCAGCGGCGGCACCGGCGGCCTCGGCGGCAACGGCGGCGACACCTCGGGCAACAAGGGCGCCGACGGCACCTTCGGCGACAAGAACAAGACCTCGCCGAGCTGCCCCTGATCGGACCCGCGCAGGTCACGACGCCGCGGTCGTGCTTGCGCGTCCGGGCGGGCCCCGCTAAGACGCCGGGCCTATGCGCGTGCTGCTCCCCAACGACGATGGCATCGGCTCCCTCGGACTCGACGTGCTCGTCGACGCCGCGCGCGAGGTGTTCGGCGACGTCACGACCGTCGCCCCCAAACACGAGCAGAGCGGCGTCTCGCAGTCCATCTCGCTGCACCGCCCGCTGCGCCTCGACGACCTCGGCGACGGTCGCTACGCCGTCGACGGCACGCCCGCCGACTGCGTCTTCATCGCGCTCGCCCACATCCTGAAGGACCGCCGCCCCGAGCTCGTGCTGTCGGGCATCAACCACGGGCCCAACGTCGGCTACGACATCCACTACTCGGGCACCGTCGCGGGCGCGCGCGAGGCGCTCATCCACGGCATCCCCGCGCTCTCGTTCTCGCTCGTGTCGCGCCCGCCCTACGACCCCGCCGCCATCCGCCCGGTCGTCGTCGAGGTGCTGCGGCGCGTGCGCGACCACGGCCTCGCCGCCGAGACGCTGCTCAACGTCAACATCCCCGCGCCCAAGCCCCACGAGCCGCCCGGCTGGCTCGGCCTGCCCGGCATCCGCGGCATGCACACGACCGTGCTCGGCCGCCGCTTCTACGGCAACGAGGTCGTC
>JADZBA010000166.1 GCA_020852355.1 Alphaproteobacteria bacterium
GCCGCGGCGACCGAGGTATGGACGCGCCCCGACTGGCGCGCTGCAGCGGGACTCGACGCCGCGACGGTCGATGCCGCGCTCCGCGGCGTCGCGCGGATCGACTGCGCGGGGCCGCACGAGGAGGCGGGCGTCATCGCCGTGCTGATGCGCGAGGTGCTGGAGTCGCCCGGCCGCACTGCGGCTCTGGTCACGCCCGACCGGGCGCTGGCCCGCCGCGTCGCCGCCGAGCTGGAACGCTGGGGCATCGCCGTCGACGATTCGGCGGGCATGCCGCTCGGCGACACGCCGCCCGGCGCCTTCCTGCGCCTCCTCGCCCGCGCCTTCACCGATGCCGCGGCCCCCGTCCCGCTGCTCTCGCTCCTGAAGCATCCCCTGGCGGCGGGCGCCATGGAGCCGGGACTCTTCCGCGCGCGCGTCCGCGCCATCGAGAAGGCAGCGCTGCGCGGCCCGCGCCCGGCGCCCGGCCTCGCCGGCCTCGCCGCGGCGCTGCCGGGCGAGGCGGCGGATCTGCGCGCGCTGGTGCAGCGGCTCGACACGGCGACCCGACCGTTCGCCGCGGCGGTGACGGCCGCCAGCGTCGATGTCGCCGCGACGCTGGCCGCCCATGTCGCCGCCGCCGAGGCGCTGGCGGCGGGCGCCGGCGAGGCCGGTGCCGCCCGGCTCTGGCGCGGCGAGGCCGGCGAGGCCGCCGCACGCTTCGTCGCCGACCTGCTGGAGGCCGCGGCCGGTTTCCCTGCCATCCGCGGCGCGGCCTATGCCGGCCTGATCGAGACGCTGATGGCCGCGGTCGCCGTGCGCCCCGCTTACGGCCGGCATCCGCGCCTGCATGTGTGGGGGCCCCTGGAAGGCCGCCTGCAGCAGGCGGACAGGCTGATCCTGGGCGGGCTCGAGGAGGGCACCTGGCCGCCGATCGCCGCCGCCGACCCCTGGTTGAGCCGGCCGATGCGGGCGACCCTGGGCCTGCCGCCCCTGGAGCGGCGCACCGGCCTCGCCGCCCACGATTTCGCCCAGGCGGCCGCGGCGCCGGAGGTGTTCCTGGTGCGCGCCCGCAAGGTCGAGGGCACGCCGACCGTGCCGAGCCGCTGGCTGCTGCGCCTCGACGCGGTGCTGGCCGCGCTCGGCCGCGCGATGCCGACGGAGCCGCGTGCGCCGGCCTGGCAGCAGCGGCTCGACGATCGCATCCGCGACCCGGTCGGCCGGCTGGTGCCGCGCCCGGCCCGGCCGATCCCGCCGCCGGCGCCGCGCCCGGCGGTGGCGCTCCGGCCGCGGACCCTGTCGGTCACCGAGGTGGAGACCTGGCTCGCCGATCCGTATGCCATCTACGCGCGCCATGTTCTGGCGCTGCAGCCGCTCGACCCGCTCGACATGGACCCCGGTGCAGCCGAGCGCGGCATGTCGGTGCACGCCGCGCTCGACCGCTTCGTCGCCGCTTTCCCGCCGCCGGCGCCGCTGCCGCCCGACGCCGTGCCGCGCCTGCTGGCGCTGGGCGAAGAGGCGATGGCGGCGATGCTGGAACGGCCGATCGTGCGCGCCTTCTGGTGGCCGCGCTTCGTGCGGATCGCCGAATGGTTCGTCCTGGAGGAGACGGCGCGGCGCGCGGCGATCGTCGAGTCCTGGACCGAGCGCAAGGGCGCCTGGACCCTGCCCGCGCCGGCGGGGCCCTTCACCCTGCGCGGCCGCGCCGACCGCATCGACCGGCTGGCCGCCGGCGGCCTCGCGGTCATCGACTACAAGACCGGCACGGTGCCGACGCGCCGGGCCATGCTGGAAGGGCAGGCGCCGCAGCTGCCGCTGGAGGCCGCGATGATCGCCGCCGGCGCCTTCGCGGGCGTGCCGCAGGTGCCGGTGGCGGCGCTGTCGTTCTGGCGGCTGTCGGGCAGCGACCCGGCCGGGGAAGTCGCCGACGTGGTGACCGGCGCCGAGACCGTCGCCGCCCTGGTGGCCGACGCGAGCGACGGCATCGCCCGCCTGATCGCCGCCTTCGACGACCCGGCGACGCCGTATCTCGCACGGCCGCGGCCGGAATGGGCGCCGCGCTTCTCCGACTACGCGCATCTCGCCCGGGTCGCGGAATGGTCCGACGGCGGCGGCGAGGGCGAGGGATGAACGACCCGCAGCCGAGCGAGGTCGCCGCGGCCGCCCAGCGCACCGCCGCCGATCCCGCGCTGTCGGCCTGGGTCGGCGCCTCGGCCGGCACCGGCAAGACCACCGTGCTGACCGACCGGCTGCTGCGCCTCCTCCTCGCCGGCACCCCGCCGCAGCGGCTGCTCTGCCTGACCTTCACCAAGGCGGCGGCGGCCGAGATGGCCAACCGCCTCAATGTCCGCCTCGCCCGCTGGGCGACGACCGACGACGGCGCGCTGCGTGCCGATCTCGCCCGGCTGGAAGGGGTGGTGCCCGACGCCGACCGCCTCGACGCCGCACGCCGGCTCTTCGCCCGGGTGCTCGACGCGCCGGGCGGCATGCGCATCCAGACGATTCACGCCTTCTGCCAGTCGCTGCTGGCCCGCTTCCCCATCGAGGCGGGAGTGCCGCCGCACTTCTCGGTCGCCGACGAGGGCACGGCCGGCGAGCTGCTCGACGCCGCGCTCGCCGCGACGCTGGCCGATGCGCCCGCCGGCTCGCCGCTCGCCGCCGCGGTCGCCACCGTCGCCCGCCACGCGCGCGAGGACGCGTTCACCGATCTGCTGCGCGGTCTTCTCGCGCGGCGTGGGCGGCTGGTGCGCATGCGCGCGGCGGCGGGCGGGCTCGACCCGCTGCTGGCGCGGATCGCCGACGCCCTCGGCATCGTCGCCGGCGACACGGCCGATGGGCTGCTCGCCGAGGGGTGCCGCGACGCGGCGCTCGACTGCGCGGGACTGCGGGCGGCCGCCCGCGCGCTCTGCGGCGGCAGCGAGCGCGAGAGCCGCCGCGGTGCCGCGATCGGCGCCTGGCTCGGGTCGGTCGCCGGCCGGGCCTCCGGCATCGAGGCCTACGCCGCGGCCTTCCTCACCCAGGGCGGGACGGTCCTCAAGAGCCTCGTGAACAAGCCGACCCGCGACGCCTATCCGGCCGCCGAGCCGGCGCTCGCCGCCGAGGCGGAACGGCTGCTCGCCCTCTTCGCGCGCATGGCGGCGGCCACCGTGCGCGAGGCGACCGCCGCCCTGCTGGCGCTGGCCGACGCCGTCCTCGCGCGCTACGAGGCGGCCAAGGCCGCGCGGGCGATGCTCGACTACGAGGATCTGATCCTGCGCACCCGCGCGCTGTTCGAGATTCCCGGTATCGCGCCCTGGGTGCTCTACAAGCTCGACGGCGGCCTCGACCACATCCTCGTCGACGAGGCGCAGGACACCAGCCCCGACCAGTGGGCGGTCGTCGCCGCGCTGGCCGAGGAATTCTTCGCCGGCGTCGGCGCGCGCACCGACCGGCGCACGATCTTCGCGGTCGGCGACGTCAAGCAGTCGATCTACAGCTTCCAGGGCGCCGATCCGGACGCCTTCCGCCGCATGCGCGCCCATTTCCAGGCGCAGGCCGAAGCGGCCGAGCAGGGTTGGGAGACGGTGACGATGAACGTCTCGTTCCGCTCGACCGAGGCGATCCTGACCGCGGTCGACGCCGTCTTCGCGACCATGCCGGCGCGCGAAGGGCTGGTCGACGTGGCGCGCGGCGACCCGCCGGTGATCGAGCATCTCGTGCATCGCCGCGACGTCCCCGGCCGCGTCGAGCTGTGGCCGCTGATCGCCCCCGAGGAGGCGCAGAGCGACGGCGTGTGGACGCCGCCGGTGGCGCAGCGCTTCGCGGTCTCGCCGCCCGCCCGGCTCGCCCGGCGCATCGCCGCGCTGGTGCGTGCATGGACGCGCGAGGCGGTGATGCTGCCCTCGCGCGGGCGGCCGATTCGGCCGGGCGACATCATGGTCCTGGTGCGGCGCCGGGGCGCCTTCGCCGCGCAGATGGTCCGTGCCTTCAAGGACGCCGGGGTGCCGGTCGCCGGCATCGATCGCATGGTTCTCGCCGAGCAGATCGCGGTCATGGACCTGCTGACGCTGCTGCGCTTCGTGCTGCTGCCCGACGACGAGCTGAACCTGGCGACGCTCCTGAAGAGCCCGCTGGTCGGCCTGGACGAGGACGCGCTGTTCGCGCTCGCCGTCGGGCGCGGCCGCGGCACCCTGTGGTCGGCACTGGCGAGGCGGCATGGCGAGCGTGCGGATTTCGCGCATGCGCACGCGTTCCTGCACGATCGGCTGGCGGGGGCGGACTTCGCGACCCCCTTCGCCTTCCTCGCCGAGACGCTGGGCCCGCTCGGCGGCCGGCGACGGCTGCTCGACCGGCTGGGCCCCGACGCCGCCGACCCGATCGACGAGCTGCTGGCCCTGGCGCTCGCCTACGAGCGCGCGCACCCGCCGGGGCTGGAAGGCTTCGTCCACTGGCTCGGCGCCCAGGCGACCGAGATCAAGCGCGAGGTCGAGGCGGGCGCCGATGCGGTGCGCATCATGACCGTGCATGGCGCCAAGGGGCTGCAGGCGCCGATCGTCTTCCTGCCCGACACCGTCCAGGTGCCGCAGCGCGGGCCGTCGCTGCTGTGGCGTGGCGAGGATCTCATGCTGTGGCCGCCGCGGCGGGCGCACGAGGAGGCGGTCTGCCGGGCGCTGCGCGAGGAGGCGGACCATCGCACCGCCGAGGAGTACCGCCGCCTGCTCTACGTCGCCATGACCCGGGCCGAGGACCGCCTCTACGTCTGCGGCTGGCGGGGCGCCAGGGAACCACCAGGCGACGGCTGGCACGCGATGATCGACGGCGCGCTGCGCGCCGCCGGCCTGGGCGACGAGGTGCCGGCGGAGGGCTGGGAGGGCACCGTCCGGCGCTTCGACACCGAGGGCGGGGCGGTCGCCGAGGAAGCGCCCCCACCGGCCGACGCGATCGTCGCGTCCGACCCGGAATGGCTGTTCGCCCCGGCCCCGGCCGAGCCGACGCCGAGCCGGCCGCTGGTGCCCTCGCGGCCGAGCGAGGACGCCCCCGCACCGCGCTCGCCCGTCGGCCCGGACGACGGTGCGCGCTTCCGGCGCGGCCTGGTGATCCACCGGCTGCTGCAGACCCTGCCCGACATCGCGCGCGAGCGCCGCCGCGAGGCCTGCCGGCGCTTCCTCGCGCTTCCCGCCCACGGCCTCGACGCGACGACGCGCGAGGCCTGGACGGCGGAGACGCTGGCGGTCCTGGAGGATCCGGCGACGGAATGGCTGTTCGATGCGCCGGGGCGCGCCGAGGTGCCGATCGTCGGGCGCGTCGGCGCCGAGGCGATCTCCGGGACGATCGACCGGCTGGTGGTCGGGGAGCGCGAGATCGTCGTCCTCGACTACAAGACCAACCGGCCGCCCCCCGAGGTCGAAGCGGACGTCCCCGGCGTGTATCTGCGCCAGATGGCGGCCTACCGCGCCGCGGTGGCCCGCATCTATCCCAGCCGCCCGGTGCGCTGCGCGCTGCTGTGGACCGACGGGCCGCGGCTGATGTGGCTGTCGGAGGCGGCGCTGGCGGCGGCCGCACCCGGCGGAGGGGTGCCTTGACCCTGCTCGCGCGGCTCCCCTAATTTTGCCTTCGGCCGATCCAACCCTCGGGCCCGCCTGCCGCGGGCCGACCAGGAGCACCCATGACAACGACCAGCGTCAGCGACGACAGCTTCGAGAGCGACGTGCTCAAGGCGACGGGACCGGTGCTCGTCGATTTCTGGGCGGAGTGGTGCGGCCCGTGCAAGGCGATCGGCCCGTTCCTCGAGGACATCGCCGCCGAGATGAAGGGGCGCGTCGTGGTGGCCAAGCTGAACATCGACGAGAACCCGGCGACGCCGCGCAAGTACGGCGTGCGCGGCATCCCGACGCTGATGCTCTTCAAGGACGGCCAAGTCGCGGCCCAGAAGATCGGTGCCCTGCCGAAGCAGAAGCTCCAGGAGTGGGTCGAGTCCGTCATCTGACGGGCGCAGCCTGACGGCTGCCCGAGGACCTTCCCGAGGCCGATGACGGGCGGGCCGTTCGCCACGGTCGCCGTCTGCACCCGCAATCGCGCAGCGCTGCTCGACGCCTGCCTGCGATCGCTGCTCGCCCAGTCGGTCGAGCCCCGTCTCTACCGCGTCCTCGTGGTCGACAACGGATCGCAGGACGCGACGCGCGCGGTCGTCGAGCGCCACGCCGCGGCCGACGCCCGCGTCGACTACGCATGGGAAGGCGAGCCGGGGATCGCGGTCGCGCGCAATCGGGCGCTCGCCGCCGTCGCGACCCCGCTCATCGCGTTCATCGACGACGACGCGACCGCCCGGGCGGACTGGCTGGAGCGGCTGGCGGCGCCGTTCGCCAAGGTGTCGCCGCGGCCGACCGCCGTCGGCGGCGAAGTCGACCCGGTATGGACGGCGCCCCGGCCGCCGTGGCTCTCGGACGATCTCCTGACGTTCTATTCGGCGTCGATGAGGCTCGCCGGCGCGCCGCGCTTCATCGTCGAGGGCGAGTGGATCTTCGAAGGCAACTGCATGGTCGATTGCGACGCCTTGCGCTCGGTCGGCGGATTTCCCGCTGCCCTCGGGCGGCGCGACGGGTCGCTGCTGTCCTCCGAGAACCTGGCGTACGAGCGGCTTCGCCAGACCGGGCACGGCATCTGGTTCGAGCCGGCCGCCCGCATCGCGCACCTCATCCACGCCGACCGCCTGAACCTCCGCTGGCTGCGCCGGCGGGTGTTCTGGCAGGGCGTGTCGCAGTCGCGCTGCCATCGCGAGCTGCATCGCCTGGGGCTCAAAGTGGCCCGCCCGCAGCTCACCGTGCCGACGAGCTTCGCGCACTGGCGCGCCCAGATCCAGGCCAGCGAGGCCATGGAGAACGTCGCCGAGATGGTCACCCATCTCTATGGGCTCGGCTACGTCTTCGACCAGCTCGAGCTGATGGATCGCTGAGCCCGTCTCAGCCGTTGTCGGCCAGCACCACGCCCGCGAGGTAGAGCGAGCCGCACACCAGGATGCGCACCGGGCCGGGAGCCGCCGCGACGATCGCGGCCACGGCGGCCTGCGCATCGGCGGCGGGCCGCGCCGGGATGCCTTCCGCCCGCGCCGCCTGGACCAGCGCGTCCGCGCTCCAGCTCTTGTGCTCGCCCGGAATCGCGACGGCGGCGAGCCCGGCCGCGAGCGGCGCCAGCGGCCGCAGGAAGACCCGGGGATCGCGGTTGTCGAGCATCGCGAAGACGAGGTGCAGCGGCAACGCCGGCCAGCGCGCCAACTCCGCCGCTACCGCCTCGGCGCAGGCCGCGTTGTGGCCGCCGTCGAGCCACAGCTCGGAGCCGGGCGGCAGGGCATCGGCGAGCGGTCCCCGCGTCAGGCGCTGCAGCCGGGCGGGCCACTCGACGCCACGCAGGCCGGTCGCGAGGCAAGCGGCCGGCAGCGCCGGGTCGAACGCCTCCAGCGCGGCGATCGCACCGCCGGCATTGTCGTACTGGTGGCGCCCGAGCAGCGCCGGCGCCGGCAGGTCGAGGCGCCAGCGCGGCCCCTCGTAGGCGAGGCCCGTCGCCGTGGGCGCCACCGTCCATTCGATCCCGGCGCGCAGCAGCGGCGCGCCGATCGAGGTCGCGTGGCGGGCGATGACGGCGGCGGCATCGGCGGACTGCGGGCCGATCACCGCCGGCACGGCGGGCTTCAGGATGCCTGCCTTCTCGCGCGCGATGGCGGCGACGGTGTCGCCGAGGAAGGACATGTGATCGAGCGCGACCGGCGTGATCACCGTGGCGGCCGGCCGCGCGACGACGTTGGTGGCGTCGAGCCGGCCGCCCATCCCGACCTCCAGGACGAGGGCGTCGGCGGGAACGCGGGCGAAGGCGACGAAGGCGGCGGCGCCGATGATCTCGAAGAAAGTGATGGGCTCACCTTCGTTGGCGGCCTCCACCTCCTCCAGCAGGTCGACCAGCGCCGTGTCCTCGATCAGCCGGCCGGCGAGGCGGATACGCTCGTTGAAGCGCAAGAGATGCGGCGAGGTGAAGACATGGACGCGCCGTCCCGACGCCTCGAGCGCGGCGCGCAGGTAGGCGCAGGTCGAGCCCTTGCCGTTGGTGCCGGCGACGTGGAAGACGGGCGGCAGCCGGTCCTGCGGCCGGCCGAGCGCGTCGAGCAGCCGACGGATGCGGCCGAGCGAGAGGTCGATGACCCGCGGGTGCAACGCCGCGACCCGCGCCAGGACGGCATCCAGGCTCATGACCGGGCCCTCAGCGCTCGGGGCGGTGCTCCTCGATCGCCGGCGGCGCCTGGCCGGCGATGGCGGGCTGCGGCGGCAGGACCTCCGCCGGCGGCGCGCGGCGATGCAGCAGGTCGAGCAGGCGGATCAGCGTCTGACGCAGGTCGCGGCGCGGCACGACCATGTCGACCATGCCATGCTCCAGCAGGTACTCGGCGCGCTGGAACCCCTCGGGCAGCTTCTCGCGGATCGTCTCCTCGATCACCCGGGCGCCGGCGAAGCCGATCACCGCGCCGGGCTCGGCGACGGTGACGTCGCCCAGCATGGCGAACGAGGCGGTGACGCCGCCGGTGGTCGGGTCGGCGAGGACGACGATGTAGGGCAACCCCGCGGCCTTCACCTCCTCGATGGCGATGGTGGTGCGCGCCATCTGCATGAGGGAGAGGATGCCCTCCTGCATGCGCGCACCGCCCGATGCCGGGACGACGACCAGCGGGGCCTGCTGCAGGACCGCCAGGCGCGCCGCGGCGACCAGCCCCTCGCCGACCGCCACGCCCATCGAGCCGCCCATGAAGTCGAACTCGAAGCAGGCGACCACGGCATTGCCGCCGCCCATGCGGCCGTGCGCGACCTTGATGGCGTCGTCGGCCTGGTGGCGGCCCTGGGCGTCGCGCAGCCGGTCGGAGTAGCGCTTCACGTCGCGGAACTTCAGCGGATCCGCCGGCGTCTTCGGCAGCTCGATCTCGTGGAACACCGCCTCGTCGAAAAGCATGGCGAAGCGGCGGCGCGCACCGATGCGCAGATGGTGGCCGCAGTGATGGCAGACGTGGAGATTGGCCTCCAGCTCGCGGTGAAAGATCATCTGCCCGCAGGCGGGGCATTTGTGCCAGAGATTCTCCGGCACGTCCGCCTTGCGGACCAGCGCCCGGATCTTCGGGCGCACGAAATTGGTGAGCCAGTTCATCGCGCGCCCCGCACGGCGGCCGCCAGCTCGGCGACGAAGGCGGCGACGCGGTCCGGCAGGTCCGGCGCGGGCGTTCCGTCGGCACCGATGCCGTCGGCCACGCGCTGGACGATCGCGGTGCCGACCACCGCGCCCTCGGCGACGGCGGCGACGGCGGCCGCCTGGGCCGGGGTCTTGATGCCGAAGCCGACCGCGACCGGCAGCGTCGTATGCCGGCGGATGCGCGCGACCAGGGCGTTGATCGCGTCCTGGGCCGCCGATACCGTACCGGTGATGCCGGTGACCGCCACCGCGTAGACGAAGCCGCTGGCGCCGTCCAGCACCTTGGGCATGCGGGCGTCGGGCGTCGTGGGGGCGACCAGGCGGATCAGGTCGATGCCGTGGGTGGCGGCCGGGGTGGCCAGCGGCTCCGCCTCCTCCGGTGGCAGGTCGACGACGATCAGCCCGTCGACGCCGGCCGCGCTGGCGTCGGCGCAGAAGCGCTCGATGCCGTACTGCAGGATGGGGTTGAAGTAGCCCATCAGCACGATCGGCGTGACGTCGTCGGTGCGGCGGAAGTCGCGGACCATGGCGAGCGTCCGGCGCTGCGTCTGGCCGGCGGCGAGCGCGCGCAGCCCGGCCGCCTGGACCGCCGGGCCGTCGGCCATGGGATCGGAGAACGGCATGCCGAGCTCGACGATGTCGGAGCCGGCCGCCGGCAGGCGGGCCAGGATCGCCGCGGAGGTCGCGGCATCCGGGTCGCCCGCGGTGATGAAGGTGACGAGGCCGCTGCGGCCCTGAGCGTGCAGGGCCGCGAAGCGGCGGGCGATCCGTCCGGCGGTCAAATGTCCATCCCCAGGGCGTCGGCGACCGTGAAGACGTCCTTGTCGCCCCGGCCGCACATGTTCATGACGAGGAGGTGGTCCTTGGGCAGGCCGGGCGCCATCTTGCGCACCTGCGCCAGCGCGTGCGAGGGCTCCAGCGCCGGCAGGATGCCTTCCAGGCGGGCGCAGAGCTGGAAGGATTCGAGCGCCTCGGCGTCGGTCGCCGATACGTAGCTCACCCGCTTCATGTCGTGCAGCCAAGCATGCTCCGGCCCGATGCCGGGATAGTCGAGGCCGGCGGAGATGGAGTGCGCCTCCTGGATCTGGCCGTCGTCGTCCTGCAGCAGGTAGGTGGCATTGCCGTGCAGCACGCCGAGCCGGCCGCCGGTCAGCGAGGCCGCATGCTTGCCGGTATCTAGGCCGTGCCCCGCCGCCTCGACCGCGACCATGGCGACCGTGGCCTCATCGAGGAAGGGATGGAAGAGGCCCATGGCGTTCGAGCCGCCGCCGATGCAGGCGACCAGCGTGTCGGGCAGGCGCCCCTCCGCCGCCATGATCTGCTCGCGCACCTCCTCGCCGATCACCGACTGGAAGTCGCGCACCATCGCCGGGTAGGGGTGCGGCCCGGCGACCGTGCCGATGCAGTAGAACGTGTCCTCGACGTTGGCGACCCAGGCGCGCAGCGCGTCGTTCATCGCGTCCTTCAGCGTGCCCGCCCCCGACGACACCGGCACGACCTCGGCGCCGAGCAGACGCATGCGGAAGACGTTCGGCTTCTGCCGGGCGATGTCCGTCTCGCCCATGTAGACGATGCAGGGCAGGCCGAACAGGGCGCAGACGGTGGCGGTGGCCACGCCGTGCTGCCCGGCCCCGGTCTCGGCGATGACACGCTTCTTGCCCATGCGCCGGGCGAGCAGGACCTGGCCCAGGCAGTTGTTGATCTTGTGCGCGCCTGTATGGTTCAGCTCGTCGCGCTTGAAGTAGATCTTCGCGCCCCCGAGATGCTCGGTCAGCCGCCGGGCGAAATAGAGCGGGCTCGGCCGCCCGACATAGGTGGCGAGATAGTCGTCCATCTCCGCCCGGAAGGTCGGGTCGGCCTTGGCCGCGGCATAGGCCCGCTCGACCTCCAGGATCAGCGGCATCAACGTCTCGGCGACGTAGCGTCCGCCATAGGGGCCGAAATGGCCGCGCTCGTCGGGCCCGGCCCGGAAGGTGTTGAGGTTGCCCATGGTGCCCTGCCCGGAAAGGGCGCGGATATTGCTGCCCCGGGGCGGTCGACGCAAGCGCCGGCCGCTGCCCGAC
>JADZBA010000167.1 GCA_020852355.1 Alphaproteobacteria bacterium
CTCACGGCGCTCGACGCCGCGACCATCGACCAGCTTCAAGGGGCGGTGGGCGCGGTGGTGCTGGTGCGCCTGATCGACCGCTACGTGGAGTTCGCGGGCGAGAAGTCGACCGCCCTCGCCGCCGCCGCGGACACGGGCGACCTCGCCACGGTCGGGCGGATCGCCCACATGATCGCCGGCACCGCCGGCTCGATCGGCTTCGTGGCGCTGGGCGAGGCGGCGCGGGCGATCCAGTCCGCGGCACGGGCTCCCGACGGCGACGCCGAGCGGACGCTGGCCGCGGCCCGGCGGATCGCCGCGGCGACGGCGGAATCGGTCGCCGCCGCGCTGGCGCTGGCGGCACGCGTCGGCCCGGGCTGAGGCCGGCCCCCCGGGGCCGCTCAGGGCCAGCCGGGACGCTGCATCGCGAAGACGTTGTCGACCAGGACGTAGTCCATGTAGCCGAGGCGGCCGATCGGCTGCACCTTGTGATAGTCGACCAAGCCGTCGACGATCACCGCGTCGTCGATGTGGATGCCGACGACCTCGCCGAAGACCGCGGTGTTGGGCTGCTCGGGATTGCTGGTGGGCAGGTCGACGACCGTCACCAGGCGGCATTCCAGGTGGATCGGGCTCTCCTTCACCCGCGGCGCGCGGACCAGCTCGGACGGCTCGGCGGTCAGCCCCGCCAGCGCGAACTCGTCGACGTCGTGGGGCGCCGGCGCCGAGGTCGCGTTCATCGCCTCGCGCAGGGTCCAGGTGCAGATGTTGACGACGAACTCGCCGGTCTCGCGCGCATTGGCGACGGTATCCTTCAGGCCGCCGCCATGGACATGGGCGCTGGTCGAGGAGAACATGACCTGCGGCGGCGTGTAGGCGACGCCGTTGAAGAACGAGTAGGGCGCGAGATTGGCCCGTCCCTCGGCGTCGACGGTGGAGATCCAGCCGATCGGGCGCGGCACGACGATGGCGTTGAAGGGATTGTGGCGCAGGCCGTGCGGCCGGTCGGCACGATAGAACATGGGACGCGGGCTCCGTCGCTGGCGGGGGTCGGACCGCGGCCATCCTGGCGTCGCGCCGCCGCCGCCGCCAGCGGCAATTGACCGGCTCGGGCGCCCGATGCTCCGATCCCCGCCGCAGCCAAGGAGTCGCCCATGCCCGAGACCCGCCCGCTCGCCGGCCGCCCTACCCTGATCACCGGCGCCGGCGGCGACATCGGCCGGGCCATGGCGCACGCGTTCGCCGCCGCCGGGGCGCCGCTGCTGCTGGCCGACATCGATGCCGGCCGCGCCGAGGCCGCCGCGGCGATCGCCCGTGCGGCCGGCGGCGAGGCCGTCGCGGCGCGGTTGGACGTCACCGATTCCGCGTCCTGCGCCGCCGCGGTCGGCGCCGCCGTCGACGCGTTCGGCGGGCTGCGCGCCCTCGTCAACAACGCCGCGGCCTTCACCGTGCGGGGCACCGTCGTCGAGCTGCCCGAGGCGGAGTGGCACCGCCAAATGGCGGTGAACCTCACCGGTCCCTTCCTCATGAGCAAGCACGCGATTCCGGCGATCAAGGCGGCGGGGGGCGGCGTGGTGGTCAACATCGCCTCGCAGCTCGGCCATGTCGGGCAGGCCGGCCTCGCCGCCTACGGGGCGGCCAAGGCCGCGATCCACAACCTCACGCGGATCATGGCGATCGACCACGCGGCCGACGGCATCCGCGTCGTCAGCCTGTCGCCCGGCGCCATCGAGGGCGGCCGCGTCCGCTCCCGCTTCCCCGACGACGCCGCGATGCACGCCTACAACGACCACCGGCACATGCTGGGCCGCATGGGGCGGCCGGAGGAGATCGCCGGTGCCGCCGTGTTCCTGGCGAGCGACGCGGCCAGCTTCGTGACCGGCGCCGACCTGCTGGTGGATGGCGGCTATACCGCCTGGTAGCCCCGCGCCGCCGGCCGCGGCAGACCGGGCGCGCATCGCCGTGCTCTGCCACGGCGGCGGCGGCGGCAGCACCCGCGCCGCCATCGACCTCGCCGCGGCGCTGGCGCGCCGCGGGCGCGACGTGCGGCTGGTCACTCTCGGGCGCCCGCGCTGGACGCTGCCGCCCGGGCTGCGCCATATCGTCGTCCCCAGCCCGCATGCGGCGCACCGGCCGTTCGACGGGCCATGGGACGACACGGCGGTCGCCTCGATCGCGGGCATCGTCGCCGCGATCTGCCGGTCCGAGCGCATCGACCTGGTCCACTGCCACTATGGCCTGCCCTTCGCCGCCGTCGCGGCGGCCGTCGGCGACATGCTCTCTCCCACCCGGCCGGCGATCGTCGCGACCCTGCACGGCAGCGACATCACGGCGGCGGCCGGCGACCCGCGTCTGGCCCGGCAGCTCGGCCGCGACCTCCGGCGCTCGGACGCCGTCTCGACGGTCTCTGCGGCCTATGCCGCCCTGCTGCGGGCCACGGTCGACGTCGCGCCGCCGCCGGTCGTCGTGCCGAACTTCGCGCACGCCGCCGCGCCGGTGCGGCAGCGCCGGCCGGGAGCGGCGCCTGTCCTGATCCACGTCTCGAGCTTCCGCGCCGTCAAGGATGCCCGCGGCGTCGCCCGTGCCTTTCTCGCGGTGCGCCGCCGCCTGCGCTGCCGGCTGCTCCTGGTCGGCGACGGGCCGGAGTGGCACGCGACGCGCAAGCTGCTGCGGCACCGGTCCGGCGACGTGCGCCTGCTGGGCTTCCGCGACGACGTCCCGTCGCTGCTGCGCGACGCCGACATCCTGCTGCTGGCGAGCCGCGCCGAGAGCTTCAGCCTGGCGGCGCTGGAGGCGATGGCAGCCGGCGTGCCCGTCGTGGCGCCGCGGGTCGGCGGCCTGCCGGAGGTGATCGGCGACGGCCTCGGCGGCCTGCTGTTCCATCCCGGCCGCAGCGCCGACGCCGCCGCCAGGATCGTGGCGCTGCTGCACGCCCCGGTCCGCTATCGCCGCATGGCCGCGGCCGCCCGCCGGCGCGCCGGCGATTTCCCGGAAGCCCGGACGCTCGCGCGCTACGAGGCGCTCTACTGCGTCGCCGTGGCGCGCCGCATGGCGCCCGCGCATGCGGCACCGTGAGGACGCTGCCCGACCTGCTCGCCGACGCGGCGGGCCGCGAGCTCCTCCTGGAATCGGGGATTCACGGCGACCCCGCGACCTTCCTCGCCGCCCTGGCGACACCGGCGAGACGGGCCGACGACGCCGCCGATGCGCCGTGCCCGATCCATGTGCACCAGCAGCCGAGCCCGGACTATCGTCGCTCCGTCGTCGCCAAGCTCGCCGCCGCCGAATCGCTGCGGCGCGACCGGCCGGGTTGCGTGTCCGTCACGTTCGTCCTGATCGACACCGACCGGGCGGCATCGAGCAAGGCGGCGACGCGCATCACGTGGCGCGACGCGAACGGCCATCGCCGCATGCTGAAGGTGACGCCCGCCGGGACCGACGCGCTGGAGTTCCGTCATCTCCTCGTCGAGCCGCCCCGCCTCGCGCGGATCGCGGCGATGCTCGAAGCCCATGTGCGGCAGTCGCCGGGCGATCGGGCGGCGGCGCTGGCGCGGCTCGACCTGGTGCGACCATTGCTGGCGCCGGCCGAGCCGATGACGCTCGGCCGCTACGCCGCGACGCTGGGCGGCTTCCTGCTCGACGCCCATCTCGGCGCGCGCCCGCGGCCGCTGATGGTGTCCGGGCTGGCCGACGCCGGCGCCCTTGGCCCCGCCCTGTCGGCGATCATGGCGGCGCTCGACGCCTTCGTCGCCGCCTTCAACGCTCGCGTCGCCGCGTTGCAGGCGGCCGACGTCGCGACCGCGGTCGCCGCCCTGCCGGACGACTACCTGCCGCTCTTCTATTCCTGCCCGGTCGACGGCGCGCGGCTGCGCCTGCGGCGGCGGCGGATCGGTGGCGACCTGCACGCCGTCGCCGAGAGCCGTGCCGGCCGCCGCTATGCCTTTCCCCTCGGCGACCGCGGCACCTCCCTCGACGCGCTCTTCGCCGCCGGCCGCTGGAGCCCCGACGTGACCCTGCCGATCCTGCTCAACGACCGCTTCAGCGGCATGGTCGCCGGCCGCAGCTCCGCCCTCTACTGCATGGTCCTCGGCGCCACGATGCGCACGGTGCTGACGATGAAGCCGATCCCGGTGTTCGCCCCGGCGATCCCGCCCGCCGACGCGGCGCGTCCGGACGGCCTCCTCCAGGCCTGGCTGACCGGGTAGGCTCGGACCATGGAACAGGTCGACATCCTCGCCGTCGCCGCCCATCCCGACGACGTCGAGCTCGCCTGCGGCGGCACGCTCATCCTGGCGGCGCGGCGCGGGCTGCGCGTCGCCATCGCCGACCTCACCGCCGGCGAGGCGGCGACGCGCGGCACGGCGGAGATCCGTCTGCGGGAGGCCGCCGAGGCGGCACGCCGCCTCGGCATCGCCGGGCGGGTCTGCCTCGGCCTGCCGGACACGCGGGTCGGCGAGACGCCGGAGCAGGAGGATCGCGTCGTGACGCTCCTGCGGACGGCACGGCCGCGCCTTCTCCTGCTGCCCTATCCGACCGACCGGCATCCCGACCATGCCGGCGCCGCCCGTCTCGTCGAGCGTGCCGCCTTTCTCGCCCGCCTCCCGGGCCGCGGCGAAGGGGCGCCGCATGCGGTCGGCCGCCTGCTCCACTATTGCGGCCATCATCCCTTCGCGCCCGACGTCGTCGTCGACGTCGGTGCGGTGTGGGCGCAGCGCATGCACGCGCTGCACGCCCACGCCAGCCAGTTCGACCCCGACGGCGGCCCGCCGACCGCGCTCAGCGACGGCGGCTTCCTGCGCTTCGTCGAGGCGCGCGCCATCTGCCACGGCACCATGATCGGCGCTTCCCACGGCGAGGGCTTCGCGATGGCGGGCCCGGTCGGGCTGGCGGGGCTCGACGCGCTGCTGCCGGGCGCCGGGGCGGGCTACCGCAGCTTCGCCTGAGCTCCCGCTCAGGGCACCACGAGACGCGCCAGCTCGACCGCGGTCTCGGCCGCGCCGTAGGTCCGCAGCACATCGACCGCGCGGGGCACCGGCAGGCCGGCGCGATCGAGGTAGAGGCCGATCATCGCCGCGAACGAGCGATGCACCGGCGCGTCGCGATAGGCGAGATGCGGCGCAGACGGGCCGAAGCGGATCAGCGGATAGGCGTTCGCCTCCCACACCACGACGCGGCCGTCCGGCAGGTAGCCGTAGTCGAAGGCCACCAGGTCGAGGTCGAGCGCGCGGCGCGCGGCGCGGAAGAGGGCGGCGTTGCCATCGTCCGTCGCGACGTGCGCCGCCTCCTCGGCGAGGAGCTCCGGCGTGGTGAGCTTGCTCGGCCCGCGCACCTCCCATTGCCGCGAGGCGAGGAGATGCACGGCCACCGCATGGTCGCCGGCGAGGAGGCAGCGATACTTGCGGATGAGGCGGTCGGGCCCGCGCGTGTCGACGAACTCCACCGCGATCGGCTCCGCGAAGCCGCGCAGGGCGACGGCGGCGACCGCCTCGTCGGGTGCCACCAGGAGCGACGGCGCGCCATGCTTGCGGCCCTCGCGGACCAGCAGCGCGCCGGGCAGCGCCGCGCGCACCGCATCGGGTCGGTCCGGATCGACCGGCAGGGTGCGCGGGGTACGGATGCCGATCGCGGCCAGGCGCTCGGCGGTCTCCCGCTTGCCGGCGTTGGCGAGGCGCGCGGGATCGTTGACCACCGGGATGCCGCGCGCCCTGCAGCGGTCCACCAGCAGGCGGGCCTGGTCCAGCGCGGCCGGGGACCATGCCTCGACGGGGTCCTGCAGCCACGGCACCAGCAGCCGCACGCGCGCCAGGTCGACATCCGGGCAGGGCAGCAGGGCCAGCTCGAGATGGGCGCGGAGCGCCGGGAAATTCCGCTCGAGCCAGCGCAGGAACTGGTCGTGGAACCCCGGCTCGCCGTCGGGATGGCGGACGACCAGCACGCGCTCGTCGGCGCGGCACCACAGGCGGTTGCGGATCGTATCGAAGCGCCGGAGCTGCCGCTGCCGGTCCGTGGTCGGCGCCGCCTCGCCCGCCATGTCTCCTCGGGTCCGTCGCGGCAGGAAGCCGCTTGCAAATTGTACATGGCCGTGTGCAATGCCGTCTCGGTCCGCTGGGGAATCACGCAGCCATGGTCGATCTCGCGCGCCGCTACGACGTCCTGGTCGTCGGCGGCGGCAATGCCGCGCTCTGCGCGGCCATCGCCGCGCGCCGCGGCGGCGCCTCGGTCCTGGTCCTGGAGGCCGCCCCGAAGTTCTATCGCGGCGGCAACACGCGCCACACCCGCAACATGCGGTGCGCCCACGACAGCGCGACGCAGCACCTCACCGGCCCCTATCTCGAGGACGAGTTCTGGGACGACCTGAAGCGCGTCACCCAGGGCCACACCGACGAGGAGCTGGCGCGCTTCATGATCGCCCGGTCGAAGGAGATGCTGGGCTGGATCGCCGAGCAGGGCGTGCGCTTCCAGCCGTCCCTCGGCGGCACGCTGAGCCTGGGGCGCACCAACTCGTTCTTCCTCGGCGGCGGCCGCGCCATGCTGAACGCGCTCTACCTGACCGCGGCGACGCTCGGCGTCGACGTCCTCTACGACGCCGAGGTCGTCGACCTCGCCATCGAGGACGGCATGTTCCTCTCCGCCGCGGTACGCCGCGACGGCGCCGTCGTCGACGTCCGCGCCGCGGCGCTCGTCGCGGCGGCCGGCGGCTTCGAGGCCAACATCGAATGGCTGAAGAAATACTGGGGCGAGGCGGCGGAGAACTTCCTCATCCGCGGCACGCCCTACAACCGCGGCACCCTGCTGCGCCTGCTGCTCGGCAAGGGGGTGCAGGAGGTCGGCGATCCGACGCAGTGCCATGCGGTCGCGATCGACGCCCGCTCGCCGCGCTTCGACGGCGGCATCATCACGCGGCTCGACTGCGTCGTCTTCGGCATCGTCGTGAACCGGCAGGCCCGACGCTTCTACGACGAGGGCGAGGACTTCTGGCCCAAGCGCTACGCGATCTGGGGCCGCCTCATCGCCGGGCAACCGGGGCAGATCGCCTACATCGTGTTCGACGCCAAGTCGCTCCGGATGTTCATGCCCTCGCTCTATCCCGCGATCCGCGCCGACAGCCTGCCCGAGCTCGGCGGCAAGCTCGGCATCGACGGCGAGGCGCTGGCGGCCACGGTCGCCGCCTTCAACGCCGCCGTGCGGCCGGGGACCTTCGACCACACCGAGCTCGACGACTGCCGCACCGAGGGGCTGAGCCCGCCCAAGTCGCACTGGGCGCGGCGCATCGACGAGGCGCCCTTCTATGCCTATCCCGTGCGGCCGGGCATCACCTTCACCTATCTCGGGACGCGGGTGGACCGCGAGGCGCGCATCCTGATGCAGGGCGGCGCGCCGTCGGCCAACATGTTCGCGGCGGGCGAGATCATGGCCGGCAACGTGCTGGGCCGCGGCTATGCCGCCGGCGTCGGCATGACGATCGGCAGCGTGTTCGGCCGGGTCGCCGGCGAGCAGGCGGCGCGCCGCGTGCGCAACTGAGGCGGCGACCGGCGATGACGGCAATGGGGGAACAGCGGGCGATGCCGATGCCGACGGACGCGCAGCGCGAGGCGGACCGCCTCCTCACCATCTGCAACGCCTGCCGCTACTGCGAGGGGTTGTGCGCGGTCTTCCCGGCGATGGAGATGCGCCGGTCCTTCGCCGCCGGCGACGTCAACTATCTGGCCAACCTCTGCCACGCCTGCGGCGCCTGCTTCCACGACTGCCAGTTCGCGCCGCCGCACGAGTTCCAGGTGAACGTGCCGCGCACGCTCGCCCGGGTGCGCGTCGATTCCTACCGCGCCTACGTCTGGCCCGCCGCCTGCGCCGGCCTCTTCGCGCGCAACGGCCTGGCGGTCAGCCTCGCCGCCGCGGCCGGCGTCGCCCTGTTCGTCGGCGGCTTCGCGGCATGGCACGACCCCACGGTGCTGTTCGGAACCCATGGCGGCCCCGGCGCCTTCTACCGGCTGATGCCCCACGGCGCGATGGCGCTGCTGTTCGGCGCGGTCTTCCTCTATGCGCTGGTCGCCATCGCCATGGGCGTGCGCGCCTTCTGGCGCGACATCGATGAGCCCGGCGCACCGCCCGCCGATGCCCGCTCGCTGTGGCAGGCGATCCGCGACGCCGGCAGCCTGCGCTACCTCGACGGCGGCGGCGTCGGCTGCATGAACGAGGACGAGCGGCCGACCGACCGGCGCCGGCTCTATCACCACCTGACCTTCTACGGCTTCCTGCTGTGCTTCGCCGCGACCACGGTGGCGACGCTCTACCACTATCTCCTGGGACGGGTGGCGCCCTATCCCTGGTACGACCTGCCGGTGGTGCTGGGCACGATCGGCGGCGTCGGCCTGCTGGTCGGCCCCGCCGGCCTGCTGGCCGCCCGCGAGCGGGCCGAGCCGGCGGTGCGCGACGCCGGCAGCCGTGGCATGGACACGGCCTTCCTGGCGATGCTGCTCCTCACCAGCCTGACCGGGCTGGCCCTGCTGCTGCTGCGCGCGACGCCCGCCATGGGCCTGCTGCTCGCGGTGCATCTGGGCGTCGTGTTCGGCCTCTTCCTCACCATGCCCTACGGCAAGTTCGTGCACGGCATCTACCGCTTCCTCGCCCTCGTCCGCTACGCGCGCGAGCGCCGCGGCGGGCACGACGGCACCGCCGACGCCGCCTGAGGGCGGCTCACGCGGCGCTGTCGACCCGGACCAGGAGGTAGTCGGTCCCGTGGTACTGGAGGTGCTTCACCTCCCGTGCCATGCCGCGCAGCAGGCGCAGCGACAGGCCGCTCGCCACGTCGGCCTCGCCGACCGCGGCGAGCGCGGCCATGGCCGTCTCCGCGTTGGCACCGGCCGGCGCGCAGACGTATTCCAGCTCGACCTCCCCGCCCACCTGGCGGACGCGGACATGGAGCT
This sequence comes from Alphaproteobacteria bacterium, assembly GCA_020852355.1. Lineage (GTDB taxonomy): Bacteria > Pseudomonadota > Alphaproteobacteria > ATCC43930 > Allostellaceae > Allostella. The sequence continues at coordinate 8,904 of JADZBA010000167.1, forward strand.
GGCTCTGCCGGCCGGCCGAGCGGGCCGGGTCCTGATGCTCCATCAGGAACAGCATCGCCTCCTCCGCCGCCAGCACGAGCTTGTCCTCCGCCGGCCGATCCCAGCCCAGGCGGCGCGCGACGCCCTGCACCAGCGTGCGCACGTCGCCGACCGACGGCGTCGCCAGCGGCACCGACAGCCGATCGCGGCTGCGCTGGCGGAACGACAGCACCGCCATCAGCAGGATGGCGGTCAGGCCGCCCGCGGTGGTGCCGTTGGACAGGAAGAGCTGCGCCCAGCCCGGAAGCTGCTCGTTGAACAGCTTGCCTTCCTGGAAGCCGAACCCGACCCAGAAGCCGAGGCAGACCGCCAGGCCGACCTCGAAGCCGAGCCCGTCCTCGTTGACCAGCCGGATGCCGTGGCCGAACAGCAGCACCAGGATCACCAGGATGAAGGCGCCCGCCACCGGTCCCGGAATGGCCGCGACGATGGCGGAGACCTTGGGCGAGAAGGCGAGCAGGATGAGGAAGAAGCCGCCCCACCAGCCGACCCGGCGCGCGGCGACGCCCGTCAGCTCGACGACGCCGACGCTCGACGAGTAGACGGTGTTCGGTACCGTGCCGAGCGCGCCGGCGACGAAGCTGCCGACGCCGTCGGCGTTGATCGCCCCCTGCACCGCGCGGAAGTCGATCGGGCCGGGCGCGCGGTGCGAGGTCCGCTGCACGGAGACCGCGTCGGCGAAGGTCTCGATGCCGCCCACCAGCGTGATGAGGACGAAGGCGGGCAGCAGTCCCCAGAAGGCGGGCGGGAAGTCGAGCGCAATGCCGGGCCATGTCCCGGCCGGCAGGCCGACCCAGGGCGCCGCCAGCACGCCGGAGACGTCGAGCAGGCCGAGCGGGGCCGACAGCATCGAGCCGAACCCGATGCCGATGAGCGGCGCCCAGAGCCGCAGCATCCCCGACGCGAAGAGCGAGATCAGCACGATCGCGACGATCGTGGCGGCGACGACGAGGGGTACCGTCGGGCTGCCGGCGAAGGCGGGGGGCACTCGCTTCAGCATGCCCCAGACGACGGGCGCCACGCTGAGCGCCATCAGCATCAGCACGGTCCCGCCGACCGCCGGCGTGAGGATGCGGCGCAGCGCCGGCAGCCATGCCGTGAATGCGAAGGTGGTGAGCGCCGACACGCAGGCCAGCGTCGCCATCAGCGGTGGGCCCCCGCTCTGGATGGCCGAGACGCAGACCGAGACGAAGGCGACGTTCGAGCCGACGAAGAGCACGTAGCCCGAGCCGACGATGCCGAGGCGCGAGACCTGCAGCCAGGTGGAGATCCCCGCCGCGACCAGCGCCGCGAAGACCAGCCAGCTCCCGGTGGCGGCGTCGAGCCCGGCCGCGCGGGTGATCACCAGGGGCGTGATCATGATGCCCGTGAGGATCATCAGGACGATCTGCCCGCCCATGGCGGCGGCCAGCAGATGCGGCGGGCGCTCATGTGGCTCGTAGCGGATGCGGCTGCCGTCGGTCACCGGATCGGTCCTCCCCTCATGCCTTCTCGAAATCGATGCGCTCGTCGACCGGCAGGCCCTGGAGATGGCGGCGCAGGCAGTCGAGCCCCATCTCGGCCGCCCCCAGCCTGACCCAGTCGCGGCCGCCGAGGATGCGCGCCCGGCGGAGCGTGACGCCGCCCTGGTCGGCGATTGCGATGGCGATGGTGCCGCCGAGGTCGATGCGGTCCGCCCCTTCGTCGAGATCGACCAGGAGCGCCAGCACGTGCGTGGCGCCGCTGGCCGCCCGCAACGCCGCCGCCGCCAGCGGCGCGAGGTCGTCGTCCGGCACGTCGGCGGCGAGCCCGAGCGCGACGCGCAGCCGGACCGGGTCGCGCGCGACGAGGCCCTGCCGGAACACCGTCTCCGCACCGGGCAGATGGGCGATCCGGCCGGCGACCTGCCCGCCGGTGAAGTTCTCGACCACCGCCAGCGAGCCGCCGCGCCCGGCGAGCGCCGCCAGGACGACGCCTTCGAGGGTCTGGTCGTCCTCGGCGACGATGAAGTTGCCGAGCCGGCGGCGGACCTCGGCGACGACCGGCGCCAGCTTCGCGTCGATCGCCGCCATGTCGGGGCCCCGCACGGTCAACTTGGTCTCGATCTGCGGATAGTGGGCGCGGAAGCCGAGCTTGACGCCGCCGTCGGGCACCAGCTCGTCGACGCCGGCCAGCAGCGCGTCGACCCGCGATTCGCCGATGCCGTAGGAGTGGAAGCGCTTCAGGTGGATCGCCGTCTGCCGGCCGCTGCGCGCGAGCAGGCGGGGGACGATCTGCTCCTCCAGCATCCGCCTCAGCTCGCGCGGCACGCCGGGGGTGAAGAAGAAGCGCGCCTTGCCGATGTCCAGCGCGAAGCCGCAGGCGGTGCCGATCGGGTTGTCGAGGATCTCCGACCCCACGGGCAGCATCGCCTGCTTGCGGTTGTTGGGCGGCATGATGCGGCTGCGCCGGCGGAAGAACTCCTCCATGCGCGCCAGCCATTCCTCGTCGAGCGCCAGCTCGACGCCGGCCGCCCGCGCCGCCACCTCCTGCGACAGGTCGTCGACGGTGGGGCCGAGGCCGCCATTGACGATGACCGCGTCGGCGCGTCCCGCCGCCAGCCGGAAGGCCTCCAGCAGGTGGTCGCGATCGTCGCCGACGGTGGTGCCCCAGATCACCGACAGGCCGAAATCCTCCAGCTTCTGGCTCATCCAGCTGAAGTTGCTGTTGACGATCTTGCCGGTCAGCACCTCGTCGCCGGTGCAGACGATCTCGATGCGCATGGCAGGCCTCGCGGGGATCCGGCGGGGAGGGAGGACGATCGGACTCGGGTGACCCAGGATCGCCCGGGCGGCGGGACGGCGTCTACCGGGCGCTGGGGATCAGCTCGCGGGCGAGCAGCTCGTAGCTGCGGTGGCGCACCCGCTCGTCGTGCGCCCAGGTGACGATGGCGATCTCCTCCACGCCGAGGCGCTGCCCCAGCTCGACGATGCGCCGGGCGACGTCGGGTCCGGTGCCGATCAGCGCCACCTCGCGCATCCGGGCGAGCCGCTCGCGCTCGTGGTCGGTGAAGGGATGGGCGGCGGCGGCCTCCGGCGTGTCCAGCGGCAGATAGACGTTGCGCTCGCGCAGCAGCCGCCACTTCGCGCGCGGCAGGAACTGGCGCTCCGCCTCCTCCGCCGTATCGGCGGCGAGCGCCCAGACGCAGATGCCGGCGTTGGGCTCGGGGTGCCTGGCACTCGGCCGGTAGGTCGAGCGGTAGATGTCGAGCGCCTGCTCGCCGCCCTGCCCGTCGGTGAAGAACCAGGCGAAGCTGTAGGGCAGGCCGAAATGCGCGCCGACGCGCGCACCGAAATCGGAGCTGCCGAGGATCCACGTCTCCGGCACCGTCTCGCCCTGGGGATAGGCGCGCACCTGGGCGAAGGGATGGCCCTCGACCAGCGGCGCGCCGGCGACCCAGGCGAGCAGGTCGCGCACGTCGCTCGGAAACTGGTCCGGCCGTTCGGCCGCCAGCGGATTGAGCGCGAAGGCGGTGCGTCCGTCGGACCCGGGCGCACGCCCCAGCCCGAGGTCGATGCGTCCCGGCGCGATCGCGTCGAGCACGCGGAACTGCTCGGCCACCTTGTAGGCGGAGTAGTGCGGCAGCATCACCCCGGCGCTGCCGACGCGGATACGGCTGGTGGTGGCCGCGATGGCCGCGATCAGGATCTCCGGCGCGCTGCCGACGATGGTCGGGTGATTGTGATGCTCCGACACCCAGAAGCGGGCGTAGCCCAGCGCCTCGCAATGGCGGGCGAGCGCCATCGTGTCGCGGATGGCGGCACCCTGCGGCCGGCCGGAGACGGAGATGGACTGGTCGAGGATGGAAAAGCTGGGCAAGGAATGGCTCCGATCCGGCGCCGCCGATGCCCGGCGCCGCGACGGCCGATCCTGCATCGGATGACGGCGGGAGGAAAGCCGCCGCCGTCACAGGCTGCGCGGATCGACCCCGGTGGTGTCGCGCACGATGTCGCAGATCGCGTCGAAGCGGATGCCCTTGCGGATCGGACGCAGGCTGGGCAGCTCGATGATCGTGCTGCCCATGCCGTCGGGGTGGCTGTACTTCGTGGCACCGTAGTCGACGACCAGTGCTGCGGCCTCGCGCACCGCCGCTTCGACGTCGAGCAGCCGGTACTTGCTGCCCGAGAGCGACTGGTTGGCCGACGACCCCAGCACCGGCGTCATGCGCTCGTAGCCGAGGCGCGCCACGGCGTCATGCAGCCGCCCGGCGTTCAGCAGCATGTCGATGGTGCCCGCCCGCGAGGAGCGGCTGCGGGTCAAGGGCGTGAGCCCGGCGAAGAACGGATGCGCCTCGTCGTAGGGCGTCACCACCGAGAGCGGCAGGCCATGGCCGTGGATGATCGTGTCGACGAGGCGGCGCTCGCGCTCGCCGACGGTCGAGATCTCCTGGAACATCTTCCAGCTGCTGAACATGCCGCACGGCTTCTCGAAGCTGCGCTGCTTGCAGGCGAAGATGCGCTCGATCGCCGCCTCGCGATTGCCGACGACCGCGTAGCCGACATCGACCGGGAACACGACGATGCCTCCGCCGGCCACCGTGTCGACGATCCGTTGCGCGTCGCCCTCGACGTCATGCTCCATGATCCGTCCTCGTTCTTCCGGTGCTCAGGCCACCGCGATGCCCGCGGTCGACGGTTGCGCGTCGATCGCCTGCATCGTCGCGAAGAGGCGGCGGGCGGCGGGCTCGTCGACGCCCGCCGAGGCGGCGCAGTCGACGAACTTGGTCCACAGCTCCGCCGGCTCCAGCGGCCGATCGGCATGGCCGGTCGCGCGAGCGACCGGCGGCGTCACGTGCTCGCTGCCGTCGTCGAGGCGGATGCGCACGAAGTCCTCGGGTGCGGCGATCGGGTAGGTCGGGTCGTAGATCTCGGTGCGCTCGATCTCGACCTTGGCCATCAGCGCCTGCATCTCGGGCGAGGTGACGAAGCCGTCGGTCATCTCCTGCAGGCCGAGGCGACCGCGCAGCAGCGCGGCGGAGACCACGAACTCCAGGCTGAACTTCGCCTCAAGCCCGTTGCGCGGCCGATGAAACGGCATGACGGCGGCCTGCTTGGCGCTGATCCGCGGGACGACGCGGACGACGCGCGCCGTATCTACGGCATTGGCGCGGCGCCAGGCGACCACCGAATCGATGGTGCGCTGCGAGGCGCCCACGGTCGGGTACTTCTTGATGTTGAGGCGTGCCTTGAGAATCCGCCACTCCCGGCCGAGGCCCATCGGCGTGGTGCGGTCGACGCGGCCGGCCGGCGACAGCGCCGCGAGCAGGCCGAGCCGGTCCTCGATCGCCGCCGCGCCGCCCCACAGGCCGTGCCTCGCGAGCATGGCTGCGGTGATCCCCGCCTCGGCCGCCTTGCCGCCATGGTAGGGCTTCGTCGGGGTGCCGAAATTGGCCATGATGCCGCCGGCATGCGAGGCCGCGATCGCAACGGCGTCGCGGGCGCGGTCGGCGTCGAGGCGCAGCAGCACCGCGGCGGCGACGGCGGCGGCGATCGGCCCGAACAGCCCCGTCGGATGCCAGCCCCTGCCGTGCAGGTGATCGGGCTCGCGCGCCATCAGTGCCGCCCACGCCTCGTATCCCGCGACATAGGCCGCCGCCATCGCCGTGCCGTCGGCGCCCGTGGTGTCGGCGACCGCGAGGATGGCCGGCACCAGCACGGCGCTCGGATGGTTGGCGAAGGCGTAGTCGTCCCAGTCGAGCGCGTGGGCGGCCGACGCGTTGAGAAGGGCGGCGAGCGGCGCCGAGGTGCGCTCGGCGCCGAGCAGCATGCGGCTCTCCGCCGTGCCGCCGCGTGCCCGGACATAGGACGTCAGGCTCCGCGTCACCGGTTCGCCGCGCCCGGCCAGCAGCACGGCGGCGCAGTCGGTGAAGCCCAGGCGCACGACCGGCAGCGCCTCGGGGGGCGGGCCTTCGCGCCCGATCCTGACGGCGAACTCGGCGATCTCGCGGGTCAGCGGCGCCGGCAGCGCCTCCACGGCCACTGCGCTCATGACGCGGTCGCCATGGCCGGCGGCACGAATGCCGTCACCGCCGGCGCGGCGCCCCGGTGCTTCGTCACCTCGACCAGCGCCGTCAGGGCGATCGGGCCCTGGCCCAGCCGCGACGTCCCCTTGTCGATGGTCAGCACGTTGGGATTGCCGTGCTTGTCCAGCGCCCCGGGCCGTCCCGGCTCCGCCGGATCGAACGTGGCACCCGCCGGAAGCTGCACCACGCCGGCGCGCACGGCATCGGTCACGACGGCGCCCGCGAGGCAGCGGCCGCGGTCGTTGTGGACGACGACGATGTCGCCGTCGACGATGCCGCGCGGACCGGCGTCGTCGGGGTGAATCCACAGCGGCTCGCGCCCCTCGACCTTGCTCTCCCGGCTGACCCTGCCCTCGTCGAGCTGGCCGTGCAGGCGGGTGCGCGGCTGGTTCGAGATGAGATGCAGCGGATGGCGCGCCGCCGCTTCGCCGCCCAGCCATTCGACCGGTTCCAGCCATGTCGCGTGACCAGGGCAGTCGTCGTAGCCGAAGCCGGCGATCGCCTCGGAAAAGATCTCGATGCGGCCCGACGGCGTCGCCAGCGGATGCGTCTCGGGGTCGGCGCGGAAGTCGCCCAGCATGACATGGTCTTCCAGCGGCTCGGGAAACTCGACGAAGCCGTCGGCCCAGAACGTGTCGAAGTCGGGCATGGCGATGTTCTTCGCCAGGGCCTTGCCGCGCGCGACGTCGTAGAGATGGCGCACCCAGCCCATCTCGTCGCGCCCTTCGGTGAAGGCGTCGGCGATGCCGAGCCGGGCCGCGAGCTCACGGAAGATGTCGAAGTCGTTGCGCGCTTCGCCGACCGGCTCGATCACCTTGGGCATCGCCATGACGAAACGGTCGCGCGAGGAGGCGCCGACGTCGTTGCGCTCCAGCGTCGTGGTCGCCGGGAAGACGATGTCGGCATGGCGCGCGACCGAGGTCCACCAGGGCTCGTGGACGATGACCGTGTCGGGACGCTGGAAGGCACGGACCAGGCGATTGAGGTCCTGGTGGTGGTGGAACGGGTTGCCGCCCGCCCAGTACACCAGCTTGACGTCGGGGTAGGTCAGGCGCGCGCCGTCGAAGTCGATCGTCTCGCCCGGCTGCAGCAGCATGTCGGCGATGCGCGCGACGGGAATGGCGAAGTTCAGCGGGTTCCTGCCCGACGGCAGGTCGGGGACGGCCAGCCGCAGGCGCGGCGTGCCCATGCCGCCGATCGAGCCGTAGCCGAAGCCGAAGCCGCCGCCCGGCAGGCCGATCTGGCCGAGCATGGCGGCCAGCGTGATCATCATCCAGAAGGGCTGCTCGCCATGGTCGGCGCGCTGCAGCGACCAGCTCGCGGTCAGCATGGTGCGGCAGCCGGCCATGCGCCGGGCGAGCGCGCGGATCGTGTCGGCCGGGATCTCGGTGATCGCCGCCGCCCACTCCGCGTCCTTCGGGCGGCCGTCGTCGCCCCCCGTCAGGTAGCGGGCGAAGCGCTCGAAGCCGACGCAATAGCGCGCCAGGAACGCCTGGTCGTGCAGTCCCTCGGCGTGGAGCGTGTGCGCCATGCCCAGCATCAGCGCGGTGTCGGTGTTGGGCCGCGGCGCCAGCCACTCGGCATCGAGGAAGTCCGGCGCGTCGCTGCGCACCGGACCGATGTTGACGAACCGGACGCCCGCCTCGCGGCTCCTGCGCAGCCACTTCTCGAAAGAATGCTCGCCCGGACCGCCGGCGCAGACCTGGCCGTTCTTCAGACCCGCCCCGCCGAACATCACCATGAGCTGCGTGTGCCTGGCGATGCTGGCCCAGCTCGTGACCGGCCCCGACGTCGCCTCGATCGATCCCAGCAGGTGCGGCAGCAGCACCTTGGCGGCCCCGCAGCTGTAGTTCGTCACCTGCTGCACGCAGCCGCCGAAGGCGTGCAGGAAGCGGTGGAGCTGCGTGCGCGCATGGTGGAACCGCCCCGCGCTGGCCCAGCCGTAGGAGCCGCCGAAGATCGCCAGGTTGCCGTACCGCCGTCTGACCCGCTCCAGCTCGGCCGCGGCCAGGTCGAGCGCGCGGTCCCAGGCGATCGGCACGAAGGCGTCGGCGCCGCGGCGGCCGCGGCTGCCGGGCCCGTTCTCCAGCCAGCCGCGGCGCACCATCGGCCCGGGAATTCGCGTCGAAGCGTAGACCGAGGACGGCATGGAATCGATCAGGTCGGACGGATAGGGATCGCGCTCGAACGGGCGGACGCCGACCAGCCGGTCGTCGACCACGTCGGCCGTAAAGGCCCCCCAGTGCGAGCTGCTGCGGCGCGAGTAGGAACCCATGCGAATCTCCCGGGATCAGCGCGGCACTGCGACCGACACGGGCCGGTCGCGGCGCTGCGGCGGCCGCGCGGCCGGCGCCGGCGGCTCGATGTAGCCGAGGTCGTGCGAGATGGCGCGGGCGGTGGCCATCACCGTGGCGGCGGACGCGATCATCCGCTCCGGCGTCAGCCGGCTGCTCGGCCCGGAGATGCCGACGGCCGCCACCACCGTTCCCGCGCTGTCGCGGATCGGCGCCGCGACGCCACACACGCTGGCCCGCCACTCGCCGTGATTGAAGGCTATGCCGTCGCGCCGGATGCGCTCCAGCTCGGCGACGAGGCGATCGGGCTCGACGATGGTCGTCGCGGTATGGGGCTCGAGCCGCGCGATCGCGCGCGCGATCGCGTCCGTCCCCTGGAAGGCGAGCAGCGCCTTGCCGGTCGCCACGCAGCTCGCCGGCGCGCGCCCGCCGACGCGGGTGTAGGCGCGTACCGGCTGCTCGGCCTCGATGATGTCGAGATAGATGACCTCGCCGTCGTCGAGCACCGAGAGATGCACCGTCTCGTCGAAGCCGCGGGCGAGCGCGCGCAGGTGCGGGGCGGCCACCGGCCGCAGCTCGACGCGCGACACCAGGCACGACCCGAGCTCCCACAAGCGCAGGGTCAGGCTGTAGCGACCGGTCGCGGGATCGTTGCGCGCATAGCCACCCTCGACCAGGGTTTCCAGCACGCGATGAACGTTGCTCTTGGGCAGGCGCAGCTCGCGCGACAGCTCGGACACGCCACACTGCCCGTTCATCTGGACGAGGCTCTCGATCAGCCGCAGGCCCTTGAGCAGCGTCTTGTTGGACATGTGTGTTCCAAAATTCGGAACGATTCCGTCCCTGACGGAATGCTAGAGACCGCCGTGAAGCACTGTCAAGCGTACGTCAACGGATAAATATGGTGGAGATAAGACAAGTAAAACTAGCCCATCCTCTTGCCGGACATGCGTTGACAATGGCCGACGACGACCGTACCGTCGACAGATCCAAGAACGAATGTTCCGAAATACGGAACGCCCGACGAAGCGTCGCCGGCGACACTGGGGAAGGGAGCTGCAGCCAATGGAAGGATTTCCACGCGTGCGCGAGCTGGCCCTCGCCGTCGCCATCGCCGGATGGGCCGCGGCAGCGGCGCCGACGGCCGTGGCGCAGACGACCCAGGTCACCTTCGCGCAGTCGATCGACGGCTTCCTCTACGGCCCCCTCTACGTGGCGCGCGCCGGCGGCTACCTGGAGCGCGAGGGCATCAAGCCGGAAATGGTCATCAGCGGCGGCGGCTCGAAGGCGATGACCGCCATGGTGGCCGGGTCGGCGGACATCTATGTCGGGGCCCCCTTCGAGCTGATCAACGTCGCCAACCAGGGCCGCAAGGTGGTCGCCTTCGCGACGCTGATGGAGCGCCGGCCGAGCCAGATCATCATCCGCAAGGAGGTCGCCGACCGCATCGGCGTCACCGCGACATCGCCGCTCGACCAGCGCATGCGCGCGCTCAAGGGGATGAAGCTCGGCGTGAGCTCGGCCAAGAGCTCGGGCGACGGGCTGATGCGCTACTTCCTCAGGCGCGCCGGCTTCAATCCCGACCGCGACGCGGAGATCGTGCCGGTCGGCGGCGCCGCCGCCGCCGTCGCCGCGTTCGCCACCGGCAAGGTCGACATCATGTCGTTCACCTCGCCGGTCATCGAGCAGGCCCTCGTCCGCGGGCCCGGCATCATCCTGATCGACCTGGTGAGCGGCGAGATCCCGGAATATCTCGGCTATCCCTTCATCTGCCTGATCGCCCGCGAGGACTGGCTCGACGCCAACCCCAAGGCGGTGTCGGGCGTGATCCGCGCGCTGGCCCAGGCGCAGGCGTTCATGCGCGAGAACAAGGACGCGGCGCGCGGGATGCTGCGTCCCTTCTTTCCGAAGCTCGAGGAGGAGCTGTTCCTCGCCTCCTACGAGACGAACTGGCCGGGCTATGCCCGGTCGCCCGTCGTCGTTCCGAAGAACTTCGAGGTCGCCTTCCGGGAGTTCGACGTCGCCTCCGACCAGCCGGCCAAGGTGACGCCCGAGCAGATCGCGACCAACCGCTACGTCGCAGCCGCATTGAAGTAGGGAGGACGCGATGAAGGCGCGGCTGCCCGCGGCCTGGACCGCGCTCGCCCTCGCGGCGACGCTGGCCGCCATCGCCCCCGCCCGCGCCGCGGAGCCGGGCAAGGTGGTGATCACGCAATCCAACGACGGCTTCCTCTACGGGCCGCTGCACATCGCCCGGGCCAGGGGCTACCTCCGGGAGGAGGGCGTCGACGCCGAGGTGATCGTCATGGGCGGCGGCGCCAAGGCGATGTCGGCGGTGCTCTCGGGATCGGCGCACATCTATGTCGGCGCCCCCTTCGAGCTGATCAACGCGGCCGAGCGCGGGCAGAGGGTCAAGGCGTTCGCGGAGATCGTCGACCGGGTGATGATCAGCCTCGTCCTGCGCAGCGACGTGGCGGCGCGGATCGGCATCGCGGCCGACTCCCCCGTGCCCGCCCGCATCGCCGCCATGAAGGGGCTGAAGCTCGGCATCAGCTCGCCCAAGAGCTCGGGCGAGGCGCTCTACCGCAACCTGCTGCGGCAGGGCCGCCTCGACGCGGACCGCGACGCCGACATCGTCCCGGTCGGCTCCGGCAGCGCGGCGCTGGCCGCCTTCATCGCCGCCAAGGTCGACGTCTACACCTTCAGCTCGCCCTTCAAGGAGCAGGCGGTCGAACGCGGGCCCGGCGTCGTGCTGTTCGACATGAGCGCCGGCGAGGTCGCGGGCTATGCCAGCTATCCCTACATCTCGCTGATCGCGCGCGACGACTGGCTCGACGGCGAGCCGGCCAAGGTCGGCGGAGTCGTCAGGGCGATCGCCAAGGCGATGGCGTTCCTGCATGCCGACCGCGCCGGCGCGCGGGCGGTGCTGCGCGAGGTCTTCTCCAAGCTGGACGAGCCGATCTTCGAGACCGCCTTCGCGGCCAACATGCGCAGCTACGCCCGCTGTCCCGACATCGACCCGGGCGCCTTCGAGACCGCGCTCGCCGAGTACCGGCTGGTCGCCGGCAAGGAGGCGACGGTCGGCGTCGACCGGCTGGCCACCAACCGCTATGCCGCCGCCGCGCTCGCCGCCCGGCCCAAGGGAGCGCCCGGTTGCTGATCGAGTATCGCGCCCTCGGGAAGCGGTTCTGGAAGGGCGGCAAGCCGGTCCAGGCGATCGACAACCTGTCCTTCTCGGTGGCGAAGGGAGAGTTCGTCAGCGTCGTCGGCCCGTCGGGCTGCGGCAAGTCGACCCTGCTGAACCTGGCGGCGGGACTGATGGCGCCGACGAGCGGCGAGGTCCGCTACGCCGGCGAACCCGTGCGCGACGTCAACCATCGCGTCGGCTACATGACGCAGAAGGACAGCCTGATGCCCTGGCGCACGGTCGAGGGCAACGTCGACCTCGCGCTGCGCATCCAGGGCGTCGCCCGCGGCGAGCGGCGCGACCGGACGCGGCACTACATCAACCTCGTCGGCCTCGGGGGCTTCGAGCAGCACTATCCGGGCGAGCTGTCGGGCGGCATGCGCAAGCGCGTGGCGCTCGCCCGGCTGCTCGTCTACGACCCCGAGACGCTGCTGATGGACGAGCCGTTCGGCGCGCTCGACGCCCAGCTCAAGATGGTCATGCACGAGGAGCTGCTGGCGATCCGCGACCGCACCAACAAGACCATCGTCTTCGTGACCCACGACCTCACGGAGGCGGTGACGCTGTCCGACCGCGTGGTCGTGCTGGCGCCGCGGCCGGGTCGCGTCAAGCTGATCCACGAGGTGCCGCTGGAGCGGCCGCGCAACGTCTTCCAGATCCGCTTCACCCCGCGCTTCGGCGAGATCTTCGAGACGCTGTGGTCGGCGATCGAGCAGGACATGCGCAAAGGGGAAGAGGTATGAGCGAGAAGGCGGGCGCGCTGGCCGCCGAGGTGCCGTCGGCGCGCGCCGCCGACGACGCCCTGCACGACGCCCCGGTCGGCACCTTCTGGTTCACCGTCAAGCTGTGGCTGGCGCGGCTGGTCCTGCTGGCCGTGCTGCTGGGCGCGTGGGAATGGGCGAGCGGCACGATCATCGATCCGTTCTGGGTCAGCGCGCCGAGCCAGGTGCTCGACCGGCTGCGGGAATGGATCGTCACCGGCTCGCTGTGGTTCCATCTCGGCATCACCCTGCAGGAGACGATCGCCGGCTTCGTGTCCGGCAGCGTCGCCGGCATGGCGCTCGGCTTCCTGCTGGGCCGCAACGAGTTCCTCGCGCGCGTGCTCGACCCCTTCATCCTGTCGATCTACAGCCTGCCGAAGGTGGCGCTGGCGCCGCTCTTCATCCTGTGGTTCGGCATCGGCATCGCCGCCAAGATCGTGCTGTCGGCGGTGATCGTGTTCTTCCTCGTCTTCTACAACACCTATGCCGGCGTCCGCGACGCCGACCAGGATCTCATCGACGTGGTGCGGCTGATGCGCGGCAAGCGCCGGCACGTGCTGACGATCGCCGTCATCCCCAGCGCCATGGTGTGGGTCTTCACCGGTCTCAAGATCGCCGTCCCCTACGCCCTGATCGGCGCCGTGGTCGGCGAGATGATGGCGTCCAACAAGGGCCTCGGCCACCTCATCGAGGGCTCGGCCGGACAGTTCGACACCGCCGGCGTCTTCGCCGCCCTGCTGGTGCTCATGGCGATCTCGACGACGTTGCACGAGTTGCTCAACCGGCTGGAGCGCATCGTGCTGCGCTGGAAGCTGGTCAACCGGTAGCCGGTGCGCGATGGCACGGCTCTTCGACGTCGAAGGCGACGCGGCGCGGGCGTTCACCGTCCTCGAGCAGGGCGGCATCGCGATCATGCCCAACAGCATCGGCTACTCGATCGTCGGCGGATCGGGCGCGTCCCTGCGCCGGATCTTCGAGACCAAGAAGCGCGCCGCATCCAAGCGCAACGCCATGGTCGGCAACCACGCCATCCACGCGGAGCTGCACGACTGCGGCACCCGCGGGCGCGAGATCGTGACGGCGATCACCGGGGACTACGACCTGCCGCTCGGCTGCCTCGCGCCCTGCCGCATGGACCATCCCATGCTGCGGCCGCTCGACGCCGAGACGCTGGAGGCGAGCACCAGGGACGCGACGCTGGTCATCCTGCTGAACGCCGGCCGCTTCCACGAGGCGATCACCCGCATGAGCCACCGCGCCCGGTTCCCCCTGCTGGGATCGTCGGCGAACCTGACGCTGGGCGGCACCAAGTTCCGGGTCGAGGACATCGAGCCGGAGATCCTGGCGATCGCCGATGTCGTGATCGACCACGGCCTGCAGCGCTACCACCCCTACGGCGCATCCTCGACGCTGCTCAACGTCGAGACGCTGGAGGTCGTGCGCTTCGGCGCCTGCTACGAGGACATCGCCTACATCCTGAAGCGCCATTTCGGCGTGACGCTGCCGCCCCGGCCGCGGGTAGGGTAGGCGCGCTACGCCGGCACCGGATCGGGTCGCGCCGGCGCGCGGTCGGCGAAGTGGCAGGCGGCCCAATGGCCCTCGCCCACCCGGCCGAGCGTGGGCGATCGGGCGACGCAGCGGTCCTGCTTCAACGGGCAGCGCGGATGGAAGTGGCAGCCCGCCGGCGGGTCGATGGCGCTGGCGATCTCGCCCTTCGCCTTGTCGCGCGCCGCCTTCTCGTCGCGGCGGAACGGGTCGGGAATCGCGGCGATCAGCGCGCGGGTGTAGGGGTGGCGCGGGTCCTCGAAGATCTCGCGCCAGCCGCCGCGCTCGACGATGCGGCCGAGATACATGACGGCCACCCGGTCGCTCATGTGCTCGACGACGCCGAGGTCGTGCGAGATCATGATGTAGGCGAGGCCCATCTCGTCCTTCAGCGCCAGCAGCAGGTTGATGATCTGGGCGCGGATCGAGACGTCGAGCGCCGACACCGGCTCGTCGCAGATGACCAGGCGCGGCCGCAGGATCAGGGCCCTGGCGATGCCGATGCGCTGGCGCTGGCCGCCGGAGAATTCGTGCGGGTAGCGGTCGGCGTGCTCGGGCCGGAGGCCGACCTTGGCGAGCATGTCGGCGACCCGCGCCTCGACCTCCGCCTTGTCCGAGACGCCGTGCAGGCGCAGCGGATCGGCCAGCGTGCGCCGCACGGTCTGGCGCGGGTTGAGTGAGGCGTAGGGGTCCTGGAAGACCATCTGCACGGTCTTGGCCAGCACGGAGCGGTCGGGACGCGCGTCGCGGCCGATGTCCTGGCCGCCGACGCGGATGCGGCCGGCGGTCGGCGCCACCAGGCCCATGATGGCGAGCGCGAGCGTGGACTTGCCGCAGCCCGATTCGCCGACGAGACCGAGGCATTCCCCGGGCTCGACCGCGAGGTCGATGCCGTCGACCGCCTTCAGCAGCCGCTTGCCCATCCCGAGGCGTCCGCCGACCGTGTAGTGGACGGCGAGCCCCTCGATCGCCAACAGGTTTTCGTCAGCCATGATGATGGCACCGCACGAGGCCGTCGCCGGGGAGCGGCGTCGCCGCCGGATCCTCGACGCGGCAGATTTCGGTCGCCCGCACGCAGCGCGGATTGAAGCGGCATCCCGCGGGATAGGCGGCGATGGAGGGAACGGTGCCGGCGATCTCGCTGAGCCGCCGGCGACCGTGCGCCGAGCGACTGCCGAGCAGCGGCAGCGAGGCGACGAGACCCTGCGTGTAGGGATGCTGCGGCGCGCGGAAGACGGCATCGGCCGCCTGCTCCTCGACGATGCGGCCGGCATACATGACGGCGACCCGGCGGCAGATGTCGGCGACGAGGCCGAGATCGTGGGAGATCATCAGCACGGCGGTGCCCTTCGCCGCGCACAGCTCGCGCATCAGGTCGACGATCTCCGCCTGCACCGTCACGTCGAGGGCCGTCGTCGGCTCGTCGGCGACGAGCAGGTCGGGACCGCAGGCGAGCGCGATGGCGATCATCACGCGCTGGCGCATCCCGCCCGAGAGCTGGTGCGGGAAGTCCTTCACCCGCCGCTCGGGCGACGGCACGCGGACCTGCCGCAGCGCCTCGACCGCGCGCTCGCCGGCCTCGGACCAGGAGGCGCCCTCGTGCAGCACGAACATCTCGGCGATCTGCCGGCCGACCGGCGACAGCGGGTTGAGCGCCGTCATCGGCTCCTGGAAGATCATGGCGATGCGCCTGCCGCGCAGCCGGCGCAGCTCTGCCGGCGGCAGGTCCTGGATCTCCCGCCCCTCCAGGCGGATGCGGCCGCCGCCGATCGCGAGCGGAGGACGCAGCAGCCCCATGACCGACAGCGCGGTGATGCTCTTGCCGCAGCCCGATTCGCCGACCAGCCCGAAGGTCTCGCCGCGGGCGATGCGGAACGACACGCCCTCGACCGCGGCGTGGCGCGTCGCCCCCTCGCCCGCGAGGTCGATCCGCAG
>JADZBA010000168.1 GCA_020852355.1 Alphaproteobacteria bacterium
TCGCGGGCGCTGCTGGAACGGCTCGCCCGGCGCGAGCTGACGGTCGACGGCTTCCAGGACGCGATCGCCCGGCTGCATGCCGAGCTCGACCTGCCGCGACTGCTGGCGCCCTGGATCGAGCGCTCGCTGGCCGAGCGGCGCAATCAGGTCCTCTACCGCCGCACCTTCGCCACGGGGCGCGAGACGATCCAGCTCTTCAACCTGGAGCCGCACGAGGTCCACCCGCCGCACGGCCACCACAACATCGTGTCGACCCAGGTGGTCCTGGCCGGCCGTGTGCGCTGCCGCGAGTACGACCGGGTCGCGCGCCTCGACGCGGACACGCTGCTGCTGCGGCCGCGCTTCGACGGCTGGCTCGAGGTCGGCGACGCCATGCGCACGACCGAGGTCGAGCGCAACGTCCATTGGTTCGCCGCGGGCGACGCTCCGGCGGTCATGCTGAATTTCAGCGCCTACGGCTACCAGGACTGGACGTTCGACGGGAAGGACCGGCCTTTCCGCCGATCCCTGGTCGATCCGGCGCAGGGCACCACCCCCGACGGGCTGGCGATCGCACGCGAGGCCGATGTCGAGACGGTCTACGCCAGGTTCGGCGGCCGCCCGATCGACGACTTCCCGCTGCCCTAGGACGGCGGCCGCCGCGCGGCGATGCGGCGGACGAGATCGGCATCGAGCGGGGAGGATCCGTCCACGACCTCGGCGCCGATCGCGGCCATGATCCGCGTCGCGGCGGCGAGATCGGGCGCCCCCGGCTCCGCCACCAGTGCCACGTCGGCGCGGCCGTGACCGAAGCCGCGGGCGACCACCGCTGCCGGCGGCACGGCCGCGACGACCGCCTCGACGGCGGGATGGGCGACGAGCCGCGTCACGCGCAGCGGGTCGCCGGGCCCGGGGTCCGAGAGACGCAGCCCCGCGGCGACCAGGTGGCGACCCGCCGCGAGCCCGACCGCCAGCCCCGATTCGGCCATCGCCGCGGCGATCGCCTGGGCCGCCGCGTCGGCATCGCCGCCGCCGAGCACGGCGACGATCGGCACCAGCGGTGCCGGCGCGAGGATGTGGCGGGCGCAGGCTTCCGCCATGTCGGGCCCGCCCTCGGCCACCTGATGGACCAGCAGCCCGGGCTCGCGGTTGACTTCGCAGATGCCGCCGCCGATCTCGCGCCAGGAGCGGCCGATGTCCGGCGAGATGAAGTCGATGCCGGCGAGGTCGAGGCCCATGATCGCCGCGGCATGGACGGCGGCCGCTCGGTTGTCGGGATGGACCGACGCGGTGACGTCGACCGGCCGGGCGCCCATCGTCAGGTTGGCCGCGGAATGAAGGCGTACCCGCATGCCGGCGGGCGGCACCGACGCGAAGGTCAGGCCGGCGGCGGCGAGCAGCCGATCGGTCTCGCCGTCGCAGACCAGCGGCAGCAGCATCGAGCGCGACCCGCCGCGCTGCGGGTCGGCGTTGACGGCATCGATCAGGGCGCGCACGGAACGCCGGCCGTCGCCCACCACCTCCGGCGGGACGCGGAGGGCGGCGGCGACCATGCGGCCGCCGATCACCGTCAGGCGATGGTCCTCGCCCCGGAGCATCTCCTCGACGACGATCCGGCGCGACACCGCCGCGGCCCGTGCGAAGGCCTGGCGCACCTCGGCGGCGTGCGCCAGGCCCGCGGCGACGCCGGCGCCGCCGCTGCGATCGGCCGGCTTGACGACGACGGGATAACCGATCGCCCCCGCGGCCGCCTCGGCGGCGTCGGCGTCGGCGACCGGAAGCTGGCGCGGCACCGGCAGGCCGAAGCGCGACAGCAGCGCGGCGCAGGCGTCCTTGCGCGCGGCGATCGCCGCCCCCAGCGCCCCGGTGCCGCGCCCCATGGTGAACAGGAAGAGCCGGGCGCCCACCCCTTCCCCGACCAGCGAGCCGCGCTGACCCAGCGCCGGGCGCGCCGCCGCCCCGCGCGCGGCCAAGCGCGCCGGGATCAGGGTGTAGGCGTAGCGCAGGAAAGCCTTGATCGGCGGCGCCCCGCAGTCCGCCACCCGGTCGCGGAAGCCCGCCGCGGGCAGCCCGGCGACGGCGGCCGCCAGCAGGTCCGCAGCGGCGGCCATGACGCGCTCGGGCGCGACCGCCCGCCCCTCCTCGACGATGACCAGGGCGCTGCGGCCCGCCGGCGTCGTCTCTCGGTCGATGACGATGGCGAGCGACCGGCCGCTCGCCATGAGCGCCGCGGCCACCCGGGCGAACGCCGCCACCGCGTCGGCGGGGCCGGGCGCGGGAGTGAGCGCCAGCTCCGAGGCGACGTTGGGATCGACCTCGGCGAGCCAGCGCCCGAGCGCGCCCTCGTCGATCGCCGTCGCGTCGCTCCATGCGACGCGCGCCCACAGCCCGGCGATGCCGCCCAGGCGGTTGCCGGCGGCGAGCCGCCCGTCGGCGAGAATGCGGACCGGCGCCGCGCCGTTCATCGCGGCCCCACCGCGGCGTGGGCGGCGGCGGCGGCACCCGCGGCGTCGGCCGCCGCGATGGCATGGACGGCCGACGGCAGCGGCGGCGCGCCGGGCCCGGCGACGACGGCGATGTCGGCCAGCGCGGCGAGCAGGTCGGCGACCGGCCCCGCCACCGCCCCGTCGATCACCGCCACGTCGATGCGCGGATGGCCCAGCCCGTGCCGCCACAAGTCGTCGGCATCGACCTCGACGACGGCCGCGTCCGCCAGCGGATGGTCGACGAGCAGCGGCAGGCCGCGACGGCCGCGACGGTCGTCGTCGAAGAGGACGAGCCCCGCGACCGCGAGCCCGGCCCGGCCGGCCGTGCCGACCCGGCGGCCTTCGCCGCGCCAGGTCTCGGCGAGGGCGGCGGCGACGGCCGGCGCGCCCGCGCCCGCGACGGCGACGATCGGGATGCGCCCCTCCCCCGCCCCGTCGAGGAGGGCGGCCAGCACGCGGTCGGCCAGCGCCTCGGGCGCCGCGACGGCGGCGAGGAACGGATCCAGCGCCGGGCCGAGGCGGACGTCGGCGACGCGTGCGCCGGATTCGCCGGCTGGCCGTCCCATGTCCTGGGCGACGAGGTCGACCGCGGCGACGTCCGACGCGACCACCAAGGCGGCGCGCTCGGCCAGCAGATGGCTGTCGGCATGGGCCGCCGCGGTGGCATCGACGGGGGCGCGGCCGGGGTCCATGCGGAGCGCCGCCACGGACCGGCCGCCGGCGACGAGGAAGCGCCAGGGCGGACCGGGCGGCGGTTCGGCGACGATCGCCGCGCGCTCGCCGACCGCGCCGAACGCCGCCGCGACGTCGGCCGGCGTCGATACCGGCACGGGCATGCCGCCGTCGTCGGGCGTCACCTTGCGGATGATCGCCCGCCCGCCCAGCCGCGCGACCGCGGCGCCGGCGGCCGCCGGCGACGTGGCGAGGGACAGGCGCAGGACCGGCACGCCATGGGCGGCGAGGAGACGGGCGACGAGGAGACGGCTGCGGGCGGTCTCGAAGCTGACGAAGGGCGTGCGCTCGCCGACGGTGCCGAGCGTCCGGCGCATCCGGACGCCTTCGCCGAAGTGGCTGCCGCTGCCCGCCGGCCCGGGACGCGGCGAGAGCCCGCGTGCGGTACCGGCCCGCAGCAGGGCACGGTCGGTCGGGGACGGCAGGGTGCGGCGCAGCCCGGTGACCGCCGCCGCGATCGTGCCCGCGGGCAGCGGCCCGGCGAGGGCCGCGGCGAGCAGCACCCCCGCCCGCGTCGCGGCAGCGGCGGCGATGGCGGTCGCGCCGTGGACCAGCACCACCTCGCCGGCCGCGACGATGCGGGTGCCGGCGAGCGGGTCGCCCGCGGCGGCGGCGAGCGCCGCGGCGGTGGCGGCGAAGAGGCTGCCGGGATCGCCCGGTGCCGGTCCGCCGAGCAGCGGGGCGAGCCGCCCGTGCGCGGCGGCCGGGTCCGCGTCGGCGGCGGCGGCCGCCAGGCGGACGACCGTCACCGGCGAGCGATGGAAGCGGTTGCCCGCCGCGTGCGACTGCGTAGCGACGATCTCCACGCGCAGCCTGCCCCCCGTCGCGCGAGCGACGGCTACCATCGGGCCGGCGCGGCGCCGCTGTCAACGCCGCCCCGCCGAACGAGGTGCGAAAGCGGTTGCGGGCGCCGGTGGCAGGCACTCTACTGGCGCCAGGGCGGTCGCCCGGCCGCCAGACCCTAGGGGAGGAACGATGGACCACCGACCGACGCGGTCGCACCTGCGGCTCGCGGCCCTGCTGCTCGCCGGGACGGCGGCAGCCCTGGCGGCGCCGGCGGCGGCGCAGCAGCCCAAGACCCTGCGCGCCACCCTGCACGCCGATGTCCGCCAGCTCGACCCCTTCTGGACGACCCAGACGATCGCCGGCATCCACGGCATGATGGTCTACGACACGCTGTTCGCCAGCGACGCGAAGCTCGACCCGCAACCGCAGATGGTCGACAAGTGGACCGTCAGCGACGATCGCAAGACCTACACCTTCACGCTGCGCGACGGCCTCAGGTTCCACGACGGCACGCCGGTCACCTCCAAGGACGTGGTGGCGTCGATGCGGCGCTGGGGCGCGCGCGACGGCGCCGGCAAGCAGCTCATGGGGTTCACCCAGTCGATCACCGCCAAGGACGACAAGACCTTCGAGTGGCAGCTGAACGAGCCCTACGGCCTGGTCCTCGACACGCTCGCCAAGATGGGTACGAACGTCCCCTTCGTGATGCGCGAGAAGGAGGCGCTGACCGACCCGTTCCAGCAGATCACCGAGGTGGTCGGCTCCGGCCCGTTCATCTTCAAGCGCGACGAATGGGTGCCCGGCAGCAAGACCGTCTACGTCAAGAACCCCAACTACGTGCCGCGCAAGGAGCCGGCCTCGGGCCATGCCGGCGGCAAGGTCGTCAAGGTCGACCGCGTCGAGTTCATCTGGATGCCCGATCCGCAGACCGCGCAGTCGGCGCTGGTGGCGGGCGAGATCGACTATCTGGAGAATCCGCAGATCGACTTCCTGCCGATTCTCGAGGCCACGCCGGGCATCACGCTCGACACCCACCCCGCCCAGGGCACGATGGGCCTCATCCAGCTCAACCACCTGCATCCGCCCTTCAACAACGTGAAGGCACGGCAGGCGATGCTGCACATCATCAACCCCCGAGACTTCCTCGACACGATCGCCGCGGACAAGAAGCTGCAGAAGCTCTGCTACTCCTACTTCGGCTGCGGCGTGCCGATGGAGACCGACGCGGGGGCCGAGCCTTACAAGGCGCCCAAGGATCTGAAGAAGGCCGAGCAGCTCTTCAAGGAGGCCGGCTACAAGGGCGAGCCGATCACCATCCTGCATGCGACCGACCACCAGTACATCAACCCGGCCAACCTGGTGATGATCCAGCAGCTCCGGCGGGCGAGCTTCCTCAAGCTCGACGTCCAGGCGATGGACTGGGGCACCGTCGTCTCGCGCCGCGCCAAGCGCGAGCCGCCCGCCCAGGGCGGCTGGAACATCTTCATCACCGGCACCACCGTGCTGAGCTCGTCGAACCCCGTGACCAACACCTGGATCGGCATGCAGTGCGAGCGCGCCAACGTCGGCTGGCCGTGCAGCGCCGAGTTCGAGGCGGCGCGGCGCGCCTGGGGCCTGGCGCCGGACATCGAGAAGCGCAAGGAGCTGGCGGCCGACCTGTCGCGGCGGCTCTACGATCTCGTGCCCTTCGTCTCCTTCGCGCAGTGGACGAGCCCCGTCGCCTACCGGTCGGACAAGATCTCGGGCGTCCTCAGCAGCCCATCGATCCCGGCGATGTGGAACATCGAGAAGAAGTGAACACCCAGGCGATCCGACGCCAACCGATCCGAGGGGCGGCCGGCCCGGGAGAGTCGTCACCGCGGCCGGCCGCTTCACATCCACCCTTCCCCTCGCGGCCGCGGTCGCCCTTCCTGGAGGTATCATGAGAGTCGATTCGAAACGGCCGGGCCGCTGGCTCGCCGCCCTGGTGCTCGCCGGCGCGGCCGCCCTGCCCGCGGTACCGGCCGCGGCGCAGCAGAAGGTGCTGCGCGCCACCATGCACGCCGACGTGCGCACGCTCGACCCGATCTGGACGACGCAGGTCATCGCCGGCATCCACGGCATGATGGTCTACGACATGCTGTTCGCGACCGACGAGAAGCTGCAGGCGCAGCCGCAGATGGTCGACAAGTGGACGATCAGCGACGACCGCAAGACTTACACCTTCACGCTGCGCGACGGCCTGCGCTTCACCGACGGCACGCCGGTCACGACCAGGGACGTCATCGCCTCGCTGAAGCGCTGGGCGGCGCGCGACGGCGGCGGCCGCGAGCTCATGCGCTACACCGACGCCGTCACCGGCATCGACGACAAGACCTTCGAGTGGAAGCTGAAGGAACCCTACAGCCTGCTGATCGACCTGCTGGGCAAGCCGGACACGTCGATGCCCTTCATCATGCGTGAGAAGGAGGCGCTGACCGATCCCTTCCAGCAGATCACCGAGGTCGTCGGCTCCGGGCCGTTCATGCTGAAGCGCGACGAATGGGTTCCCGGCAACAAGACCGTCTACGTCAAGAATCCGAACTACGTGCCGCGCAAGGAGCCCGCCTCGGGCCACGCCGGCGGCAAGGTCGTGAAGGTCGACCGGGTCGAGCTGATCTGGATGCCGGACCCGCAGACCGCCCAGGCGGCGCTCGTCGCGGGCGAGATCGACTATCTGGAGAACCCGCAGCCGGACTTCCTGCCGATCCTGGAATCGACCCCGGGCATCAAGCTCATCACCCACCCCGCGCAGGGCACGCTCGGCATCATCCAGCTCAACCACCTGCATCCGCCCTTCAATAACGTCAAGGCGCGGCAGGCGATGCTGCACATCGTCAACAACCAGGATTTCCTCAACACGATCGCCGCCGACAAGAAGCTGCAGAAGCTCTGCTACTCCTACTTCGGCTGCGGCACGCCGATGGAGACCGATGCCGGCAGCGACGCCTACAAGGCACCGAAGGACTACAGGAAGGCCGAGCAGCTCTTCAAGGAAGCGGGATACAACGGCGAGCCGATCACCATCCTGCACGCGACCGACCACCAGTACATCAACCCCGCCAACCTCGTGCTCATCCAGCAGATGCGCCGGGCGGGGTTCCTGAAGCTCGACGTGCAGGCGATGGACTGGGGCACCGTCGTGTCGCGGCGCACCAAGAAGGAGCCACCCGCCCAGGGCGGCTGGAACATCTTCATCACCGGCGGCTCGGCGCTGGGTGCGGCGAGCCCGCTCACCAACACGGCGCTGCCGATGGCCTGCGAGAAGGCGTGGTTCGGCTGGCCCTGCGATCCCGCCTTCGAGGCGCTGCGCGGCACCTGGGCGCTCGCCCCCGATCTGGCGGCGCGCAAGCGGATCGCGGTGGAGATCAGCAGGGCCGCCTACGAGAAGGTGCCGTTCATCTCGTTCGGACAGTGGGTCAACCCCGTGGCCTACCGCGAGGACAAGATCTCGGGCGTGATTTCCGTCCCCTCGGTACCACCGATGTGGAACATCGAGAAGAAGTGATCCGGCGGCAGTGCCGGGCGGGCGGGGCCGGCTGCTTCCGGCCCCGCCCGCCGTTTCCCGGAAGGCCTTGCCGCTGCCGGCCGGGCCGGGTTCTACTGCTCCGCGGAACAACAGGGCGACGCGGCTTCACGTCCCAACGACGGAAGCGGCAATCGGGCGTTTCACAATGGGGAGTCCAGCGATGAGAGCAAGGTTCGCAGCGGCGCTTCTCGCCACCACCACGGCCGTCGCGGCCGTGGCGTCGGCGGGACCGGCCGCGGCGCAGGAGAAGATCCTGCGCGCCACCATGCATGCGGACGTCCGGTCGATCGATCCGGTATGGACGACGCAGACGATCGCGACCATCCACGGCATGATGGTCTACGACACGCTGTTCGCGCTCGACGACAAGCTCGAGCCGCAGCCGCAGATGGTCGAGAAGTGGACCGTCACCGCCGACCGCAAGAAGTACGCCTTCACGCTGCGCGAGGGCCTGAAGTTCCACGACGGCACGCCGGTCACGACCAAGGACGTCATCGCCTCGCTGCGGCGCTGGGGCGCGCGCGACGGCGGCGCCAAGCTGCTGATGGCCTACACGACCGGCATCACCGCGGTCGACGCCCGGACCTTCGAGTGGACGCTCTCGGAGCCCTACGGCCTCGTCATCGACATGCTGGCGAAGCTCGGCGGAGCCTCCTTCATCATGCGCGAGAAGGAGGCGATGACCGATCCCTTCCAGCAGATCCAGGAGGCGATCGGCTCCGGCCCCTTCGCGATGAAGCGCGACGAGTGGGTCCCGGGCAGCAAGACCGTCTACGTCAAGTTCAAGGACTACGTGGCGCGCAAGGAGCCGGCCTCGGCCCATGCCGGCGGCAAGGTCGCCAAGGTCGACCGCGTCGAGTTCGTCTGGCTGTCCGACCCGCAGACGGCGCAGGCGGCGCTCGTCGCCGGCGAGATCGACTACCTGGAGAACCCGCAGCCGGACTTCCTGCCGATGCTGGAGGCGACGCCGGGGGTCAAGCTGATCACCCACCCTGCCCAGGGCACCATGGGCATCCTGCAGCTCAACCATCTGCATCCGCCCTTCAACAACGTGAAGGCGCGGCAGGCGATGCTCTACATCATCAACAACCAGGACTACCTGAACACCATCGCCGCGGACAAGAAGCTGCAGACCCTGTGCTTCTCGTTCTTCGGCTGCGGCGTGCCGATGGAGACCGACGCCGGCAGCGAGGCGTACAAGGGCGCGAAGGACTACAGGAAGGCCGAGCAGCTCTTCAAGGAAGCGGGATACA
>JADZBA010000169.1 GCA_020852355.1 Alphaproteobacteria bacterium
ATGGCGACGACATCCGTTCCGGCGACATCTTCATCGTCAACGATCCCTATCTGGGCGGCACCCATCTGAACGACGTCGCGATAT
This sequence comes from Alphaproteobacteria bacterium, assembly GCA_020852355.1. Lineage (GTDB taxonomy): Bacteria > Pseudomonadota > Alphaproteobacteria > ATCC43930 > Allostellaceae > Allostella. The sequence continues at coordinate 85 of JADZBA010000169.1, forward strand.
ACGCGCCGCGGTCGGCCGCGGGGACGAGCACCCTCTTCCCGGCCGTGCGCGCCCATTGGGGAGACATCGGCGGAGCGGTGGCGGGCAGCATTTCCGGTCAGTCGCGCCACATCTTCGAGGAAGGGCTGCGCATCCCGCCGCTGCGCCTGTGCTCGGGCGACGATTTCAACGACGAGGCCGTGCGCCTCATCCTGCACAACGTCCGCGATCCCGAGGAGCGGCGCGGCGACCTGATGGCCATGATCGGCACCGCGAGGGTCGCGACCCGGCGCCTGGCGGAGCTCGAGGCGAAGTACGGTGCCGAGGTGGTCGCCTCCGTATCCGCGACCCTCCTGCATCGCGCCGACGAGCGCATGCGGGCGGCGATCCGCGCATGGCCGGACGGCGACTACCATTATGAGAACTATCTCGACAACAGCGGTGCGGACGGCGAGCCGCTGCGCATCTCGCTACGGCTGGAGGTGCGTGGCGACACCATCCGCTGCGACTTCACGGGCACCTCGCCGCAGGGGAACGGGCCGATCAACGGCAGCCTCGCGAACACCGCCTCGGGCTGCTTCATCGTGCTCAAGTCCTTCCTCGACCCGGCGTCGCCGATCAACGGCGGCTGCTTCCGCGCGCTCAGCGTCCACGCGCCCGAAGGGACCTTCCTCAACGCGGCCTTCCCCGCTCCGGCGGGGGGCTCGGGCGAGATACGCCGCACCATCGAGGCGACCGTCGCGGCGATCGTGGCGCAGGTGGCACCCGAGCGCGCCTCCGGCGACGTCAAGGGCGCGGCCAACCACTGCTACATCTCCGGTCAGGCCGCTCACGGCCGCCCGGGATTTCTCCTCTACGAGTATGCGAGCGGCGGCGGCGGTGCCGTGCGCGGCCGCGACGGCGAGAACATGATCCGGACCTACAACGAGGGCGATTTCAACTCGGTGCAGCCGATCGAGACGCTGGAGCTGCGCTGCCCGCTGCTCGTCGAGTCGAGCCAGTTGCGGCTGGACTCCGGCGGTGCCGGCGAATGGCGCGGCGGCCTCGGGCTGGAACGCCGGATCCGGGTGGAGCGGAGCCGGTCGGTCCTGTCCGTCCTGACCGACCGGGTCGTCATCCCGCCCTACGGCGTGTGCGCCGGCGGGTCCGGCGCGGGCAACCGCTTCACGATCATGCGCGGCGATGCCGAGATCGAGCCGTCCGCGATCCCCGGCAAGGTGACGGCGTTGCCGCTGGAGGCGGGCGACGTCGTGGTCTGCCGGTCGGCCGGCGGCGGCGGCTACGGCGAGGCGCTGGACCGCGCGCCGGACGCGGTGCGCCGGGACGTCGAGCAGGGACTGGTCTCGGTGGACGAGGCCATCTCCTCGTACGGCGTCGTGCTGCTCGGCGCCGGCGTCGATCGCGACGCGACCCTGCGCCTGCGGGCGGCGATGCGGGCGGAGCGACGGGCCCTCGTCGTCGCCGCGGTCGCGGCCGACATGCACGACGGGCCACGGCGTATTCTGCGCATCACCGGCGAGACCGCGTCGGCGCTCGGGGCGGCCGATGGCGACATCGTCGAGCTGGTGCCCGCGCGCGGCGCGCCGCTGCGCACGTTCCTTATGATCGACGACGCGGCCATGGCCGGCGTCGCCGAGCTCGGGCCGGTCGCATGCCGGATGCTCGGCGTCGCCGATGGCGCACGCATCGCCGCCCGGCGCATCCGCTCGCCCTATCGCCATTCCAGGCCGGCCGGGTCGGGCCGGCCCGCCGCCGCCGTTCGTTGAGCACAGCCATCGGGAGGGGTCGATGTTCGGGTCGCGACTTTCATTGAGCTTCGCCGCCGGCGTCCTGGCGACGTTCCTGGGCTGGACGCCCGGCGCGCAGGCACAGCAGCTCAACATGGGCGGATCGACGACGACGTCGCCCTATTTCGCCTACTACTCGTCCCTGGCGGAGACGATCTCCAGGCGGACGTCGCTCAACGTCACCGTGATCTCCGCGGGGGGCTTCACCGCCAACGCGCAGCAGATGCGCCAGGGGCGCATGCAGTTCGGCGGCATGGCGCCGGACCTGATGGAGGAGGCCGCCGCCGATCCGCGCGCGCCCTTCAAGGAGTTCCGGGTGCTGTGGTGGTTCGCGGTGGCGCCGCAATACATCGTCGTGCGCGCCGACTCCGGCGTCGAGGCGCTGAAGGACCTCGACGGGAAATGCTTCCACCCCGGCCAGACCGGGTCGAGCTCCGAGAAGAACATGATCCAGATCCTGAAGGCGATCGGGGTCGCGCCGCAGCTCCATCTCTCGGACTCGCGCGACGCCATCAACGCCATCAAGAACCGGCGCTGCATCGGGCAGGTGCGGACCGGGGCCGCCGGCAGGCTCGATGCGTCGACGGAGGAGCTGAGCCTGACGACGCCGCTGCGGCTGCTCGGCTACTCGGCCGACCAGGTCGCGAAGATCAAGGCCGCCGTTCCCTGGATGCCGTTCATCGAGCAGCCAGCCGGCATCCTCAAGGGCGCGCCCGCATTCACCACGCACGGCAATCCCACCGGGATGGCCGCGACGACGACGATGACGGCGGAGACGGCCTACCAGATCGTGAAGGCGATGTGGGAGGGCATCGACGCACAGCGCGCCGCATTCCGCGATCTGCAGGGGATCGACGTCCCCGCGATGACGCTGGCGTCGAGCGGCTCGTTCCTGCACGCCGGCGCGATCCGATACTATCGCGAGCTCGGCCTGAAGGTGCCCGAAGGGCTGGTGCCGCCGGAGGCGCGATAGCGGTGGACGCCTCCGGCGCCCGCGCGGGCGCCCGCGACGTCGCGCTGTCGCCGGCGAGCCGGGGATGGAAGGCGTGGGTGGCGGCGGCCACGACGCTGGCGCTCGCCGGCTATCTCTTCGTCACCGCCTATTTCGGCACCCCGCCGAACATCCAGCACCGGTCGCTGGTCCTGGCGGCCTGCCTGATCGTCGCCTTCGTCCATTTTCGCGCCGGCCGGGGCACGCGGATCGCCTGGTACGACTGGCTGCTGGCGCTCGGCAGCCTCGCCGCCTGTGTCCACGTCTTCGTCAACTACTGGGCGATCATGACCAACCCGCGCTTCGCGGGGCCGATCGACTACGTCCTCGGTGCGTTCCTCGTCGTCGCGATCCTGGAGCTGTCGCGCCGCTGCGTCGACAGCTCGTTCACGATCCTGGTCGGGATCTTCGTCGCGTACGCCCTGTTCGGCGATCTCCTGCCCGGCCGGCTGGGCCACGGTCCCCTGAGCTGGGAGTTCCTGGTCGAGAACATGTACCTGACCACGAACGGGATCTGGGGCGAGCTGATGGCGATCTTCGTGGAGGTGATCGCGCTGTTCCTGATCTTCAGCGCGGTGATGATCGCCACCGGCGCCGACCGGGTGGTGATCGCCGCCGCGATGGTCCTCGGCGGTCGCTTCCGCGGCGGCCCGGCCAAGATCTGCGTCATCTCCTCGGCGATGGTGGGGACGATCTCCGGCTCGTCGGTCACCAACGCGGCGATGGTGGGGAACGTCACCATCCCGATGATGAAGCGGATCGGCTACCGCCCGGAGGTCGCGGCGGCGATCGAGGCGACCGCGTCCTCGGGTGGCCAGATCACCCCGCCGCTGATGGGGGCCGGGCTGTTCCTGATGGCTCAGCTCCTCAACGTGGGCGTCACCGACATCATGATCGCGGCCGTCGTGCCGGCCTTCCTCTTCTACGTGGGCGTTCTGTCGGCGGTGCATTTCGATGCCGTCCGCGACCGCATGTCGGGCGTTCCCGCGGGCGACATCGGCGAGCTGGAGGCGCTCTCCAGCCCGCGGGTCTGGTTCCCCGTCGCGCTGCCTTTCGCCGTCCTGCTGTGGCTGGTGCTCGACGGCTACAGCATCGAGCTCTCCGTGGTCGCCGCGGTCATGGTCCTGGTGGCCGCGATCCTCGTCACGGCGCGCTCGCCGCGGGAGGCGTGGGGGCGGTTCGACCGGGTCGTTCGTGGTCTCGCCAACGCCGGGCCGGCGCTCGTCTCGATGGCCGTCCTGCTCGCGGCATCGGCGCTGCTCGTCGGCCTGATGGACGTGACCGGGGTCGGCGTGAAGCTGACGGAGCTGACCCTGCGCCTGTCGAGCGGCACCTTCGTCGGCACGCTCCTGCTCTCGGCGTTCGTCGTGCTCGTCCTCGGCCTCGGCCTGCCCACGACCGCGTCCTACCTGATCGCCGCCGCACTCGGCGCGACGGCGCTGCGCCACGTCGGCCTCACCGACCTGCAGGCGCACATGTTTCTCTTCTACTTCGCGACGCTGTCGGCGATCTCGCCGCCGGTGGCGCCGGCGGTCTTCGTGGCCGCCGGCATCGCCGAGGCGTCGCCGCTGCTGGCGATGCTGCACACCATGCGCTTCGCGATGATCAAGTACGTCCTGCCCTTCGGCATGGCGCTGAACCAGGCGTTGCTGCTCCAGGGCGGGACGCTTGACGTGCTGCTCTCGGTCGCGACGGCGGTCGTCGGGACCGTCTTCCTCAGCGCCGGCTTCTCCGGCTACCTCTTCGCGCGCCTCTGGTTCCCGCTGCGCATCGCCTGCGCGCTCGGCGGCATGCTGTGCTTCTTCCCGCCGGGGGCGGTGACGCTCGTCGGCCTCGCGATCGTCGGCGCGGTGGCGCTGGCGAACTGGCACGCGAAACGCGGTGCTCCGGCGGTGCCGCGATGACCGGGCGGCGGCAGGGTTATCCGGCCGATCCGGTGCGGCCCGTGGCTCGATCCTATGGGGCAATGGGCAAACTCGTCCGGCCGGACTGCGCGACCGTGAGCCGGAACCACGATGCGTTCGCAGGTGATGGGACGAGATCCTATCGGGATCGCGATCGTCCCGCATCCTCGAACGACGCCGGCTGTGCTTCCGCTTGACATCGTGGGTGGAAGAAGAAACCAAGTGGCACGACAGGATTCATGCGGGGACGGCTTGTGGAAATCTTGGCGTCCCCGTAACTTTGTTGTCGTGGATTTCGATCTTCGATGAGGTCGTGAAACGATGCCGACGAGAGCCTCGATCCTGCGTCGTTTGCTGGCCCGCGACGGCCCGGTCGTGATGCCCTTCGCCTACGACGCCGTGAGCGCCCGCATCATCCAGGAGTGCGGCTTCGAGGCCGTCGGCGCATCCGGCGGGAACATCGCGGCCAGTCTCCTGGCTGTGCCGGACATCGGCCTGACGACGATGACGGAGATCGTCACGCAGACCAAGAACATATCGTCTGCGTGCGAGCTGCCGGTGATCGCGGACGCCGACAACGGCTACGGCAATCACGCCAACGTGCAGCGCACGATCCGCGAGTTCGAGCAGGCGGGCGTGGCAGGCCTGTTCTTCGAGGACCAACGCAGTCCCAAGCGCTGCGGTCACTACGAGGGCACGGACGTGGTGCCGGCCGAGGAGATGGAAGCGAAGATACGCGCCGCGGTCGAGGCACGCGTGGACCCCGATCTGGTCATCGTGGCGCGAACCGATGCGCGGCAGAAATATGGCCTCGAGGAAGCGATCGCGCGTGGCAGCCGCTACGCTTCGGCGGGCGCCGACGTCATCTTCGTGGAGGCGCCGCAGAGCGTGGACGAGCTGAGGCAGCTGCCGACGCGTATTCCCGTCCCGCTGATGGTCAACATGGTCGAAGGCGGGCGCACACCCGTGTTGCCCTCGGACGAGCTCGGCCGCATGGGGTTCAGGATCGTGATCTGGCCCGACACCGCCATGGCGGCCGCGGCTCACGCGGTGCGGGCGGCGCTCGGCGAGCTGAAGCGAACGGGAACCACGGCGCAGATCATGGATCGCTTGAGCGCGTTCGAGGAGATGCGCTCGCTCTTGCGCTTCGCCGAATATCGCGCCCTCGACCAGCGATTCGGGGCGCGTAACTGAATGAGGAGTTCGGCTCTCGCATCGATGAACGCCTCGAGGCGCTGCGCGCTGGGGGGCATCCGCCTGCCCTCGCCGACGGCCGGACCGGCAACTCCTGATCGAGCCGGAACTGCCTCGGGCGCATGGGGAATCGCCGCGCGGCCTCGTCGCGCGGGAGAGTGGCGACGGTCGTCGTCGGTGCGGCAACGGGTCGACTGACGGACCCGCGCGAGATCGCCCAACGGACGCGAGGAAAGAAGGGGAGGAACCGAGATGGTCGCACGCAAGCTTTTCGCCGCTGCCGCGCTCGTCGCCGCGGCGGCAATGGTCGGCGCCGGGGGTGCGCCGACTGTCGCGCAGACACCGAAGATGGGTGGGCGGCTTACCGTGGCCTTCTACACCGACGCACCCATTCCTGACCCGCAGAAGACGCGCGATTTGACCTCGCACACGGTGATGAAGCACGTGGTCGAGAACCTCGTCACCTTCGACGACGACTACAATGTCATTCCGCAGCTGGCCGAGAGCTGGCAGGCATCGGCCGATGGCAAGACCTTCGTCTTCGTTCTGCGCAAGGGCGTGAAGTTCCATAATGGAAAGGAATTCGACGCCGAGGACGTCAGGTACTCGCTCGAGCGCTTGCAGCGGGTGTCGCCCAACAAGGGCGATTATGCCGGGATCCAGTCGGTCACGGTCAGGGACCCGCATACGGTCGAAGTGACACTCAAAAGTCCCTCGCCGGTGTTCTTGACTGCACTGGCCGGGCCGTTCGGCGGCTTCATCATTCCCAAGGACCTTGAGAAGGATCAGGGCGGCGAGATCAAGAAGCCGATCGGCACCGGACCGTTCGAGTACGTCGAATGGCAGCCCGACCGGTTTCTGCGCCTGCGCAAGTTCAAGGACTACGCTGCCGACGCGCGCTTCAAAGGGCCGACGGGGCTCGGTGGCAACCGCACGGCGATGGTCGACGAGATCCTGTTCCGGATCGTGCCGGACCGTTCGAGCCGTGTCACGGCGGTCGAGACCGGCGAGGTGGACTTCACGCTGCGCCTGGACGTGACCGACTTCGATCGGCTGAAGCGCAACCGGCAGGTGACCGCGATCGAGACCCCGACGCTCGAATGGGTCGTGCTGTGGCTCGGCACGACGCTGCCGCCGACCAACGACCTGAAGTTCCGCCAAGCCGTCGCGGCCGCCCTCGACTACGACGAGATCATCCAGATCGCCATCAATGGCCGCGCGGTGGTCAATCCCGCGTTCATGCATCCGACGCAGAAGGCTTGGTACACCGACAAGACCGGCCTGCGGCACAAGCATGACCCCGAGGCGGCGAAGCGCCTGTTGCGCGACAGCGGCTACAAGGGTGAACCGCTCAACCTGTTCTCCAACAAGGAGGTCGAATACATGGGCAACGCTGCGCTGGCCATGCAGCAGCAGCTCGGCAAGGTCGGCATCAAGACCGAGGTGAAATACATGGACATGAGTGGGCTGGTCGCACACATCTACGCGACGCAGCCCACTTATCAGCTCGGCATGATGACCAGTTCGGGGCGCTACGACCCCGACCAGCATTATTATCGTCGGCTGCACAGCAGCGGTGCGGTCAACAAATGGAACAACCCGGAGTTCGACAAGCTCGTCGAGCGCGCCCGCGTGTCGCTGGACCCCAAGGAAAGAATGGCCCTCTACGATCAGGCGCAGGAGATCATCATGCGCGAGGTGCCGTGCATCCTGCTGTTCAATCCGAGCTTCTTCGATGCTTCGCGCAGCTTCGTTAAGGGGTATTCGCCGATCGCCATGGGCATTCCCCGCTTCTGGAACGTCTGGCTCGACAAGTAGCCGCACCTCACCGTGGGCGCCGGTGGCCTGAGCGGCCATCGGCGCCGCATGACCAGGACTGGAACCGATGATCGCCCCTGTCTACGTCGATGACCTGAAGCTCGACCCATTCTGGTGGGATGCAGCGCCGCGGCCCAAGCTGCTGCCGGAGGCGCTGCCGGCCAAGACCGACGTCGCTATCGTGGGTTCGGGCTATACCGGCTTGTCGGCCGGCCTCGTTGTGGCACGTGCCGGGCGCGACGTGACCATCTTCGATTCCGAGGACCTCGGCTGGGGTGCGAGCTCGCGCAACGGTGGCGTCATAGGCGGTCGGATGAAGATCTCGTTCTCCGCGCTGTCGGAGCAGCGCGGCCAGGAGATGGCGCTCGCCATCTATCGCGAAGGCCGCAAGGCGCATGACTTCACGGTCGACCTGATCCGCGGCGAAGGGATCGACTGCGATCTCGTCACCCATGGCCGGTTCATGGGCGCGCGCACAGCCAAGGACTATGACGCGATGTGCCGCGACGCGGAGCGCATGCGAAAGCATCTCGGCATCGAGACGGCGATCGTTCCCCGCGCGGAACAGCACCGGGAGGTCGGGACCGATCTCTATCACGGCGGGGTGGTCCGCTCGGTTTTCTCGGGGATCCATCCGGGCCGGTTCCATCAGGGCTTGCTCGATCGGGTACGCGCGACGCCGGCCCGGCTCATGCCACGCACGCCGGTCACCGGCATCGAGCGCGAACGGGACGGCTTCAGCCTCGATACGCCGCGCGGCCGGGTGCACGCGCGCGACATCGTCATCGCCACCAATGGCTATACAGGCACAGTGACGCCCTGGCTGCGCCGCCGCGTGATGCCGATCCCGAGCCAGATCATCGTCACCGAGCCGCTCGACAAGGGCGTCATGGATCGGTTGATGCCGATGCGGCGCATGATGGGGGACAGCTGCAAGCTGCACCATTACTACCGGCCATCGCCCGACGGCCTGCGCATCATGTTCGGCGGGCGCGCCGGCGCGCCTTATCTCTACACGGAGATGCTGCGGATCTTTCCGGAGCTGAAGGGGGTGCGCATCACTCATTCCTGGTCGGGTAACACCGGCTACACGTTCGACACCCTTCCGCACATCGGCTCGCACGAGGGTATGCATTACGCGATGGGGTTCTGCGGCTCCGGCGTTTCCATGGGCACGCATATGGGCAACCGGATCGGCCAGCGGATCCTGGGCAACCAGGATGCGGCGACGGCCTTCGACGGCCTCGATTTCCCGACCCGCCCGCTCTATTTCGGCAAGCCCTGGTTCCTGCCCGCGGCGCTGGCTTACTACGGCCTGCGCGACCGGCTCGGCATCTGACCAGGGGCGTCTTCGCGGCCCATGCACCGCTATATCCTGCGCCGCCTCGCCGAAACGCTGCCGACGCTGCTCATCGTCAGCCTGATCGTCTTTCTGCTCGCCCATCTCGCGCCCGGCGACCCCGCTGCGCGCATGCTCGGCAGCTACGCGACATCGGCCGAGATCGCCAAGGCTCGGGAGGAGATGGGGTTCGATCGGTCGGTCGTCGTCCAGTACGCGGCCTGGCTCGTCCGAGCCGTCCAGGGCGATCTCGGCCGCTCGATCAATTCCGGCCTGCCCGTGCTCGAGACGATCGCCGACCGGCTGCCGCGAACCTTTTCCCTGGCCCTCCTGTCGTTGCTCGTCTCCATCCTGATCGGCGTTCCGCTCGGCATCCTCGCCGCAATTCGCCAGAACACGATATGGGATCAGGCCTCGATGTCGTTCTGCCTGATCGGCCTGTCGATCCCGGACTTCGTTGCCGGTCTCCTGCTCGTGCTGGTGTTCTCGGTCGAGCTCAACCTCCTGCCGTCGATCGGCTACGCGCCCCTGGCGCAGGGGTTCGGCGACTGGCTCGGCCATCTGGCGATGCCGAGCTTCTCCCTTGGCTTCCTCATGTCGGCGGTGACGGCCCGCATGACCCGCTCGAGCGTGCTCGACGTGCTGCGCCAGGACTATGTCCTGACCGCGAGAGCCAAGGGCATGAGCGAGACGCGGGTAGTCGGGATACACGTACTGAAGAGCGCCATGATTCCGGTGTTGACCGTGATAGGCATCAATCTCGGTGCGGTATTTCGTGGCGCGGTCGTCATCGAGACGTTGTTCGCGCTGCCGGGAATCGGCCGCCTCATGATCACGGGGATCGAGTTCCGCGACTATCCCGTGATCCAGGGCTGCCTGCTGTCCATCGTGACGATCTACATCCTGATCAACCTGATCGTCGACCTGCTCTATGCGTGGCTCGACCCTCGCATCCGCTATACGTGATCGGGGAGATCGATGAGCTTCCTCGGCCGCATCCGTCGCAACAGGCTCGCCTTCCTCGGCGCCATGATCCTCTCGGTGCTGGTGGCCTTCGCGCTGTTGACACCCCTCGTCGTAGCCGGCGATCCGAATCTGATGCGGCCGACCCTGAAGAGCCTTCCGCCGTCCTGGTCGTACTGGTTCGGCACCGACCAGCTCGGTCGCGACCTGTTCCTGCGCGTCATGCATGGCTCGCGCCTGTCGCTCGGCATCTCGCTAGCGGTCGCGCTCATATCTCTGATCGTCGGGACGACGCTCGGCATCGTCGCCGGCTATGTCGGAGGCTGGGTGGACACCGTGATCGGCCGGATCGTCGACAGCCTGATGGCCTTTCCCTCGATCCTGCTCGCGCTCGGCGTGATGGCGATGCTGGGCGCCAGCCTGGAGAACGTGATCGTCGCGCTGAGCCTGGTCTACATGCCGCGCGTCGCGCGCGTCGCGCGCGCACCGGTTCTGGCCGAGCGAAAGCTCGAATATGTCGAGGCTGCGCGCAGCGGCGGTGCCTCGCACGCCCGCATTCTGTTTCGCCACATCCTGCCCAACGTGACGTCGCCGATCATCGTCCAGGCGACGGTGGTCTTCGCCTACGCCATGGTCGCCGAGGCGACTCTGGGATTTCTCGGCGTGGGCGTGCCGCCGCCCGAACCTTCCTGGGGAAATCTCTTGGCCGATGGGCGCCGCACGCTGATGGTGTCGCCCGAGCAGACCATCTTTCCGGCGCTGGCGCTGGGCCTCACCGTGCTCGGCATCAATCTGCTCGGCGACGGGCTGCGTGACGTGCTCGATCCCCGCATGCGGGGAATCGGTACGAATCCGACGACAGGGTGAGCGAATGCTGTCCGATCGGGCCGGGGCGAGCGAGGTGATCCCCGGCACACGCGACCAGCGCGGCCCCTTGCTGGAGGTCAAGGCCCTGCGTACCCATTTCTCGACCGCGGACGGGAACGTTCCGGCGGTCGACGGGGTGAGCTTCGCGCTCGATCCGGGTGAGACGCTGGGTGTGGTCGGCGAGAGCGGCTCGGGCAAGAGCGTCATGGCGCGTTCGATCATGCGCCTGGTGCAGACTCCACCCGGTCGCTACGTCAGTGGTGAGATCGTCTTCGAGGGCGAGGACCTGTTGAAGAAGTCCGCCGCGGCAATGACTGAGGTGCGCGGCAACCGGATCGCCATGATCTTCCAGGAGCCGATGACGAGCCTCAATCCGGTTCTGACCATCGGCTACCAAATAGCCGAGGCGCTGCGCCTGCACGGTCGCGGGAACTGGGCCGATGCGCGCAACCAGGCCGTGGCGCTCCTGCAGCGCGTGCGGATCGCTGATCCCAGGCGCCGCGCCCGCGACTACCCGCATCAATTGTCCGGTGGCATGCGCCAGCGCGCGATGATCGCCATGGCGCTGGCGTGCCGGCCGAGGCTCCTGATCGCCGACGAGCCGACGACCGCGCTCGACGTCACGATCCAGGCGCAGATTCTGGGGCTGATGCGAGAGCTGAAGGCCGACCTCGACATGAGCATGATCCTGGTCACCCACAATCTCGGCATCGTCGCGGACATCGCCGACCGCGTGCTGGTCATGTATGCCGGGAAGATCGTCGAGGCTGCCCCCGTGGCGCGGATCTTCGACCAGCCGCTGCATCCCTACACCGTGGGGCTGCTCGGCTCGATCCCGAAGCTGCGAGAGCGCGTGCCGCGCCTAGCGGCGATCGCGGGGACGATGCCGAGGCCGACCGCCATGCCCGGGGGCTGCCGATTTCATCCGCGTTGCCCGCACGCGATGCCGATCTGCGGCGAGCGGGAGCCACCAGAGCGGCAGAGCGCACCGGGCCATCGCGTCTCATGTTGGCTCCATGCGGGAGAAACTTCGTGACGCCGGCGTCGCCGACCGGGGCCGCGTCCCGTGCCGACGATCCGCCGCTCGTCGAGGTGCAGGACCTGGTCAAACGCTTTCCTGTCCGTGGCGGCATGCTGTTCGGCGCCAGGGTCGCCGAAGTGCACGCGGTCGACGGCGTCAGTTTCTCGATCCGGCGCCGCGAGACGCTCGGCTTGGTCGGCGAGAGCGGCTGCGGCAAGTCGACGCTGAGCCGACTCCTCCTCAGGCTGATCGAGCCGACCGCTGGCCGCGTCCTGTTCGAGGGGCGCGACGTCATGGAGTTCGATGGCGTTGCGCTCAGATCGTTTCGTTGTGAAGCGCAGATCGTCTTCCAGGACCCGTTCGGCTCGCTCAATCCACGGATGACCATCGGCGATATCATCGCCGAATCGATGCTCGTCAACCGCACTGCTGCGCGACGGGAACGGGTGGAGCGCGTCGCCCGTCTGCTCGAGCAGGTCGGCCTCCACCCCGATCATGCCAGGCGCTATCCGCACGAATTCAGCGGCGGCCAGCGACAGCGGATTGGCATCGCCCGGGCGTTGGCCATCGGACCGAAGCTGGTCGTGTGCGACGAGCCGGTGTCGGCCCTGGACGTCTCGGTCCAGGCGCAGATCGTCAATCTGCTGCAGGACCTTCAGGCGGACCTGGCGCTCACGTACCTCTTCGTCTCCCATGACCTCGGCGTCGTGAGACATGTCTGCGATCGTGTCGCGGTCATGTATCTCGGCAAGATCGTGGAGATCGGCGACAACGAAACCATCTTCACCCGCCCCGGCCATCCCTACACCGAAGCCTTGCTCGCGGCGATCCCGGAGCCGAGTACGAGAGGGCGGCGCGGCCCGGCGCTGGTCGAGGGGGACGTTCCCAGCCCGATCGACCCGCCATCCGGGTGCCGCTTTCACACGCGCTGCCGATTCGCCGAGGCGGTCTGTCGCGAGGTCGAGCCGGCGCTTCTCGACGTCGGCGACGGTCATCACGTCGCCTGCCACCTACACACCCCTCTATCCGGGATGCAGCGGAAGGAGTGAGGACCGCCGCACGACTTCTCACTCAGGCGGCCCTGACACCGCCGGCCTCGGGTTCCCGCCCCGACGTGCGGCGGTCGTAGTCGTCCGCCAAGGCGCGCAACGCGGCCGCGCCGTCGCCCGAGAAGGACGGGCCGTGCATCAGCGCCAGCGTTCGGGGTGAGAGATCGGCCAGCGCGCGGATCGTCGCTCCCATGGTCGGGCTCAGGCTGGAGTAGCCGAACATGTCCTCGGCGGCGATCGCCGGCGCGACGATGTCGCCTTCGGTCAACGCCGGGCCATCGCCGAGCTGGGTGAACAGGTCGCCGCACAGCAGGGTTCCCGTCGACTCCTCGTAGAGCACGCCGGCATCCCAGCCGTGGGGAGTATGGGGCGTGTCGACGCGACGGACCCTCCTGCCGCGGCCCAGTTCGATCGTCTCGCCGTCGGCGAGCGGGCGCGGCGCGCGGTCTGCCACGTCGTTCAGCGACACCATGCAGCCGGTCAGGCCATGGGCGATCTGTGACCCCGGGGCGACCGCGAGCCATTCGTTCATCGCGCCGCACTCGTCCGCCTCGAAGTGGCCGAAGGTGATCCAGCGCAGGCGTTCGGGCGCGATGACGCGGCCCACGGCGCCCAGGGTGAGCGGGAACATCTTCCGCAGGCCGGTGTGGAACAGCAGCGGCTCGTCGCCGGTGACGAGGAACTGGTTGAAGGTGAAGCCGGCCGGCGGCGCGATCTCCGGCACGAAGGTCGAGAGCCGGAAGATGCCGTCGGCGATCTCATCGATCCTGGTTTCCATGACTGCCTCCTCGCGATCAACGGGATTGAATACCCCACCGGACGGTCTTGGCTGCGGTGGACAGCGCGCTCATTTCGCTGTACGTCTATGTGTAACGAAATTGGGCGGGCCCGTCAATATGGATGCACGTGTGCGTGCAGTGAAAATAGCATGACCCGCACCTACACCCTCAGGCGCCGCGCCGAGCAGCAGGCGGAGACCCGGCGGCGCATCGTCGAAGCCGCCGTGGAGCTGCACGGCACCGTCGGCCCGGCGCTCGCCACCATCAGCATGGTGGCCGAGCGGGCCGGCGTTCAGCGGCACACCCTCTACGCGCATTTCCCCGATGAACGGAGCCTCTATCTCGCCTGCTCGGGGCTGGCGATGGAGCGCGATCCCCTGCCCGAAGCCGATGCCTGGACGCGCGTCGTGGCGGGGCGGGAGCGACTCCGGGTCGGCCTGCGCGCGCTCTATGGCTGGTACGAGCGCAATGCCGAGCTGGTCGCCTGCGTGCTGCGCGACGCCGAGTATCATCCGCTGACGCGAGAAATCGCCGAGCTGCGGATGGGACCGCCCATGGCGGCCTATCGCGAGGTCCTCGGCGCGCACCTCGCCGCGAGCCAGCGCGCGGTCCTGCGGCTGGCCCTCGGCTTCTTCACGTGGCGGACGCTCGTGCGCGAAGCCGGCCTCTCGCCCGACGCCGCCGTCGACACGATGGTCCGGGCCGTCGATTGCGCCGAGTGAGTCGGGCGGTCCGATGGGCGCCGAGGATCAGCGGGCCGCGGCGCCCGGCGCCGGGCGAAGCAGCAGCAGGATGCCCGCGGCGGCCGCGATCGCCGCGCCGGTCCCGAAGGTCGCGGCCGGTCCGGCCATCGCCCAGAGCAAGCCCGCGCCCGCGCTGGCCAGGAACGTGGCGACGCCGATCGCGGTCTCGTAGATGCCGAAGCTGGTCCCCCGCAGGTCTTCCGGTGCCGCATCGGCGATGGCGGCGGACAGCAGCCCCTGCGTGACGCCGAGCTGCAGTCCCCAGAGGCCGGCGCCGACCGCGACCAGCCACACCGGCCCGTCGGCGGCGAGGGCGAGATCGGCGGCGATGAGGACGAAGATGCCGACGCCGAGCTGGCGGCGCCGGTCGCTCCGGTCGGCCAGGACGCCGCAGGGATAGGCCGCCGCCGAATACACCACGTGCATCAGCACGAGCATGAGCGGCACGAGCGCAGCGTCGACGCCGGCATGATGCGCCCCGAGGATGAGGAACGCGTAGCTGCAGCGGGCCAGCGCCAGCAGGCTGGCCACCGCGATGGCCCACCAGAAGGCCGGCGGCAGCCGGGCGAGGTCGCCGCGGCGCAACAGCGGACGCCGCTCGCCGCCGGGAACCGGGACGGCAGGCTCGGTGACCCAGAGGAGGAGTGCCGCGACCGAGGCGAAGGCGGGAATGGCCGCCACGGCGAAAACCAGCCGGAAATCGCCGTCGCTCAGCACCATGAGCGCCATCGCCGTCAGCGGCCCGACGATGGCGCCGACCGTATAGAGCGCCAGCCGCAGGCCGAAGCCCGAGCCCCGCGAGCCCGGCGGCGTCACGTCGACCAGCAGGGCGTCGCGCGGCGCGTCGCGGATGCCCTTGCCGATCCGGTC
>JADZBA010000170.1 GCA_020852355.1 Alphaproteobacteria bacterium
ATGGTAACGGCACCGGATCGACCTTCGGGCCGCGGGAGGCCTCCTCCAGCGCGACGAGCAGGGCCTGCACGCGGCTGGTTTGGCGTCCCCTAGGGGATTCGAACCCCTGTTACCGCCGTGAGAGGGCGGTGTCCTGGGCCTCTAGACGAAGGGGACGTCGGGGGCCGGAACGGGCTCTCAAGTAGCCGCTGCGCCGGGCGGGATCAAGAGGATTGATCGATGCCCTCGCGCGCGGCGGCGACCAGGGCGTCGACGTCGTCGGCGCGGGTGTCCCAGGCGGTGACGAGGCGGACGGCGTCGGCGGTGTCGTCGGGCCAGCGGTAGAAGCGGAAGCCGGCGGCGGCGAGCCGCGCGATGACGGCGCCGGGCAGGGCCGCGAACACCGCGTTGGCCTCGACCGGGTGCTGCAGGTGGACGCCCGGCAGGCGCCCCAGGCCCTCGGCCAGCCGGCGCGCCATGGCGTTGGCGTGGCGCGCGTTGGCGAGCCAGAGGTCGTCGGCCAGCCACGCGTCGAGCTGCGCCGAGAGGAAGCGCATCTTGGAGAAGAGGTGGCCCGCGCGCTTGCGGCGATAGGCGAAGCCGTCGGCCCGCGCGCGGTCGAAGAAGACGATCGCCTCGGCGGCGAAGGCACCGTCCTTGGTGGCGCCCAGGCTCAGCACGTCGACGCCGGCCCGCCAGGTGATCGCCGCCGGGGCGACGCCGAGCGCGGCCACCGCGTTGGCGAAGCGCGCGCCGTCCATGTGCACGGCGAGGCCCTTGGCCCGCGCCCGCCCGGCCAGCGCCCGCACCTCGTCCGGCGTGTAGACGGTCCCGCTCTCGGTCGCCTGGGTCAGCGACAGCACCGACGGCTGGACGCTGTGCACGACGCCGAACACGCCGCGGGCCAGCGCCGCGTCGAGCGCGCCGGCGGCGATCTTGCCGTGGTCGCCCGCCAGCGGCACCAGCTTCGCCCCGCCGGTCAGCAGCTCGGGCGCGCCGCACTCGTCGACCTGGATGTGCGCCGCCTCGTGGCACAGCACCGCCCCCCAGGGCGGCGTCAGGGCGGCCAGCGCGAGCGCGTTGGCGGCGGTGCCGGTGGCGACCGGGAAGACCGCGACCTCGCGCTCGAACAGCGCGGCGAGGCGGGCGGCAACCCGTTCGGTCCACGGGTCGTTGCCATAGGGCATGGCGCGGCCGTCGGAGGCGGCGGCCAGCGCGGCCACGATCGCCGGGTGGGCCCCGGCCGTATTGTCGGAGGCGAAGTTCATGGGGCGGGCGGGCTCACGGCTGGATGGTGGCGAGGCGGCGGCCGGTCGCGAGGTCGAGGACGACGATGCGCGTCGCGCCGTCGGGCAGGCGCACCGTCACGGCCAGCCGGCCGTCGCCCGGCACCGCGCCCACGATCGCCGCCCCCGCGGGCAGGCCCAGCGCGACCTCGCCCGGGCCCGTCTCGCCCGCACCCGACAGGCGCCGGGCGACGGTGTAGCCGATCACCGCGATCATCACGACGATCAGCACGCCCATCACGCCGACCAACGCCTTGAGCGCCGCCATGGTAGAGATCAGCCCGCAATGACGGAGAAGGGGCGGGGCGGCGTGCGGCGAACGGTCATCGCGGGTCCGGAGGCGGCGGGGGAGCGGGCGGACCGCTTCCTGGCGGCCCGGCTCGACGGCATGTCGCGCAGCCGGATCAAGGGGTTGATCGAGGAGGGCGCGGTCGCCGTCGACGGCGCGACCATATCGGACCCGGCGTGGCGGGTCAAAGCCGGCCAAAGTTTCGCCATCCTCGTGCCCGAGCCTGTGGCCGCCGATCCCGAGCCGCAGGCGATCGCGCTCGCCGTCGTGTACGAGGATGATGCCGTGATCGTCGTGGACAAGCCCGCCGGCATGGTCGTGCATCCCGCCCCGGGCAACCCCGACGGCACCCTGGTGAACGCGCTGCTCGCCCATTGCGGCGCCTCGCTGCAGGGCATCGGCGGCGTCCGCCGGCCGGGCATCGTCCACCGCATCGACAAGGACACCAGCGGCCTGCTGGTCGCCGCCAAGACCGAGGCGGCGCTGGCCGGGCTGCAGCGGCAGTTCGCCGCACGCACCGCCGGCCGCCTCTACCGCGCCGTCGTCTGGGGCGTGCCGCGCCCGGCCGCCGGCACCATCGAGGGCGCCATCGGCCGCCACCCGGTCGACCGCAAGCGGATGGCCGTCCTCGCCGGCGGCGGCCGGCCCGCGGTCACCCGCTACGCGGTGGTGCGGCCCGTCGGCACCCGCGCCAGCCTGCTGGAATGCCGGCTGGCGACCGGGCGCACCCATCAGATCCGGGTGCATCTCGCCCATATCGGCCATCCCCTGGTCGGCGACCCGGTGTACGGCCAGGGGCGCGGCGGGCGGCGGGCGGCGGCCGACGCGGCGGCGCGCGCCGCCCTCGACGGCTTCGCCCGCCAGGCGCTGCATGCGGCGACGCTCGGCTTCGCCCATCCGGTCACGGGAAAGTGGCTGGAGTTCGCCAGCCCGCTGCCCGACGATGTTAGGAATTTGCTGGAAAGGTTAGAATTAATTTAAGTTGACATTGGTTGACCTGGGTAGTCGGATATTGACTTGCCGCAGTGCAATAGGATAGCTTGGCACTGTGGCATCGAGAGTGCCAACGCCGGTTGGGGGGCCGGCTACACGGAGAGGAATGATGGCCACCGCAGCCCTTGTGCTTCCCAGCGTCGGCAGTGAGGGAAATCTCGCCCGGTATCTCCAGGAGATCCGGCAGTTCCCGATGCTGGTCCAGGACGAAGAGTACATGCTCGCCAAGCGCTGGCGCGAGCACGAGGATACGGAGGCCGCCCACCGGCTGGTCACCAGCCATCTGCGCCTGGTTGCCAAGATCGCGATGGGCTACCGCGGCTACGGCCTGCCGCTCTCGGAGCTGATCTCCGAGGGCAATGTCGGGATGATGCAGGCGGTCAAGCGCTTCGACCCGGAACGCGGGTTCCGCCTGGCGACCTACGCCATGTGGTGGATCCGCGCCGCCATCCAGGAATACATCCTGCACTCCTGGTCGCTGGTGAAGATGGGTACGACGGCGGCCCAGAAGAAGCTGTTCTTCAACCTGCGCAAGCTCAAGGGCCAGATGCAGGCGATCGAGGAGGGCGACCTGACGCCCGAGCAGGTCGCCAAGATCGCCAAGGAGCTGGGCGTGCCCGAGCAGGACGTGATCAGCATGAACCGGCGCCTCGGCGCGCCGGACCATTCGCTGAACGCGCCGCTGCGCGCCGACGGCGACGGCGAGTGGCAGGACTGGCTGGTCGACGAGAGCGACAGCCAGGAGACGCGGCTGGCGGAGTCCGAGGAGCTCGGCAAGCGGCAGAAGCTGCTGACCGATGCCATGAAGACGCTGAACGACCGCGAGCGCCACATCCTGGCGGAGCGACGCCTGAAGGACGAGCCGACGACGCTCGAGGACCTGAGCCAGCAGTACAAGATCAGCCGCGAGCGCGTGCGCCAGATCGAGGTGCGCGCCTTCGAGAAGCTGCAGAAGTCGATCAAGTCCGCCGCCCTGCAGCAGGGTCTCGCCGCGGCACCCTGAGCGCCCGCATCCCGCTCCGCCCCGCAGCGTGCGGGCGGAGCGGGAATCGCTCCATCCTGCGCGCTTCTGGCGCTTCCCAAGGCGGAACACGGCGCGCTAGCATATCGTTACGAACAGGCTCGGCCCGCGGCACGCGGGAGGGCCGGCCGCATCCACCTCCCGCGGTCCCGCGCGACGCAATTCGCCGGCCGGACCGACATGCGCCCCACCGGGCGCGGGAGGAAGCGATGACGGTTCAAGCGATTCTCAACGTCAAGGGGACGGACGTCGTCTCCGTGCTGCCGGGCGAGCAGGTCGACGGCGCGGTGGCGACGATGACCCGCCACGGCATCGGCGCCGTCCTCATCCGCGACGAGGTCGGCGCCGTGCTCGGCATCCTGTCGGAGCGCGACGTCATGCGCGGCATCGCGCGCGAGGGCGTCGCCTGCCTGCGGCGGCCGGTCGGCGCGCTCGCCACGCGCGACGTCATCTCCGCCCGGCCGGAGGACGGCATCGCCCACATCATGGGCATGATGACCCGCAACCGGTTCCGTCACCTGCCGGTGATGAAGGACGGCCGGCTGGTCGGGATGATCTCCATCGGCGACGTGGTGAAGCACCGCCTGGCCGAGGTCGAGACCGAGGCGCGGGCGCTGCGCGAGTACGTCGCCGCGGGGTAGCACGCATCCCCTTCGTCCTTCCGCCGGACGGCGTTCCCGCTATCCTGCGGGCCGAGTCCATGGCGAGGGGAGAGGTTCATCGTGGCGACGACGGGCGAAAGGCTGCTCGAGCTGGAGCGGCGGTTGTGGGCGGGCGACGCGGAGTACTTCGGGCAGCATCTCGACGACGCCTGCCTCGTCGCGCTGCCGCGCCTGTCCGGGGTGCGCCGGCGCGAGGAGATCGTGGCCGGGATGCAGGCGCGCCGCCTGCGCTGGCTGCAGCTCGACCTGACGCTGCGCGGCTGCATCGAGCCGGCGCCCGGCGTCGCGCTCCTCACCTACCGCGCGGCCGCCGTGCGCCCCGACGGCAAGCCCTACGCCGCCCTCGTCAGCTCGGGCTATGTCGACCGCGGCGGCACCTGGAAGCTGGTCTTCCACCAGCAGTCGCCGCTGGAGTGAGGCATTCTAGGGCTCCCGCGAAGCGTCGCCGAACAGGAACCGCTCGTAGTCGCGGCCGCCGTAGTAGATGCCGACGATCACCACGCGATCGTCGGTGACGATGTACGCGATCGTCGTGCGCTTCTCGAAGCTGGTCGTGCGAAGCCCCGGGTAGATGTCGTCCCGCATCCTGCCCCGGTCCGGGAAGCGGGCGAGCCCGAGGCACGCGCGGGCGATGCGTCCCGCATAGCGGTCCGCGATCCCGTGGCCGGCAACGTGCGCAATGTACCGCTGGATCGCGATGAGATCGGCCTCCGCGTGGGGGCGGAAGTAGACCTCATGCACCATCCGTTCCGGCCTTTCGCCGCTGCCCGTGGCCGGCGCGAACGCGCGCCAGGACGTCCTTCGCCGGCAGGTCGGCGCGCGGATCGGCCATCGCTTCCTCGACGCGTCGCCGCAGCCACGCGTCGAGCGCCGCTTCCTCGCGGTCGAGCGCGCGAACCGCGGCGCGGATGACCTCGCTGGCCGACGCGTAGGCCCCCGACTTCACGCGGTCTTCGACATGCCCGTGCAGGTCGCCGAGGGTGACCGTGATCGGACGGCTGGTGCGCGCCATCGTGTCCTGGCTCCTGGTATGACACAGTCATACTAGGTCTTCGGCCTTCCCGTTCCAAGACCGGGCGGGCACGCTCCGCCGCCTCAGTCCGCGAACGGGTCGCGCACCGTGATCGTGTCCTCGCGCTCGGGGCTGGTCGAGAGGAGCTGCACCGGCGCCTCCACCAGCTCCTCGATGCGGCGGACATATTTGATCGCGGTCGCCGGGAGCTGGCCCCAGGTCCGCGCGCCGCGCGTGCTCTCGGGCCAGCCCTCCAGCGTCTCGTAGACCGGCTCGACGCGGGCCTGCGCCCCCATCCCGGCCGGCAGGTGGTCGATCAGGCGGCCGTCGAGGCGGTAGCCGGTGCACACCCGGATCGCGTCGAGACCGTCCAGCACGTCGAGCTTGGTCAGCGCGATGCCGGTGATGCCGGCGACCTTCACGGCCTGGCGCACCATCACCGCGTCGAACCAGCCGCAGCGCCGCTTGCGCCCGGTGACCGTGCCGAACTCGCGGCCGCGCTCGCCCAGGCGCTCGCCGGTCGCATCCGTCAGCTCGGTCGGGAAGGGGCCGGAGCCGACCCGCGTCGTATAGGCCTTGGCGATGCCGAGCACGACGCCGATCGCCGTCGGTCCCAGGCCGCAGCCCGTCGCCGCCTGCCCGGCCACCGTGTTGGACGAGGTGACGAACGGATAGGTGCCGTGGTCGACGTCCAGCATCGCCGCCTGGGCGCCCTCGAAGAGGATGCGCCGGCCGGCGCGGCGCGCCTCGTCGAGGGTGCGCCACACCGGGTCGGCGAAGGCGAGCAGCCGGTCGGACACGGTGGCGAGGTCGGCCGCCAGCGCCGTCGCCTCGACCTCGGCCATGCCGAAGCCGCGGCGCAGCGTGTTGTGGTGGCGCAGCAGCTCCTCGATCTTGCGCTCCATGGTGTCGGGCTCGGCGAGGTCGCAGACGCGCAGCGCCCGGCGCGCCACCTTGTCCTCGTAGGCCGGCCCGATGCCGCGGCCGGTGGTGCCGAGGCGGGCGGCACCCCGCGCCTCCTCGCGCGCCCGGTCGAGCTCGCCGTGCAGCGGCAGGATCAGGACCGCGTTCTCGGCGATGCGCAGGTTCTCGGGCGTGATGGTCACGCCCTTGCCGGCCAGCGTCTCGACCTCGCGGAAGAAGGCCCAGGGGTCGACCACCACGCCGTTGCCGATCACCGACAGCTTGCCCGGCCGCACCACGCCCGACGGCAGCAGGCTGAGGCGGTACTCGACATTGCCGACGACCAGCGTGTGGCCGGCATTATGCCCGCCCTGGAAGCGCACGACGACGTCGGCGCGCTCCGACAGCCAGTCGACGATCTTGCCCTTGCCCTCGTCGCCCCACTGGGCGCCGACCACGGCGACGTTCGCCATCCCTGAGGTTCCTTGCTGTCAGGCCGCGACGGGGACGCCGTCGGGGCCGAGGCGATGGGTGCAGCCCAGACGCCTCGCCTCGGCCTCGGCCGGGGCGTCGTCGAGGCCCTGCACGGTGATCCAGCCGTCGCCGCGCAGGCGCAGCGCCGCGGCGGGCGCGGTGCCGGCCGGCAGGAAGACGCGCGGCGGCGGCGGCGGGCGCGGCGCGGCGCGCAGCAGCGTGTCGGTGTAGAGGGTGAACCCGGTCGCCGGCTCGTCGCGGCCGAAGCCGATCTCGTAGCGCCCGCCGCGGCCGAGCTCGCCGCGCACGCCCCGCGCGAACAGCGTGAAGCTCAGGCCGATATGGTACTCGAAGCCGCGGTTCTCCACCGGGTCGATGGTGATCGCCAGGGCCGGGACGGCGGCGCGCACCGCCGCGACGACGTCGGCCAGCGCCGTCACCTCCTGGGCGGCGGGGTCGGGCAGCGGCAGGTCGGCGAGCGCGGCCAGCGCCCGCTCGGCCGGCCCGCAGGCGGCGAGCAGGCGGCCGAGGATCGAGCGCGCCGAGCTGGCGGCGAGGTCGAGGGCGGCCGCATCCTTGCGGTCGACCGCGGCGCGCACCCGCCGCTCGGCCTCGGCATCGAGGCCGAAGGCGCGGCACACCGCCGGCACCAGGGTCGGCGTCGTCAGGTCGACCGACAGGCCGGTGACGCCGAGGGCCTGCACCGCCTCGGCGGCCAGCGCGATCGCCTCGGCGTCGGCCGCGGTGGCGGCGATGCCGATCAGCTCGGCGCCGACCTGGCCGAACTGCCGCTCCGGGCGGAGCTGGGTCCCGCGCACGCGCAGGACCTGGCCGGCGTAGCACAGGCGCAACGGCCGCGGCTGGCGCAGCAGGCGCGTGGCGGCGATACGGGCGACCTGCGGCGTCATGTCGGCGCGCAACCCGATCATGCGCTGCGACACCGGGTCCATCAGGCGGAACGTGTCCGACGCGAGCGCGGCGCCGGCGCCCGACAGCAGGCTGTCCTCGAACTCGATCAGCGGCGGCTTCACGCGCTCGTAGCCCGAGCGGGCGAAACGCGCCATGAGCTGCTCGACGACGCCGGCCTCGAAGGCGGCATCGTGCGGCAGCAGGTCGCCGAGACCGGCCGGCAGCAGTCCGGGATGGAGCGGCTCGTTCATCTCTCGTCCGTCGGGGGCGCCCCATGGGGCCGCGGCTCAATAGCCCTTTTGCCCGGCCGCGGCAACGCCGGCGGCCGGGAACAAACGCCGCGGCACCGCCGTTGTCTCGCCGGCTTCAATCAAGCGACGGCCGTGATGTCCCCCTTCTACAGCACCTATGCCGGCATGCTCGACTACATGGCCCGCGAATTCGAGGGCCTCGCCCACGCCGACGCCGAGAACGCCCCCCAGCTGCGCCGCAACGCCGAGATCCTGGCCCACATGGCGGCCGAGTTCGACGCGGCGCCGCGCCGCCGCGCGCCCGCGACGGCGCTCTTCGACCATCCCGTCTGATTCCCTATCCGAGCCCGCGCCCGGCGAGCCACAGGCCGAGGGCCAGGAGCGCCAGGAGCAGGGCGCGGCGGAAGACCGCGGGGCTGATGCGCCGGCGCAGGCGCTGGCCCAGCATCATCCCCGCCGCTGCCGGCACCAGCGCCGCCGACGAGACCGTGGCCGCGACGAGGTCGAGCGAGCCGCCGGCCAAGGTCGCCGCGAGCGCCAGCGTCGACACGGTGAAGGAGAGGCCCATCGCCTGGACCAGCGCGTCGCGCTGCAGCCCGAGCGCCTGCAGCCAGGGCGCCGACGGCATCACCGACACGCCGGTCGCCGCACAGACGAGGCCGGTCGCCAGCCCCACCAGGGGGCCCGTCGCGGCCTCCATCCGCGGCGACGCGCGCCGCGGCGTCCCGGCCAGCGCCACGACGGCGTAGAGCGCCAGCGCCACCCCCAGCGCCGCGCTGGCACGCGCCGCGTGCGCGGGCGCGAGGAGGCCGATGCCGGCCCACGCGCCGAGCCATGTCCCCAGGGCGATCGCCGCCAGCATCGGCCACAGCCGCCGCAGCAGCGGCCGCAGGGGGCCGCCCGCGGCGAGCTGCCAGGCGTTCGTCACCAGCGAAGGCACGATCAGCAGGGCGGCGGCGTGCGCCGGCGCCACGACGAGGCCGAGCAGGCCCATCGCGACGGTCGGCAGGCCGAAGCCGACGACGCCCTTCACCAGCCCGGCCAGGACGAAGGCGGCGGCGACGGCGGCGAGGATGGCCGGATCGGTCATCGGCGCAGCCTTGCCCGGGCCGCGCGCCGGCGACAATGTGGAAGGCGGGAAGGCAGCCTTCGTCGCGAACGAAGCCTGAACCGGCATCCGCATGCGCTTCGACCTGACCGATCTCGGCCTCTTCGTCCATGTCGTCGAGGCCGGCAGCATCACCGCCGGCGCGGCGCGCGCCGGGCTGGCGCTGGCTTCCGCGAGCCAGCGCATCCGGGGCATGGAGGAGCATTGCCGCGTGCCGCTGCTCGATCGTTTCCGCCGCGGGGTGCGGCCGACGGCGGCGGGTGCGGCGCTGCTGCATCACGCGCGCCTGGTGCTGCAGCAGATGGAGCGCCTGCGCGGCGAGCTGGGCGAGCACGGCGGCGGGCTGCGCGGCCATGTCCGCCTGCTCTGCAACACCGCCGCGTACAGCGAGTTCCTGCCCGACGCGCTGGCGCCGTTCCTCGCCCGCCATCGCCGCGTCGACATCGAGATGGAGGAACGGCCCAGCCACGCGATCGTGCAGGCGGTGGCCGGCGGCACGGCCGACATCGGCATCGTCGCCGACGGCGTCGACACCGGCATGCTGGAGACCCTGCCGTTCCGCCTCGACCGGCTCGTCCTCGCCGTGCCGCGCGACCACCCGCTGGCGGGCCGTCGCCGCGTCGCCTTCGCCGAGACCGTCGGCGCGGACTTCGTCGGCCTCGCCCCGGGCAGCGCGCTGCAGGAGCATGTCGGCGGCCACGCGCTGCGCGCCGGCCGGGCGTTGCGGCTGCGCGTGCGGGTCGCCGGCTTCGCCGCGCTCTGTCGCATGGTGGAGGAGGGGATCGGCATCGCCGTGGTGCCGGAGACCGCGGCACGGCGCTGCCGGCGCACCATGGCGATCGGCGTCGTGGGGCTGTCGGATGCCTGGGCCGTGCGCCGCCTCGTCCTCTGCGTGCGCCGCTTCGACGCGCTGCCGATCCATGCCCGCCGCCTCGCCGAGCACCTGCAAGCGCCGGCCGCGATCACGACCGCGTGAGGCGGCCGCCGGATTCCTCTGGCCTGCACGAGGAATGAAACGGGCGGCGATCCGTTTCTTCTGCAAACCCCTTCCGCCCCGATCCCCCCGATCGCGGGGCAGCTCCGAGGTACGGTGATGTACGACGATTACGGCTGGTACGGCGGCTACTCCGACGCGGAGATGTCGACCAACTACAGCTACGACGGCGCCTATGGCGGCTACGCCTACGATTACGGCTACGGGTACGACTACGGGTACGCGGACACCGGCTATTACGACAGCGGCTACTACGACAGCGGCTACTACGACACGGGGTATTATGATCCCGGCTATTACGATACCGGATACTATGATCCCGGCTACTATTATGACGACTACTACGCCTACGATTACGGCTACTACGATGACGGATATTATGACTACTCCTACTACGACCCATATTATTATTACGACTATGGCGCCGACTTCTATGCCGACTACTGGTACGGCGGCTACGAGTACGAATGGGTCTACGACGGTTACGGCTACGACCCGTACGGCTCGCTGACCTTCGTCTTCGGCTACGACGACTACTACTATGGTGGCCACGACTACTACGACGACTATTACTACGACTACGCGCCCTACGACGGCGTCACCCTGGTCGGCACCGACGGCGCCGACTTCATCGAGGGCTGGGACGGCGGCGACCTCATCCTCGGCTCCGCCGGCGACGACACGATCGGCGGCTGGGGCGGCTCGGACGACCTCAACGGCAACCAGGGCAACGACGTCGTCTACGGCGACGGCGGCCGCGACTATGTGCGCGGCGGCCAGGGCAACGACACGGTGTTCGGCGGCTCGGGCGACGATCTGCACGTCAACGGCAACCGCGGCGACGACTGGGTCTTCGGCGAAGGCGGCGACGACACCGTCCATGGCGGGCCCGACCAGGACCAGGTGTTCGGCGGCGCGGGCGACGACCTGATCTCGGGCGACGTCGGCAACGACACGCTGTGGGGCGGCACGGGCGCCGACCGCTTCCAGTTCGGCTCGGGCAGCGGCGTCGACGTCATCGGCGATTTCGACGTGCGTGGCGGCGACACGGTGCGCCTGCCGGTCGGCGTCAACGGCTCGGGCATCGTCAGCTTCGCCTCGCTGGTCGCGGCGACGGTCGACCAGGGCGGCGACGCCGTCGTCGACCTCGGCGGCGGCAATCGCCTGATCTTCGACGGCGTGTCGAAGGCGGAGCTGCAGCCGAACGACTTCGTCTTCGGGTGATCCGACGGCGGCGGCCGGCGCATGCGCCGGCCGCCTCGCCGTCGCCCCACCTCAGCGCGGGCCGCGCGGGCGGACGTGCCGGGTCGCGGGCGCGTCGCGCGGGTCTTCCGGCCAGAAATGCCTGGGGTAGCGGCCGCGCAGGTCGCTGCGCACCGCGGCGTAGCCGCGCTCCCAGAAGCCCGCGAGGTCCTGGGTCACCTGCACCGGCCGCCCGGCGGGCGACAGCAGGTGCACGAGGACCGGCACTCGCCCGCCGGCCACCGTCGGCGTCGTCCGCGCGCCGAACATCTCCTGCAGGCGCACCGCCAGCACCGGCACCGCGCCGGCGGCGTAGTCCAGCGCGACGCGCGAGCCGCTCGGCACCGCGACATGGGTCGGCGCCTCGGCCTCCAGCCGCCGGCGCTCGTTCCAGGTGAGCCGGTCTCCCAGGATCCGCGCGAGGTCGAGGCGGACGAGGTGCGCCGCCTGGGTCATGCCGCCGAGATGCGGCGCCAGCCAGTCCTCCAGCGATGCCGCCAGCGCCGCGTCCGACAGGTCCGGCCATCCCTCGCCCTCGACCCGGCGCAGCAGCGCCACGCGGGCGCGCAGCTGCGTCGACTCGCGCGTCCATGGCAGGGCGCCGAGGCCGAGCGCGCGCACGCCTTCCAGCATTGCCGCGGCGACGGCCTCGCGGTCGGGATCGGGCAGCGGGCCGTCGTCCAGCACCAGCCGGTCGAGCCGCCGCTCGCGCCGGGCGGCGACCGCGCCCGCCCGCGCATCCCAGGCGACGCGGTCGACGCGCTCGACATGCGCGGCGAAGATCGCCTCGATCTCCGGCCGCGACAGGGGGGCGGCGAGGAAGATGCGGGCGCGCTGGCGGTCGCCGTCGAGCGCGGCCACCGCCAGCCACTCCTCCACCACCAGCGCGTCGCCCTCGGGCAGTGCGGCCTGGCCGCCGCCGCTGAGGCGGTAGAGGCCGCGCGGGTCGCTGCGCCGGGCGATGCGGTCGGGGTAGGCCAGGGCCAGCAGCGCGCCGGCGCGGCCGCCGCCGTCGGCGGCGCGATCCGGGCGGATGCCCGCCGCGCGGGCCAAGTCGCGGGCGACCGCGTCGATGCGCGACAGCGCGCCGCGATCGACGTCGCCGTCGCTGCCGGCCAGCGCGGCAAGGCGCGTCCGCAGGTCGGCGTCGCCACGGCCGGCGCCCGCGCGCAGCGGATCGCGCTCGGAGACCAGGGCGGCGATGCGACAGGCGGTCCAGCCGTCTTCCCCGGCGCCGACGATCATGCGGGCGAGCCGGGGATGGACGCCGAGCCGGCCCATGCGCCGGCCGATCTCCGTCGGCCGCCCGTCGCCGTCGAGCGCATCCAGGCGCTGCAGCAGCCCGCGCGCCTGGGCCAGCGCCGCCGCCGGCGGCGGGTCCAGCCAGGACAGCGACGCGGCGTCGCGTGCACCCCACAGCGCCGTCTCCAGCACCAGCGGTGCCAGGTCGGCCGACAGGATCTCCGGCGGATCGAACGGTGCCAGCCCGCGCTGCTCCGCCTCGGTCCACAGGCGATGGCAGACGCCCGGCGCGACGCGGCCGGCGCGGCCGCGACGCTGCTCGGCCGCGGCGGCGGAGACGGGGAGGGTGGTGAGCCGGGTCATGCCGGTGCGTGGGTCGAAGCGCGGCGCGCGGCGCAGCCCGGCGTCGACCACGGTGCGCACGCCCTCGATGGTCAGGCTGGTCTCGGCGATCGCGGTCGCCAGCACGATGCGCCGCCGTCCCGCGGGGGCGGGCGCGATCGCCCGGTCCTGGGCGGCCCCGGCGAGGTCGCCATGCAGCGGCACGACCTCGACCGTGGGATCGTCGAGGGTCTCGGCGAGGCGGCGCTCGGCGCGGCGGATCTCGGCGAGGCCGGGCAGGAACACCAGCACGTCGCCCGCCTCTTCGGCGAGCGCGCGCCGGGCGACGTCGGCGGCGCGCAGCTCGCGCGGCGGCTCGACCGGGCGGTCGGCCCAGCGCAGGGCCACGGGGTGCTGCCGCCCCGCGGTCTCGACGACCTCGGCGTCGCCCAGCAGGGCAGCCAGCGGGCCGCCGTCGAGCGTAGCCGACATGACGACGAGCCGCAGGTCCGGACGCAGCGCCGCCCGCGTCTCCAGGGTCAGCGCCAGCGCCAGGTCGGCGTCGACGCTGCGCTCGTGGAACTCGTCGAACAGCACCGCGGCGACGCCGCCGAGATCCGGGTCGCCCTGGATGCGCCGGAGATAGATGCCCTCGGTCACCACCTCGATGCGCGTCGCCGGACCGACGCGGGCGTCCAGCCGCACGCGATAGCCGATCGTCCCGCCCGCCTCCTCGCCGCGCAGCGCCGCCATCCGCCGCGCGGCGGAGCGCGCGGCCAGCCGGCGCGGCTCCAGCATCAGGATCGTGCCGTCGCCGCGCCACGGCGCGTCGAGCAGGGCCGGCGGCAGCGCCGTCGTCTTGCCGGCACCCGGCGGCGCGCGCAGGACGACGCTGCGGCCGCGCGCCAGCGCGTCGCGGACCGCCGGCAGCACGGCGAGGATGGGAAGGTCGGTCATGCCCCGTAACGACGAACGCCGCCGCTGCGGGGCAGCGGCGGCGGCGTACGGCGTGGCGGCCGGGCGCCCCCTGGGGGACGCCCGCCGGTCAGACGAGCTCGATCGAAGTGGCCTCGCGACCCTTCTGCGTCGGCACGACGGTCATGCGGACCGCCTGCTCGGGCTGCAGGGTGGCGATCTGGGCGCGCTTCAGCGTGTTGGAGTGGACGAAGATGTCCTTGCCGCCGTCGGGCGCGGCGACGAAGCCGAAGCCCTTCTCGACGGAGTACCACTTGACGGTACCTTCCATCTCCGTCGGCTCGCCCATCGGCTGGTCGCGATCGGCGCGCGGCGCACGCGGCGCACCGCCGGGACCGCCCATCGGCCGGGGCCGCGACGACGTCGAGGCCGTGCTGGTGTCGACCGACAGGATGCGGCCGACCTGGCGACCCTTCTGCCCGGTGCCGATCTCGCAGCGCAACGTAGCGCCTTCCGGCACCTCCGTCAGGCCCGCGCCCTCGACGACCGAGACATGCAGGAAGGCGTCGCCCGATCCGTCCACCGGCGTGACGAAGCCGAAGCCCTTGGTCGGGTTGAACCACTTCACCGCCGCGTCCACCGTCACCGTCGGACCGCCCATCGGCGCCGCGGAGGCGAAGCGCGGTGCGGCCGAGGGGGGGTAGGGGGAGCGGGGCGCCGGGTAGTAGTTGTCGTCGGAGAAACCACGACGGGAGGAGCGGTCGCCGCGGCCATAGGGTTTGTTGCTCATGTGCTCGGGTCCAAGGTCGGTATCGTCAAACAGGCGAGTGCCGATCGCGCACCCTGGCGACTGCTGCCGAATCGATCCGGATTTGCGGCGCCATGGCGATGAGGAAACGGAATGCGGCAATCACTCTTCATAAAAGATAACACGAATTGATCGGCCCCGATAGCCACCTGCGCTCAGATTCCGAGTCGAATCGTCGGCCTTTTCAGCAGGCCGCATCGCCGAACAGCGCGGCCCGGCCGCACGCTGATCCGAACATCTTTCTATTGTCGTGGCCCACTCCCGGGACCACAAGCAGTCGATGACGCAATGCGGCATCCCTCGCCAAATCGGCGAGGTAGGCGGAGTAGGCGCGACCGCGCGCGAGGCGATGCGGGCCCTGCAGGCGTGCCGCACAGCTCCGGTCGAGCAGGCGATGGGCGGGGTCGTCGTCGGCGGCGCCGAGCAGGATGACGAGGTCGCGGCCGAGGAAGCGCGGCACGATGCCGGCGAGCGCGCCGGCGGCGTAGGGCACGGGATCGCGCAGCCCGTACTTCCAGTCGTCGTAGCCCGCGCAGGCGTCCCCCGCGGGGACCGCGAAGCCCGCGCCGCCGGCGACCGGCCGGCGGGCGTCGAAGTAGAGCCAGGACGACGGGTTGGCGATGACGTGGCGCAC
This sequence comes from Alphaproteobacteria bacterium, assembly GCA_020852355.1. GTDB lineage: Bacteria > Pseudomonadota > Alphaproteobacteria > ATCC43930 > Allostellaceae > Allostella. Next base: position 15,044 of record JADZBA010000170.1, read on the forward strand.
GGCCACGCCGGCGCGCACCAGCGCCTCGTCGGCGCGACTGGTCGGCGCCCAGCGCGCCAGCACCTGGCCGCCTGCCGAGTGTCCGGCGACCACCAGGGTGGCGAGGGCGGGGTAGAGCGCGCGGTCCGCGAAATGCCCGACCAGCGCGTCGAGCGCGGCATAGGAGCTGGCGGCGACCGGATCGCCGCCCGCCGGGTGCAGGGCCGGCGCCCCTTCCTTCCAGCCCTCGACGCTCCAGCGCGCCACCCGCTCGTCCAGGGCGTGCGGTGCCGCATCGACGTCGGCCAGGAACTGCGGCGCGACGACCATGGTCTCGCCGCCGACGCCGGCCTCTCGCGCCGCGGCCACCATGCCGTCGAAGTAGACGTCGGCGTTGCGCAGCGTGCCGTGCAGCACGA
>JADZBA010000171.1 GCA_020852355.1 Alphaproteobacteria bacterium
CCGGGAGACGTTGAAGCCCCAGCCGGCGAGCGGCCGCTCCAGGACATGCTCGGCCGCGAAGCGCCAGATCTCGACGCGGTGGCGACCCGAGAACGGCAGGAACTCCTCCCCGGCCTCGCCGGCGAACCAGGGCTGGATCAGGTCGAGGGCGATCCAGGGGGCGGCGAGGATGCCGGCGGCCGCCGCCGTCGACAGGGCCACGGCCGTCGCGCGCGGGAACGACCATGCGGCGGCGAAGGCGAGGGCGCCGGCGGCCGCGGCGATCAGCGCCGCCCGGCCTTCGAGACAGGCGAGCGGAACCGCCAGCGCCGCGGCCAGCGCCCCCGCCGCGATCGGCCGGCGGCGCTCGAGCAGGACGGCGAGCGCCGGCCAGGCGAGCAGTACCAGGATCGTCGATCCCGCCTTGATGGCGACGACCGGCTGCGCCTTGTCGCTCAGCAGGGCCTTGACCACGCCGCCCGTCGCGGCCTCCAGGGCGAGCAGGAGGGCGGCGCCCGCGACCCCCAAGACGAGCGCCCGGCGTGCCGGCTCGGTCGCGGCCGGCGGCAGGTCGCGCGCGACCGCGACCAGGGCGCCCGCCCCGAGCAGGATGAGGGCGACGCGGGGCAGCAGGTCGAGGCCGGCCCCGGGGTCGATCGACCAGGCCAGCCCGAGGCCCGCCCATGCCAGGAGGGCGGCGAGCAGCAGCAGGAAGCCGCGGCCGAGGCGCGGCGGCCTTGCGTCGCGCAGCCAGGCCAGCGCCACGGCCGCAATGGCGACCGCTGCCAGGATCGGCACCGCGGCGCGGTGGGCGTGGAGCGCGGCCAGCGGCATCGCCAGCGCCGCCGCGGCGAGGGCGATGCCGGTCTCGCGGCCGCGAATCCGCGTCCTCGTCATCGATCGGGCGGGGCCGCGGGAAAGCGTCGGCCGAGCCACAGCAGGATCGCCAGCGCCGGCAGCGCGGCGGCGGTCGTCGCCAGGAAGAAGGGCACCCAGTCGAGCCGGTCGGCGAGCCAGCCGCCGCCCGCCGACAGCGTCGTGCGGCCGACGGCGGCCAGCGACGACAGCAGGGCGTACTGGGTCGCGGTGAAGGCGAGCGAGCAGAGGCTCGACAGGTAGGCGACGAAGGCGGCCGAGCCCATGCCGCCGGTGAAGTTCTCCAGCAGGATGGTCAGCGTCAGCACCCGGACGTCGTTCCCGGCCCAGGCCTGGACCACGTAGGTCAGGTTGGACAGGGCCTGCAGGATGCCGCACACCAGCAGGCTGCGGAACAGGCCCCAGCGATAGACGATGACGCCGGCGACGGCGAGGCCGGCCAGCGTCGCGGCGACGCCGAAGACCTTGGCGACGTTCGCGACCTCGATCTTGGTGAAGCCGAGGGCGACGTAGAAGGGGTTGGCCATGACGCCCGCCAGCGCGTCGCCCAGCTTGTAGAGCACGACGAACAGCAGGACCGCGAGCCAGCCCGGGCGCGTCGCGAAATCGGCGAAGGGGGCGACGACACTGTCCCGGAACCAGGCGGCCGCCCGCGCCGCGGCGCCCGTGCCGGCCGGGTCGGCGGGGGTCGCCGCGGGCTGCCGCGGCTCGGGCGAGAGGAGGACGGTGGCGACCCCGACCAGCATCAGGGCGGCCATGACCCCGTAGGCGACCGGCCAGCCGCCGGCCGCCGCGGCATAGAGGGCGCCGGCCGAGCCGGCGAGCATGCCGCCGCGATAGCCCCACTGCACCGCGGCGGCACCCAGGCCCTGCTCCTCGGGCTCCAGCAGCTCGATGCGGTAGGCGTCGATGACGATGTCCTGCGTCGCCGACAGGAATGCGACCGCGACCGCCCCGGCGGCCGTCCAGGCCGGCGCGGCGGCGGGGTCGGTGAACCCGAGGGCGAGGATCGCGGCGATCAGCGCCGCCTGGACGGCCAGCGTCCAGCCGCGGCGCCGGCCGAACCACCGGGTCAGGCCGGGCAGCGGCAGGGCGTCGACCGCCGGCGCCCACAGGAACTTCAGGCTGTAGGCGGAGCCGACGAGCGCGAAGAGCCCGATCGCGGTCCGCGAGACCCCGGCCTCCGCCAGCCAGAAGGACAGCGTGCCGAAGGTCAGCGGCAGCGGCAGGCCGCTGGCGAAGCCGAGGCCGAGCACGGTCGCCAGCCGGGGCTCGCGCCAGACGGCGCGGAGCCCGGGGGCGGCCGCGTCGGCCATCGGATCGTGGACGCCGGCGCTACTTCACGTCGGCGGCGACGCGCATCCTGACGATGCGATCGGGGTCGCGGACGGCGCCGTTGGCGCTGGACGAGCCCTTCTTGATCATGTCGACGAACTCCATGCCCGAGGTGACCTTGCCCCAGACGGTGTACTGGCCGTCGAGATGGGTGGAGGGCGCGAACATGATGAAGAACTGGCTGTCGGCGCTGTCCGGGCTGCTGGCGCGCGCCATGGAGAGGGTGCCGCGGACATGGCGCTCGCCGGAGAACTCGGCCTTCAGCTTCTGCCCGGACCCGCCGGTGCCGTCGCCCCTGGGATCGCCGGTCTGGGCCATGAAGCCGTCGATCACCCGGTGGAAGGCGATGCCGTCGTAGAAGCCCTGGCGCGTCAGCTCCTTGATGCGGGCGACGTGCCGGGGCGCCAGGTCGGGGCGCAGCTCGATGACCACACGACCGTCCTTGAGGTCGAGATAGATGGTGTTCTCCAGATCAGCGGCCGCCACGGGCGCCTCCATGAGGAGAAGGCAGCCGACGACGGCGAGGAGGGCGCGAAGCAGGCGCATGGGCAGCCTCTCGGGGTGGGGGTTGGACTCGCCGCGCGCGACCATAGAGGAAGAGCCGGGCGGCGGGTAGCGCCGCAGCGTTCCGGGCGATCAGCCGCGATGGCGCGCGTCGCGCCACGCGATCGCGGCCTTGAGGCCGGCCTCGCGGCGGATGCGGTCGAACTCCGCGCGCTCGGGCCCTCCGGACGCCTCGATCAGGATGTCGGTTTCCAGCGCGGCGAGAAGGGCCGTCTCGAGGCCCATCGCCTCGTAGCTGCGGTTGATGGCGCGCTTGGTCAGGCGCACGGCGGCGCGCGCACCCTGGGCGATGTCGCGGGCGATGGCGAGCGCCCGGTCGAGCTCCTCGCCGTCGGGCACCACGTGGTTGACGATGCCCAGCGCCTGTGCCCGCTCCGCCGTGAGGCGGTCGTCGCCGGTCAGCAGCAGCTCCTTGGCTGCCTTCGGCCCGGCGATCCACGGCAGCAGCAGGACGACCGCGCCGGAGCCGAAGCGCACCTCCGGCGCGCCGAACCGCGTGCCGGCCGCCGCCACGGTGACGTCGCAGGCGAGCGACAGCTCGAAGGCGCCGCCGATGCAGTAGCCGTGCACGGCGGCGATCGTCGGCTTGGCGCATTTCCAGAAGCCCATGATGAAGGCGAAGTCCTCCTCCAGGATCCGCCGCCATTCCTCCGGGCCGCGCGACGGGGCGGCGGCCGAGGCCTTCATGTCGAAGCCGGCGGAGAAGGCGCGGCCGGCGCCGCGCACGACGATCGCGCCGACGCCGTCGTCGGACTCCAGCTCGGCCAGTGCGGCCACCGTCTCGCGGACCAGGACCGGGTCGAAGGCATTCAGCACTCGCGGGCGATCGAAGGTCAGGATCGCGACGGCGCCGTCGCGCTCGATGCGGATGGTCTCGGGCACGGCGCTCGTCTCCCTGTCAGAACGACGGCGGCGTGATCGCCCAGATGACCTCCGCCTCCTCGCCGCCGGGGTTGCGGTAGCGGTGCGGCAGGGCGCTGGCGAAGCCGAAGCTGTCGCCCGCCTCCAGCAGGAACACCTTGCCGTCGACCCACAGCTCCAGCCGGCCGCGGATCACCACGCCCGCCTCCTCGCCGGCATGGGTATAGGGCTCCTCGCCCGACGACGCGCCGGGCGGGAAGCGGCTCGCCAGCAGCTCCAGCGCGCCGGTCAGCGTCGGGCTCAGCAGCTCGTCGACGATGCCGGCGGAGTAGTCGAGGCGTCGCCGCCGGCCGCGGCGCACGATCAGCTCGCGCTCGTCGGCGGGGGCGGCGCCGGCGTCGAAGAACCAGCTCACGGTCACGCCGAGCGCCCGGCTGATGGCGTAGAGCGCGTTGATCGACGGCGTCGCCAGGTCGCGCTCCAGCAGGCTGAGATAGCCGACCGACAGGCCGCTCTGTGCGGCCAGCACGGCCAGCGTCAGGCCGCGCGCCTTGCGCAGGCCGCGAATCTCCCGGCCGAGATGCCGCACGTCGCCCGTCTCGGGGGCCGCGGGCGGCCCCGGGCGCATGCGCTCGCGGGTGATCTCGGGCATCTGCGCCAGGGCGGGGAGCGACTTTCTCATTGCAAAAATTCTAAGGCCAATTTTTACTTCTGTAAAACAGGGAGGCGGAGGGGCGAGTGGCCGAGCGCTATGACGCCGTCATCGTCGGGGGCGGGCACAACGGGCTCACCTGCGGGGCCTATCTCGCGCGCGCCGGCCTGAAGACCCTGGTGCTGGAGCGCCGGCCGGTCGTCGGCGGCGCCGCGGTGACCGAGGAGGTGATCCCCGGCTACCGCTTCTCGGTCTTCAGCTACCTGATGAGCCTGCTGCATCCCAAGGTGATCGCCGAGCTGGAGCTCCGGCGCTTCGGCTTCGAGGTGCTGCCGGCCTCCGACATGTTCGGCGCGCTGCCCGGCGGCGACCACATCCTCTTCAGCGATGCGATGGACCGCACGCAGAAGAGCTTCGCGCGCTTTTCGCCGAGGGACGCGGCGATCTATCCCGAGTTCGACCGCTACCTGATGGAGTCCGCGGCGATCGTCCGCCGGCTGCTGCTGGAGACGCCGCCCGACGTCTCCTGCCGCGACTGGCGGTCGTTCAAGGAGACGGCGAAGCTGCTGTGGAAGTACCGCAAGGTGGGCGGCCGGCTCTACCGCCTCATCGACCTCATGACGATGAGCGCCGACGCCTATCTCTCGGAGTGGTTCGAGAGCACGCACGTCAAGGCGGTGCTCGCCTACTACAGCGGCATCGGCACCTTCGCCGGCCCGAGGAGCCCGGGCTCCGCCTACGTCATCATGCACCACGTGATGGGCGAGCATGCCGGGGCCGGCGGCTGGGGCTTCGTGCGCGGCGGCATGGGCACCATCACCGCCGCCATCGCCGCTTCCGGCCGCGAGAAGGGCATGGCGGTGCGCACCGACGCCACGGTCGTCGCGATCGACACCGAAGGCGGACGGGCCACCGGCGTCACGCTGGCCGACGGCAGCCGCATCGCCGCCCCGATCGTCGCCAGCAACGCCAGCGCCAAGGTCACCTTCCTGAAGCTGCTGCCGCGCACCGCGCTGCCGGCCGAGTTCGTGCGCGAGATCGAGGCCTACCGGACCTACTCGTCGGCCTTCAAGATCAACATCGCCTGCGAGCGCCTGCCGCAATACACCGGCTTCGACGCCGCGGAATGCGGCTTCGCCTACCCGACCTACGCCCATATCGGACCGACCATCGAGTATCTGGAGCGCGCCTACGACGACGCCAAGTACGGCGACTGGTCGCGCAAGCCGTTCGTCACGCCGGTCGCCCCCAGCTTCGTCGACGACACGATCTCGCCGCCGGGCAAGCACGTCGTGCATCTCTTCGGCGGCCATGCGCCCTACACGCTGGCGGAGGGCGACTGGGACGGCCGGCGCGACGACTTCGCGAAGACGGTGCTGGCGGTGATGGACGAGCACGCACCCGGCTTCTCCGACGGCATCGTCGGCATGCAGGTGCTGGCGCCGCCCGACATCGAGGCGCGCATCGGCTCGCCGCACGGCCATATCTTCCACGGCGAGCTGCAGGCCGATCAGCTCTTCTTTGCCCGCCCGGCGCCGCACTGGGCGGACTATCGCAGCCCGATCGCCGGGCTCTACCAGTGCGGCTCGTCGGCCCATCCCGGCGGCGGCGTCGGCGGCGTGCCGGGGCACAATGCCGCCCGCGAGATCCTGCGGGACCGCAAGCGGTGACCTCAGGCGCGGCGCCCGTGCTCGACCGGCTGGCCGGGCGGCTCGGCCCCGCGGCCCTGCTGCTGCCCGCCGTGGCGCTGCTCGCGGTCGTCTTCGTGCTGCCGCTGCTGCGGCTGCTGGAGCTGAGCTTCTCAGATCCCGCCGGTGCCGCGACACCCTACGTCGAGCTGCTGCATGATCCGATCTACCGCAAGGTCTTCGCGGCGACGGCGTGGGTCGCCGTCGCGGTGACCGCGATCACCGTGCTGCTGGGCTATCCCTTCGCCCTGGCGCTGGCCCGGGCGCCCTTGCGCTGGCGCGTCATACTCTTCGCCTGCGTGCTGACGCCGCTGTGGATCAGCGTGCTGGTGCGCACCTTCTCCTGGATGCTGCTGCTGGAGACCAACGGCCCGGTCAACCGGCTGCTGGTCGCGGGCGGCATCGTCGAGCGGCCGCTGGCGCTGCTCTTCAACCAGACCGGTGTGCTGATCGGCATGGTGCATGTGCTGCTGCCCTACGCGGTGCTGCCGATCTACGCCGCCCTGGTGCGCGTCGACCCGGCGCTGCTCCGGGCGAGCGAAGGGCTCGGCGCTTCGCCGGCGCGCACCTTCCTGCGTGTCCTGCTGCCGCTCTCGATGCCGGGCGTAGCCACCGGCGGGGCCTTCGTCTTCCTGCTGTCGCTGGGCTTCTTCATCACCCCGGCGCTGCTCGGCGGCGCCTCCAGCATCACCCTCTCGATGCTGATCGACGGCTTCGTGAACGAGCGCCTGGTGTGGCCGCTCGCCGCCGCGGCCTCGATGATCCTGCTGGCAGCGACGCTGGCCTTCCTGGCAATGGCCGCACGCTTCGTGGCGCCCGCCGCCGTCGCCGAGGTGCGATGATGGCCGGGCGGGTGGCGCTCGCCGCCTTCGCCGCACTGCTGGCGGCGTTCCTGGTGCTGCCGGTGCTGGCGGTCGTGCCGGCCGCGTTCAGCGCGCGCAGCTTCATCCGCCTGCCGCCCGAGGCGTGGTCGGTGCGCTGGTGGGGCACCTTCTTCGGCGACCCCTCGTGGCGCCGCGCCCTGCTGAAGAGCGTCGAGGTCGCGGTCCTGGCGACGCTGGTGGCGGTGCCGCTCGGCACGGCGGCGGCTCTCGGCCTGGCACGGCTGCGAGGCATCGTGCGGCGGCTGGCGCTGGCGCTCTTCGTCGGCCCGGTGGTGGTGCCGGTGATCGTGCTGGCGGTGGCGCTCTATGCCGTGGCGCGGTCGGCCGGCCTCGTCGGCACGACGGCGGCGCTGGTCCTCGGCCACGCGATGCTGGCGCTGCCCTACGTGGCGCTCAACGTCGGCGTCTCGCTCGCCGCCCTCGACCCCGCCCTGGGCCGTGCCGCGGCCGGCCTCGGCGCCTCCTCCTGGCGCCTCTTCCGCACCGTCACCCTGCCGCTGATCCTGCCGGGCGTCGTCGGCGGCGCGGTCTTCGCCTTCGTCACCTCGTTCGACGAGGTCGTGCTCTCGGTGTTCCTGGCGGGCCCATCGGCCAAGACGCTGCCGGTGCGCATCTGGGAGGAGATCCGGGTCGAGTACACCCCGGTGGTCGCGGTCGCCGCGACCTTCATGATGGCGCTCGCGATCCTCGCCGCGGCCTCCTTCCGCCTGCTGCGCCGGAGGCGGGCGTGAGCGCCGTGCGCTTCGCTGGCATCGGCAAGTCCTTCGGTGCCTTCACGGCGCTGCATCCGACCGACCTCGACGTCGCCGACGGCGAGTTCCTGACGCTGCTCGGCCCGTCGGGCTCGGGCAAGACGACGCTGCTCAACATCTGCGCGGGCTACCTGCCGCCGTCGCGCGGGCGGCTGCTGGTCGGCGAACGCGACGTGACCGCGACGCCGGCGCGCCGGCGCAACATGGGCATGGTCTTCCAGAGCTATGCGCTCTTCCCCCACATGGACGTGCACGAGAACGTCGCCTACGGCCTGCGCGTGCGCCGCGTCCCGGCGTCGGAGATCGCGCGGCGCGTCGCCGAGGCGCTGCGCGTCGTCCGCCTGGAGGGCTTCGCGCGGCGGGCGATCCGCGCGCTCTCGGGTGGCCAGCAGCAGCGTGTGGCGCTCGCCCGCGCGCTGGTGATCGAGCCGGACGTGCTGCTGATGGACGAGCCCCTGGGGGCGCTCGACCGCCAGCTCCGCAAGGAGGTGCAGCTCGAGATTCGGCGCATGCATCTCGCCCGGCCGCGCACCACCCTCTACGTGACGCACGACCAGGAGGAGGCGCTGGTCATGTCGGACCGCGTCGCGGTGATGCGCGCCGGCAGCGTCGTCCAGGTCGGCACCGGGCGCGCCCTCTACGACCGGCCGGCCGACGCCTTCGTCGCGCGCTTCCTGGGCGAATCGAACCTCGTCGCCGGTACGGTCGCGGCGACGGACGGCACCACCGCGACGCTCACGGTGCCGGGCCTGCCGCACGCGATCGCCGGCAGCGCCGCGTCCGGACTCGCGGCCGGGGCGCGGGCCGTCGCCCTGATCCGCCCGGAGACGGTGCGCCCGGAGGCGGGCGGCCTGCCCGCGCGCATCGTCGAACGCGTCCATCTCGGCGAGATCGTCGCCCTGCGTCTCGTGCTCGGGAACGGCCTCGAGCTGTGGTGCCGCCGCCTCGCCGGGACCGACCCGGCGGGCGAGGGCATCGAGATCGGTTGGGATCCGGCCAGCGTGTCGATCCTGCCGGATGCCGCATGACAGAGGAGGTGAATGCCATGCTGACCAGACGCCGCTTCATCGCGCTCGGCGCCGCCGCCGCGACCGCTCCCCTCGTCGCCGGCCTGCCGCGTCCCGGCCTCGCCCAGGGACGGCCGCTGACCTTCTGCTCGTGGGGCGGCGCCCTCAGCGAGCTGGAGAAGACCGCCTTCCTGGAGCCGTTCGCCAGGAGCAAGGGCATCGAGGTCGCGCACGCCTCGCCGACGGCCTACGCCAAGCTGAAGGCCATGGCGGAATCCGGCCAGCCCGAATGGGACCTGGTCGACGTCGGCGGGCGCTTCATCTTCCAGGGTGCCGACCTGCTCGAGCCGCTCGACATGGCGCTGATCCCGAACGCGAAGAACCTCGATCCCGGCTGGGTGACGCCCAAGGGCGTCTTCACCTCGACCGGCGCCACCATCATCGCGTGGAACACCAAGGCGTTTCCGGCGGACAAGGGACCGCGATCCTGGAAGGACTTCTGGGACGTCAAGGCGTTCCCGGGGCCGCGCGGCCTCTACAAGCCCTTCTACTACAACTACGAGGCGGCGCTGCTGGCGGCCGGCGTGCCGCGCGGCGAGGTCTTCCCGGTCACCGACGAGAAGGTGAAGACGGCACTCGCCAAGCTGCGCGAGATCAAGCCGCACGTGAAGGTCTGGTGGACGGCCGGCGCACAGCCGCCGCAGCTCCTTTCCTCGGGCGAGCTGGCGATGTCCTCGGCCTGGTCGGGCCGGATCTTCGCCATCATGAAGGAGCAGGCGCCCGTCGCGATGACCTACCGGGACGGCATCGCCTGGGGCAACGCCTGGGTCGTCGTGAAGGGCTCGCCGCACCGGAAGCTCGCCATGGAGGCGATCAACTACGCGATCTCCGAGGAGGCGCAGATGCGCCTGCTCGACGTCGGCACCTACGGTCCCGTCCTGGGCGCCGCTGCCGCCAAGGGCAACGCCGACCAGAAGAAGTGGATGGTGACGGCACCGGAGAACGCCAAGGACATGCTGATCCTGAACGAGGAGCAGGCGGCGCTCTATTCGGCGAAATACGATGCCGACTGGAACCGCTTCCAGCTCGAGTAGCGGACCCGATCGGCGGCGGTGCGTCCCTCGACCGCTCCGCTTCGCTGCGCGCCCGGGATGAGGTGCCACCGCAGGGAGCGACTCGCCGTGAACGAAACGACGGGCATCGGTGCACGCATGCCCTCTCCGCCCTTCAGGGCGGAGAGGGAGGGGACCCGCCGCGCAGCGGTGGGGAGGGTGAGGCGGGCGCTCGCCCGATCACGCCCGCCGGCGAATCCCCACCTCACCCCGACCCTCTCCGCCCCCACGGGGCGGAGAGGGGGCGACACGGCAGACCTGCTTCCGTCCAGGGGGTGTGCGTTCTTCATGAGGTGCTCGTGCCGGAGAGAAGGACCGCATCCCGTGCTCGTGGGGGGACGCACCGGGCATCGGGCAACCCGGCGTCGCGGCAAGTGACCATCGACCATCCCCTCACTCCTCTGCTCGCGCCGCGGTCGATCGCCTTCGTCGGCGCCAGCGCCCGGCCGGACACGCCGGGCAACGACATGATGCGCATGGTCCGCCGCGGCGGCTTCGCGGGCCGGGTCATGGCGGTCAATCCGACGGCGCGGGAGGTCGAGGGCTATCCCTGCGTGCCGCGCCTCGCCGACCTCGACGCACCGC
>JADZBA010000172.1 GCA_020852355.1 Alphaproteobacteria bacterium
CGACTCTAGGCAGAGAATCCGCGGCCGCACAAGGCTCTGCCGTGCTTTGCCGCAACCCTGGAGCATCTGCCCGATTCGATCCGCTTCGGGCGGCACTACTTGGCGTGCACATGCCACCCCGTCGGCCATCCGATGCGATCCGCGTCGCCGGACTTGTGACCTGCCAGAGAAAGGGTATTGGTGTCGCACGCGACGGCCAAACGGCAGCGATCCGAGCCACTCGAAGTCATAAGCACCTATGATGATTCCAACCCCTGGCGCCGATCGCGGCCACGGCGCTAGCGTCCGTCAACCGGTGCGCGAAGCGCCGGAGCGCGAAAGGCGGCGGAGGGAGATGCGCGCAAGGGTGCCGGGGACGGAAGCGCGCGGCCGGCTGCGGCGTGCGGCCCAGGCGGCCGGCTGGCCGCTGGCCGCGGGCGGCGCGGCGGGCTGGGCGATGGCGACGGCGCTCGCCGCGGCGGCCTGGACGGCCTATGCCGGCCCGTGGCTGTGGGGCGGCATGGTCATCCCCTGGGACGCCAAGGACTTCTACTATCCGGTCCTGCGCGCCCTCGCCCTCGCCTTCCACGTGGGCGACAGCGGCTTCTGGAATCCCTGGCTCTACGGTGGCCGCGCGGTCGTGGCCGATCCGCAGTCCTGGATCTTCACGCCGAGCTTCCGCCTGCTCGCCGCGCTCGACGCCGCACCCAGCATGCGGCTGGTCGACGTGGTGCAGCTCCTCCATGTGCTCGCGGCCGGCATCGGCACGCTGGCGCTCGGACGGGCCTTCGGCTGGCGGCCGGTCGCCGCCCTTCTCGCCGCCCTGGTGATGATGTTCGGCGGCGTCGCCGCGGGTCGCCTGCAGCACAGCCTGATGACCGTCAGCTACGCCCATCTGCCCTGGGCGCTGCTGCTGCTCCACCTCGCCTTCGCCGCCGCCACGCGCACCCGGCGAATGGCGTTCGCCGCTGCCTTCGGCGTCGTCGCCGGCTCGATGGCGATCGGCCGCGACCAGGTGGCGTTCCTCAACTGCGTGCTCCTGGTCGGCATCGCCGCCTGGTGGATGGCCGCCGCCTTGCGCCGCGAGGGCGCACGCGGCGCGCTCCGCCACGGGCTGGAGCTGACGCCCGCCCTGCTCGTGGGCATCGCCATGGTGACGGTGCCGATGCTGCTGACGCTCGACGTGCTGGCCGCCAGCACGCGCTCGGACATCGCCTACCGCACGGCGGGGTACGCGTCGCTGCAGCCATCGGCGCTGCTGACCCTGCTGGCGCCGAACGTCTTCGGGGAGCTGGGGCTGCGCGGATACTGGGGGCCCGGCACCCTGCCCTGGATGTCCCTCTCGGCGCTCGGCTACGACTGGAACGATCCGACCACGATCCACCTCTATGTCGGCGCGCTGCCGCTGGCGCTCCTCGCCACGGGCTTGCTGCGCCCCGGCATTCGTGCGCGGCTCCTCGCCCGTCCCGAGACCGCGCCGCTCGCCGCGGGCCTCGCCTTCGCGCTGCTCTATGCGCTGGGCGCGTTCACCCCGGCCTACCGGATGCTCTACGAGCTGCTGCCCGGTGCGGACCTCTACCGCCGCCCGAACGACGCGGCCTTCCTGTTGAACGCCATGATTGCGCTCCTCGCGGGTGCGGCGGCCCAAGCCACCATCGCGGTACCGGAGGAGCCGCGCGGCGTCGGCCGGATCGCCGCCATGGCCGCGCTCGCGCTCGGCACCGGCGCATCGGCGGCGGCACTTTGGCTGGGCCTGCGCTTCGGCCATCTGCCGGACATGGCGCGCTCGCTCGCCCTGGGCGCCGCTCTGCTGGCGGCCGCCGTCTTCGTCGTCGCCCGGTTGCCCTCCCCGCGCGCCGCCGGCGCCTGGGCGCTTGTCGCCATCCTGTTCGCCGCCGGCGATCTCGTCGCCCACCATGGCGGGTCCGCGCTGAACGCCCGGCCCGAAGCGTCGATCGCCGCCTACCGGCCGGAGGGCCTGCGGCTCGCGGCCGAGATCCGCGACGCGCTCGATGGGCCGGGCGGCCCCTATCGCGCGGAGATATTCGGGCTCGACCGCGTGCCGGGCGCCGACGGCGGCGGCTCATGGCAGAATGCGGCCCTCGCCTACGGCATCGAGCAGACGCTGGGCTACAACCCGCTGCGGCGCGTCGACTACGCGGCGGCGGTCGGCGCCGAGCAGAACAGCCACCTGCCGCGCCGGCGGCTCACCGACCTGTTCACCGGCTACGACAGCCCGCTCGCCCGCCTCCTCGGCATCCGTCTCGTCGTCACCGGCCGCCCCATCGAATCGATCGTGCCCAAGGCGGCCTGCATGGGCCTGCGCTATCTCGGGACCCGCGACGGCGCCTATCTCTATGAGAACCCGGCGGCCCTGCCCCGCGCGCTGCTGGTGCCGCGCGCCCTGCCCGACGATGGTGGCCCGCTGCCCGCCGACCCGCGCGCCACCGTCCTCATCGAAGGGCTGCAGCACGACGAATCCGGCGATCCGTCGCCCGGCGGCCCCGCCGGCTCGGTCGAGATCCTGTCCTACGAGACCGATGCCGTGCGCATCGCCGTGCATGCGCTGCGCCCCGCGTGGCTCGTCCTCAACGACCGCTACCATGCATCATGGCGTGCCGGCATCGGCGGTGCGGAGGTGCCGGTCCGGCGCGCCAACCGCCTGTTCCGTGCGGTGCGGGTTCCGGCCGGCGACAGCGAGGTCGCCTTCACCTTCGAGCCGCTGCGGCTCGACGCGCTGATGCGCCTGGCGGGAAGCGTGCTCGACGACGATTGAGGGCTTGGTCGCGGCCGGTTTCGGTCGGCATGATGCGGCCTCGGCGCGCCCGGAGGAGAGTGATGGAGCTGCTTGAGGTCGACCGCATCGAGAGCTGGCACGCGCACGTCTATTTCGACGCGGCGAGCCGCGAGACCGCCCGGGCCCTGCGCGCCGCCATCGAGGCGCGCTTTGCCGGGAAGATGGAGATGGGCCGCTTCCATGAGCGACCCGTCGGCCCCCATCCGCGCTGGAGCTACCAGGTGGCCTTCGCCCCGGAGGGTTTCGCCCTGCTCGTCCCATGGCTGGCGCTGAACCGCGGCGACCTCGTGGTCTTCGTCCACCCCAATACCGCAGACGCGCTCGCCGACCACCGCGACCACGCCATCTGGCTCGGCGCCAAGCTCGATCTCGACCTCTCGGTCCTGAAGTAGCCCCGGCCGGCCGCCCCCTCGAGCGGGGGTACGCCCGAGATGCTGCCGCCCCCCGCCACGATCGGGCTCAATCCAGCCTTTCCAGCTTCTGGAGGGTGCGAAGCTTCTCCGGCAACGGGTCGTTGGGATAGGTGCTGGGCCAGTTGGTGTAGGAGACCTCACCGACATAGATGTCGCCGCGGGAATCGACGGCGATGCCGTGCGGCGCCTGGAACTGGCCGACCGCCATGCCGGGCCCGTCCTTGCCGCCGAGGCGGGCGACGATCTCCCCTTTCGTCGTCACCAGGCTGATGCGCGGGCCGAGGTTCGGCACGAAGCGGTTGACCGCCAGCCCGGGGCCGAGCTCGCCGATGACGCACAGCCCGCCGTGCCCCGGGCAGAGGAAGAGGCCGCACGGCCGGTGCAGGTTCTTCCACTGCGTCTCGTACCTGCCCTCGCCGTCGAACACCTGGACGCGATGGTTCTCGCGGTCGGCGACGTAGACCCAGCCTTCGTCGTCGGCGACGATGTTGTGCACGATGTTGAACTGCCCGGGGTCGGTGCCGGGCTCGCCCCACGACTTCAGCAACTTGCCGTCGGGCGCGTATTTGTGGACGCGGGCGTTGCCGTAGCCGTCGGAGACGTAGATGTCGCCGCGCGGCGACAGCGCGGTATGGGTGCAGCGGTGGAACGGCTCACCGCTCATGAACGGGGCAGGCTTGCCGGGGATACCGATCTCCAGCAGCACCTTGCCTTCGGGCGTGCACTTGCGGACGGTATGGTCGCCGTCGTCGGTGCAGTAGAGCATCCCGTCCGGGCCGACATGGATGCCGTGGGCGCGCGTGAAGAGCCCCTCGCCCCACGAGCGCAGGAAGTTGCCCTCGCGATCGAAGACGATCATCGGGTGCTGGCCGCGGTTGAAGACGTAGACCTGATCCTTCGCATCCACGGCGACGCCGGCGACGTCGCGGAACGACCAGCCGGCGGGCAGCTTCGCCCAGTCGGGATTGACGCGATAGCGGTGGGCGCCGCTGCCGAGGACGACGGACATCGGTTGCTCTCCTTCTGCGGCCGGTCAGCCGGCCATGACGAGGCGGGGCAGGAAGGTGACGATACCCGGGAACGCGACGAACAGCGCCACGCACAGCAGGTCGGCGATCACGAAGGGCCAGACGCCGCGGAAGATCTGCTGCAGCGGGATGTCCGGGCGGACGCCCGCGACGACGTAGCAGTTCAGGCCGACGGGCGGCGTCAGCAGCCCGACCTCCACCATCTTCACCACGATGATGCCGAACCAGATCGGGTCGAAGCCGAGCGAGGTCATGACCGGCGAGATGACCGGCAGCGTCAGCAGCAGCATGCCGATGCCGTCCATGAACATGCCGAGCACGATGTAGAGGGCGATGACGAAGAGCAGCACGAGGTAGGGCGAGACGCCGATCGCCGCGATCCAGGCGGAGAAGGCGCCCGACACGCCGGCGAAGGCGAGGAAGCGCACGAAGATCAGCACGCCCCAGATGATCGAGAAGATCATCACCGACAGCTTCGCCGTGTCGACGAGCGAATGCATCAGCCCCTTGCCCGTGAGCATCCCGCGCGCCAGCGCCATGACGAAGATGATGAAGGCGCCGAGCGCCCCTACCTCCGTCGGGGTGGCCCAGCCCGTGTACATGCCCCCCAGCACCGCGCCGATCACGAACACGATCGGCACGATCTCCGGCAGCGTCGTGATGCGCTCGTGCCAGGTGGCGCCGCCCGACGGCGCGCCGAGCGACGGATTGACCATGAAGCGCACGAGGATGGCGCCCGAATAGACCAGGGCCGAGATGGCGCCGGGGATGAAGCCCGCGAGCAGCAGGCCGCCGATCGAGGTCTCGGTGATGATGCCGTAGACAACCATGATGGCCGAGGGCGGGATCAGCGAGGCCAGCGTGCCGCCGGCGGCCACCAGCGCCGAGGCGATGCTCGGATGGTATTTGTGGCGCAGCAGCTCCGGCAGGGCGATGCGGGCGAACACGGCCGCCGTCGCGGTGCTGGCGCCGGACACCGCGGCGAAGCCCGCCGCGGCGAACACCGTGGCGACGCCGAGCCCGCCCGGCAGCCAGCCGAGCCAGGCCCGCGCGCAGCGATAGGCGCCGTGGACGATGCCGGCGTGGTGCGCGAGGTGGCCGATCAGGATGAAGAGCGGCAGCACCGAGAGCGCGTAGTTGGTCGTGTCGGAGTACGGGATGTGGCCGGCGATGCCGACCGCCCGGTCGAAGCCCTTCAGCGCCCACAGGCCGCAGAAGCCGACGATGCCCGAGGCCACGAAGATGCGCACGCCCAGCGCGATCATCACCGCCAGCGCGATCATGCCGATGATGCCGTAGTCGATCGGTTCCATCGCCGCGGCGGCTCCGTCTCAGGGGCGGTGGCCGGCACCGCCCGCAGGCGGCACGGCGGTGTCGTCGATCAGCTCTTCAATGGGATGGTGGCGGTCGGGGACGGCGATCGGCGTCGCGTCGGGATCGGCGATCAGCCGCACGAAGCCGATCGCCTCCAGCACCAGGCGCAGCCACAGCAGCGCGAATGCGAAGACCGGGACGGACTTCGACGGCCAGGTCGGCCAGCGGGTGTTGATCGTCGAATCGCCGATGTCCCAGGCGTTGTCGAAGAAATGGTAGATGCCGGGCCAGATCGCGGTGATGAGCGCCAGCGCCGCCAGGGTGGTCGCCAGCTCCACCACGAACCGGGCCCGACCGCGGAACATGTCGATCACCAGATCGACGCGGATATGCCCGGCCTGCCGCCAGCAGTAGGAGACGGTGAGCAGCGCGTAGGTGGCCATGGTCTGCTCGATGAGGTCGAGCTGGCCGTAGAGCGGGCTGTTGAAGGCCTTCCGCAGGAAGATCTCCGCGACGCCGACCCACATGACGACGAAGATGACGACGCCGGCGACGATCGCGGTCGCCCCTTCCACGACCTTCAGCACGCGATCGGCGGCGGCGAGCGTCGCCGCCCCGCCCGAGAGAGGTGTGCCGCCGGCCACGGCGCCGCTCAGCGGCGCCGCTAGCGGCCGAGTGCCTTCTTCGCCTTGTCGGCCTCCGCCAGCACCGCGTCGAGCAGCTCCTGCCCGGGTACGCCCTTGGCGCTGACCTCCTTGACCCAGGACGCCCATACCGGGCGCGCGCCGATCTCGACGAACTTGGCGAGCTCGGCATCGGAATACTTGATGGCGACCAGACCACGCTTGTCCCACGCCGCGAGGCTCTTCTCGTCGGATGCCTTCTGCGCCGCTTTCAGCGCCTCGTAGGCGAGCGGACGGGTCTTGGTCATGAGCTCGCGGTACTGCGGCGGCAGCTTCTGGAATGCCTGGATGTTGACGATCGTCGGACAGTTGTTGGCACCCGGCCCGAGATTGGTCGTGTGCCACTTGGCGATCTCATCGATCTTGTAGGCGGCGAAGGCGTAGGTGTAGGGGAACGCCGCAGCCTGGAAGACCCCGCGCTCCAGCGCGTTGTAGACCTCCGGCGCCGGCACCGACGTCGGCACCGCGCCGAGATTCTTCAGGGCGTCACCGGTGCCGCCGAGCGCACGCACCCGCATGCCCTTGAAGTCCTCGACCTTGAGCGGTGGGTTGCCGGTGCCCATCAGCTCGGACTGCGGCTGCAGCACCGACATCAGCAGCATGGCGTTCCAGCGCTTGAACTCGCCGACGATGTACGGGTGCTGGTAGATGGCGTCGTGCACGCGGGCGTGGATGTCCGGGTCGACCAGCGGCAGCCCCGGCAGGTCGAGGACGGTGATGCCCAGATGCTTGCCCGGATGGTAGCCGGTGCAGATCTGTGCCATCTCGAAGGCGCCGAGCTTGATGTTGTCGAGGTTGTCGGGCCCCTTCGACAGGGCATCGCCATAGTGGATCTTGATGGTGAACTTGTCGCCGGTCTCGGCCGCGACGTGCTTGGCGAGCGCCTCGATGCCGGCCGTGAACGCACGTGGCGGACCCCAGACCGAGAGATCCCACGCTACCTTCGGGCCGTCGACCGCGGCGACGACGGGTGCGGCCGCAAGGGTACAGACTACGGCCGCCGCGGCGACCGGTGCGAGCATCCGCATGGTGAGCGTCCTCCCCGGGACGGTTCCCCCGTGCTCGGCCCGATGGCCCGTCCGGGGATCATTGCCCGCGATGGTGCGGCAACCTCGGCCCGCGGTCAAACTTCAATTCCCTCACGGGAGCACGAAACCGGCGACCACGAGGAGGAGGATGATCGCCGGCACGGGCCAGCGCAGGATGGCCTGGAGGCGGGACGCGGCGGCGGGCGTGCACCCGAGCGCCTCGGCGATCCGCGCCGCGGGCATCCCGCCGCCGACCACGGCGGCGAAGAGCACGCCCCCGAGCGGCAGCAGGATGTTCGATGTCAGGCCGTCGACCAGACCGTAGACGTCCATGCCGGCCAGCGTCGGCACCCAAGCCAGGGGCCGCGCCTCGCGCAGGACGTTGAAGGAGAGGACCGTGGGGATGCCGCCCGCCCATATCGCGAAGCCCGCGACGACCGCGGTGCGGCCCCGACTCCAGGCGGTCCAGCGCCGCAGCGGCGCCACCACGAGCTCGACGAGGGAGAGCGTGCTCGCGAGCGCGGCGACGAACAGCAGGAAGAAGAACCCCGCAGCCACGACGTCGCCGCCCGGCAGCCGGCCGAAGGCGATCGGCAGCGTGACGAAGACCAGCCCGGTTCCCGAAGCCGGATCGAGCCCGTAGGCGAACACCAGCGGAAAGACCGCGAGCCCGGCCAGCACCGAGACCAGGGTGTCGCCGACGATAATGGTGACTGCGGCGGCGCCGAGGTGCACGTCGCGGCCGGTGTAGGCCGCGTAAGTGGCCATGGCGCCGAAGCCGACACCGATCGAGAAGAAGCCGAGGCCCAGCGCCTCCAGCGCCGCCCGCGCCCCGAAATCCTCCAGGCGCGGCGCGAACAGGAACCCCGCGGCGGCCACGAGATCGCCCGCGATCGCGGCATAGACGACGAGCGCCGCCATGCACAGCGCGAGGAGCGGCATCAGCACCATGCACGCCGCCTCGATGCCGCGGGCCACGCCGCGCGCCACCACGGCGACCGTCAGGGCCAGGAAGGCGCTCTGCCACGCCGCGAGGCGCAGGGGATCGCCGACCAGCGCATCGTACGCGGCCTGCGCCTGCGCCGTGTCGGCGCCGCGGAAACCCACGATGGCGGCGCGCACCGCATAGTCCATCGTCATGCCGGCGATCACGGCATAGTACGTCGTGAGCAGGAAGCCGCCGGAGAGGGCCAGGACGCCCGCGAGCCCCCAGGCGGGGGACCGCCCATCCTCGCGCGCGGCGGCGGTGATGCACTGGACGACGTCGTTGCCGCCGCGCCGACCGACGACGAACTCCGCCAGCAGCAGCGGCACGACGACCAGCACGAGACCCCCGACGTAGAAGACGAGGAAGGCCGCACCGCCGTTCTCGCCGACCTCGTAGGGGAATTTCCAGATCGAGCCGAGGCCGACCGCGGAACCGATGGCGGCGAGCACGAAGCCCGCGCGGCTGGAGAAATGCTGGCCGTCCATCGTCGTCATCCGTTCCGCGGCACCGGCGGCGATGGTAGACCATGGGCGAGGCCGCGCGACGAGCGTCGCATCGCCTCTTGCGGATTGATGAGTGATGAAGTACGTAAATCGTCACCAATGGTCACGCATCCCATGATCGCCCGCTCCCGGCCGACCGCCGAGGAGACCCGCACCCGGATCGTCGAGAAGGCCGACGAGCTGTTCCGACGGATGGGCTTCGCCAAGACCGCGGTCGCCGACATCGCGGCCGAGCTCGGCATGTCGCCGGCCAACGTCTACCGCTTCTTCGCCTCCAAGAACGCGCTGGTGCAGGCGATCTGCGATCGCCACCTCGCGCGCATGCACGACGCCGCCATGCGGATCGTCCGCAGCCCGGGCCCGGCGGTCGACCGGCTGGAACGGTACGTGCTCGCCAACCTCCAGTATCACAAGGATAATTTCCAGAACGAACGGGCGATATCGGACATCGTCGTGGTCGCCATGGAGCACAACTGGGAATCGATCGATCAGCACAAGGAGGCGATGCGGACGGTGATCGAGCTGATCATCCGGTCGGGCATCGACTCCGGGGAGTTCCAGCCGTGCGACGCCCGTGAGACGGCGCGCGTCGTGTTCGGCTGCCTCGCCCGCTTCTGCCATCCCCTGCTGGTCCAGCAGGGGATCGACGAGGATCTCGATGCGCAGGCGCGCGCTACGGTCCGCTTTCTCGCGCGGGCGTTGCGCTAGCACCCTTTTTTGAACCTGAAGTGACGATTATTCGAGAACGTCAATCAATAATCGTCAATCAGAGCCGGAGGCACGACAATGACCCTTCGTCGCACCCTCACCCTCTCCGCCGCGCTCGGCGCGACCGTCCTGATGCTGGCCCTGGCGGCATGCAAGCGCGAGGAGGTCGCCGCGCGCGAGCCGGTGCCGCCGCGGGTGCAGGTCGAGCGGATATCTCTCGCGCCGGCGGAAACCGCGCGGACCTTCGTCGGCACCGTGCGTCCGCGCTTCGAGAGCGACCTGGCGTTCCGTGTGTCGGGCAAGGTCATCGGACGCGCCGTCGATGTCGGCGACCGGGTCCGCGAGGGCGATGTCGTCGCCCGCCTCGACCCGACCGACCTGCGCCTGCAGGTCGAGAGTGCCGAGGCCGAGCTGGCGGCCGCCTCCTCCAGCTTCGCCCAGGCGGCGGCCGACGAGCGGCGCTACGCCGGGCTGAAGGCGAACGGGTTCGCGGCGCTGGCCGACTACGACCGCAGGAAGACGACGCGCGACGAGGCCGAGAGCCGGGTCAAGCGCGCGCGGCGGTCGCTGGAGCTGGCGCGCAACCAGCTCGAATACGCCGAGCTGCGGGCCGACGCCGACGGCGTGGTGACCGCCGCGACCGCCGAGGCCGGCCAGGTCGTCGCCACCGGACAGGCCATCGTGCGCGTCGCGCGCAACGGAGAGAAGGAGGCGCTCGTCGCCCTGCCCGAGACCTGGCTCGGCGAGGCCCGCGAGGCCGCCGCCACCGTGCGCCTGTGGTCCGACGCGGTGCGGGCCTATCCGGCCGTGCTGCGCGAGATGGCGCCGCAGGCCGACCCGGCGACGCGCACCTATGCCGCGCGCTTCACCATCCTCGAGGCCGGCGACGAGGCGGCGCTGGGCATGACCGCCACCGTGACGCTGACGCGCCGCGACCAGGTGGCGGCGGCGCGCGTGCCGCTCTCGGCGATCTTCAACCAGGGCGCAGGCCCCGGCGTCTATGTCGTCGACCCGGCGAGCGGCACGCTGGCGCTGCGCCCGGTCACCGTCGCCAGCTACGGCAGCCGTGCGGCGCTCGTCACAGAGGGGCTCGCCGAGGGCGACACCATCGTCACGCTCGGCGTCCAGAAGCTCGAGCCCGGCCGGCGGGTGCGCCCGGTCGCGGCGCGCTGAGCCGGCGCCGGCAGACGAATCCGGGGGACATGGCCATGGCCCGCTTCAACCTCTCGGCCTGGGCGATCGCCCACCGCGCGCTCGTCCTCTACCTGATGCTGGTGATCGCGCTGGGCGGCGCCTTCGCCTATGTCCGGCTCGGCCGCGCCGAGGATCCGTCCTTCACCATCAAGGTGATGGTCGTCTCCGTCGAGTGGCCCGGCGCCACGGCGGAGGAGATGCGGGCGCAGGTCACCGACCGCATCGAGAAGAAGCTGCAGGAGCTGCCCTGGCTCGACCGGGTCGAGACCTATTCCCGGCCGGGCATCTCCTTCCTGCAGGTGGCGCTGCGCGACACGACGCCGCCCGCCGCGGTCAAGGAGCTGTGGTACCAGGTCCGCAAGAAGGTCGGCGACATCAAGGGCGAGCTGCCGTCCGGCGTGAACGGCCCGTACTTCAACGACGAGTACGGCGACGTCTATTCCGCCCTCTACATGGTCACCGCCGACGGCCTGACCATGGCCGAGCTGAAGCGCCATGGGGAAACCATGCGCCAGGCGCTGCTGCGCGTCCCCGCCGTCAGCAAGGTCGACATCATCGGCGACCGGCCCGAGCGCATCTACATCGAGTTCAGCCACACGAGGCTGGCCGGTCTCGGCGTCACGCCGCAGCAGATCTTCGAGAGCGTCGCCCGCCAGAACGCGGTGGTCGCGACGGGCAGCATCGATACCGCGGCCGACCGCATCGTGGTGCGCGTCGGCGGGGCGTTCGACGGCACCGCCGCCATCGCCGCCGTGCCGGTCGCCTCGGGCGGGCGGATCTTTCGCCTCGGCGACATCGCCACGGTCACCCGCGGCTACCAGGATCCGCCGCGCTTCATGATCCGCCAGGAAGGCAAGCCGGCGCTGGGCATCGGCGTGGCGATGGCCGAGGGGTCCGACATCCTGGCGCTCGGACGCGACCTCGACCAGGCGCTCGCGCGCATCCGCGCCGACCTGCCGGTCGGCATCGAGATCCGCCAGGTGGCCGACCAGCCGAAGGTCGTCGAGGGCTCGATCGAGGAGTTCGTCCGGGTGTTCGGCGAGGCGCTCGCCATCGTCATGATCGTCAGCCTGCTGTCGCTCGGACTGCGCACCGGCATCGTCGTGGCGCTGTCCGTGCCGCTGGTGCTGGCGATCGTCTTCCTGGTCATGTACGCGGCCGCCGTGCCGCTGCACCGGATCACCCTTGGCGCCCTCATCATCGCCCTCGGGCTGCTCGTCGACGACGCGATCATCGCGATCGAGATGATGGTCGTGAAGATGGAACAGGGCTGGGACCGCGCCCGCGCGGCGACCCACGCCTGGACCTCGACCGCCTTCCCCATGCTGACCGGCACGCTGGTGACGGCGGCGGGCTTCCTTCCCGTGGGCTTCGCGCGCTCGTCCTCGGGCGAATATGCCGGCGGCATCTTCTGGGTCGTCGCCCTGGCCCTGATCGCGTCCTGGATCGTCGCGGTGGTCTTCACCCCCTATCTCGGCGTCAAGCTGCTGCCCGACTTCAAGTCGCGCGGGCGCCATGGCGACCCGGACGCGATCTACGACACCCGCATCTATCGGGCGCTGCGCCGGGCGGTGGCGCTCTGCGTGCGCTGGCGCAAGACCGTGGTCGCCACCACGCTCGCCCTCTTCGTCGCGGCGCTGGCCGGCTTCGGGCTGGTCCAGCAGCAGTTCTTCCCGACCTCGACGCGGCCGGAGCTGTTCCTGGAGATGCGCCTCCCCGAGGGCACGGCGATCGGCGCGACCGAGGCGACCACGCGGACGGCCGAGACGCTCCTCGTCGGCGACCCCGACATCGCCACCTACACCGCCTATGTCGGGCAGGGCGCGCCGCGCTTCTGGCTCGGCCTCAACCCGGTGCTGCCGAATGCCAACTTCGCGCAGATCGTCATCCTGACCCACGACACCGCGGCGCGTGAGCGGGTGAAGGCGCGGCTCGACCGGGCGATCGCCGGCGGCGCCCTGGGGGAGGCGCGGGTCCGCGTCGATCGCTTCGTGTTCGGGCCGCCGGTCGGTTTTCCCGTGCAGTTCCGCGTCGCCGGCCCGGACGCGATGGCCGTCCGCGACGTCGCGTACAAGGTGCGTGCGATCATGGCCGGCGACGGCGCGCTGATCGACCCGCACCTCAATTGGAACGAGCAGGTGAAGAACGTGCGCCTCGTGGTCGACCAGGACCGCGCCCGGGCGCTCGGCCTGACGCCGCAGGACGTGGCGGGCACGCTGGCGACGCTGCTCAGCGGCTACACGGTGACGGCCCAGCGCGAGGGCATCGAGCCGATCGACGTCGTCGCCCGCGCGGTGCCCGAGGAGCGGCTGTCGCTCGACCGCCTGCCGGAGCTGACCGTCGCCACCCGCGACGGCGTGCCGGTGCCGCTGTCCCAGCTCGCGCGCATCGAGTACGGCCACGAAGAGCCGATCCTGTGGCGGCGCAACCGCGACCTCGTCCTCACCGTGCGCGGGGACGTCGTCGACGGCGTGCAGCCGCCCGACGTGACGCGCCGCCTGCTGCCGCAGATGGCGGCGCTGGCGGCGACGCTGCCGCCCGGCTATCGCATCGAGGCCGGCGGCTCGGCCGAGGAGAGCGCCAAGGCCAATGCCTCGATCGTGGCCGTGCTGCCGGTGACGCTGCTGGCGATGCTGACCCTGCTGATGATCCAGCTCCAGAGCTTCTCGCGCCTCGCCATCGTCTTCGCCACCGCCCCGCTCGGCCTCATCGGCGCGGTCGGCATGCTGCTGGCGAGCGGCCGGCCGTTCGGCTTCGTGGCGCTGCTCGGCCTGCTGGCGCTGTCCGGGATGATCATGCGCAACTCGGTCATCCTGGTGGACCAGATCGAGCACGATGTCGCCGCGGGCCATGGCCGGTACCGCGCGATCATCGACGCGACGGTGCGGCGCAGCCGGCCCGTGGTGCTGACGGCGCTCGCGGCGATCCTCGCCATGATCCCCCTGTCGCAGAGCGTCTTCTGGGGGCCGATGGCGACGACGATCATGGGCGGCCTGATGGTGGCGACGGTGCTGACGCTGTTCTTCCTGCCCGCCCTCTACGCTCTGGCGTTCCGGGCGAGGGACACGGCCGCCGCCGGCGCCGCCGCAGCGGCGCCGTCATCCGCCGTGACGGCCCTCGCCGCCGCCGAATAGGCCGCCGCTCACACCAGCTCGAAATCCCCCACGGCGAGCTGCGCCGCGGTAATGCCGGCCAGGTAGACTCCCTCGCCGCTGTCGCCCAGCGGCACGAACGCGCCCTGATCGGTGTCGACGATGCGCGCGATCAGCTCGTCGATGGAGCCGATGGCGGACCCGTTGATGGCCCCGTCGGTGACGTCGACCAGGATGCGGTCCTCACCCGGCTGGAAGTCGTCGATCCGGTCGGTGCCGCCGGCCGCGCCGAACTGGAAGCGGTCGGCGCCGACCCCGCCCTGCAGCGTGTCGTTGCCACGGTCGCCCGACAGGAAATCGTCGTCGGACCCGGTGAAGAGGAAGTCGTTCCCCTGGCCGCCGTGCAGCGTGTCGTTGCCGGCGGAGCCGAACACGTTGTCGTTGCCGATGTTGCCGTTCGCCCAGTCGTTGCCGAAGTCGCCGTATACGAAGTCGTTGCCCTGCCCGCCCAGCAGGCTGTCGTCCCCGTCGGCACCCTTCAGCTCGTCGTCGCCGAGATTGCCGTTCAGCCAGTCGTTGTGGTTGTCGCCGAAGAGCTGGTCGTTGCCGCCGCGGCCGAGGATCGTGTCGTCGCCCGCGCCACCCCGGATGGAGTCCGCGACATCGGATCCGCTGATCACGTCGTTGTCGATGAACGCACCGTAGATGATGCCGCCGTTGACCGTCGTCGGACCGCTCAGATCGTCCATGTCGCTACCTCCTCGCTGTGACCCGGCGCCCGGGGGCGGCCGGCATATTCTGTTGGCGACGCGACATAGGCAAGCGCCGCCCGGGCGCCGGCGGCCGGCTCTCCCGATGGTTGCGGCAGGCGGCGGCCGCGTCTACGTTCGCTACGGGGGCAGGCTCGGGCGGCCGGTGACAGCGCGGGGCCGGGGCGTCAATACCGAGGAGACACAGCAATGGCGTTCATCGCCGCCCAGAAGTCGATCGACGTATTCTCCCAGCAGTTCATGCCGTGGCCGCAGTCTTCGCTGGTCCTCGTGGCGACGGACGTTTCGTTCGTGGCGCGCCACCCCGACGGCGACAGCACGGCCGCGACCGGCACCTTCGCCTACCCATCGCCGGGAGCGCGCGTGGAGCCGACCGGCGGGACGATCGTCGACTATTCGGTGACGCTGGAGGCCGGCGACAAGCAGTTCGACGCGACCGGGGCGTCCATCGACGTCGCGCAGTTCTATGCCTTCCGGGCCGCCGGCGACGCGGCGGGCTTCGCCGCCCATGCGCTGCGCGGCGACGACACGATCTTCGGCAGCGGCGACGCCGACACGATCGCCGGCTTCGGCGGCGCCGACACCCTCAACGGCAACCCCGGCGACGACCTCGTATTCGGCAATGCCGGTGCCGACCGGGTGATCGGCGGCAGCGGTGCCGACTGGCTGTTCGGCGGCCAGGGCGCCGACACCGTGCTGGGCGGCCCGGGCGACGATCCCTTCGTCGCCGGCAACATCGGCGACGACCTCATCTTCGGCAATCTCGGCAACGACACGATGTATGGCGGCCAGGGCGCCGACACGATGGTCGGCGACGATGGCGACGGCAGCGGCAACGGCGGCGCCGACCTGATGTTCGGCGACCGCGGCGACGACGACCTCTACGGCGACTACGGCAACGACACGCTCGTCGGCGGCACCGGCGCCGACCGCTTCTTCTTCTTCACCGGCGAAGGCGACGACCTGATCCGCGACTTCCAGCCGGGCGAGGGCGACCGCATCGGCATCGAGATCGCGATCAACGGCAGCGGCGTGACCAACTTCACGGAGCTGAAGCCGCATATCGCGAGCGACGGCCGCGGCGGCTCGGTGATCGACCTCGGCGACGGCAACTCGGTGACGGTCGAGCAGGTGGCCCCCGGCGCCTTCACCCAGGACATGTTCCAGTTCTTCTTCTGAGCGCGGGGCAGCCGAAGCGGGGAGCGACGCGGCGCGGCATGGTAGCCTAGCCGCCGATTCGCTCGCCCGCAGAGGAGCCGGCATGGCCATCGTCGTCGCCAACCAGTCGCTCGACCTGCTGTCGCCGACCTACTTCCCGGGGATCGCCGGTTCCATGCTGTCGGGACCGCGGACCGACGAAGAGGTCACCCTGGTCGAGCCGGACGGCACCATCGTCTCTCTGGCCGGCAGCTTCACCCCATCGGGCCAAGGCCTGCCGACCGGCGGCAGCGTGGTGTCCCTGGGCGAAGTCTCCCCGACCGCCGGAGACATCTACGGCGGCTCCGGCTTCGACATCGACTATGCGACGATGCGCGCCTACGCGACGGCCGGCGACAGCTTCGGCTTCGTCATGTACGCCATGCGCGGCGACGATCAGATCTACGGCAGCGAGCTCGCCGACCGCATCGTCGGCTTCGACGGCAACGACGAGATCTACGGCAACCGGGGCGACGACGACCTCAACGGCAATGTCGGCGCCGACACGGTGGCCGGGGGCAACGGCCGCGACTTCGCCCGCGGCGGCCGCGACGACGACTTCGTCGACGGCGGCAACGGCGACGACTGGCACGTCAACGGCAACATCGGCAACGACACGGTGCTGGGCGGCGGCGGCAGCGACACCGTGTATGGCGGCCAGAACGCCGACCTGCTGCTCGGCGACTTCGGCGACGGCTCGGCGTTCGGCGGCAACGACTACCTCAACGGCAATCTCGGCCGCGATTCCCTGCGCGGGGAGGACGGAAACGACACGCTGGAGGGCGGCCCCGGCCTCGACACGTTCTATTTCGGCAGCGGCGGCGGCGACGACCGCATCGTCGACTTCGCGCCGACCGAGGATGCGATCGCTCTCGAATCCGACATCAACGGCACCGGGCTCGACGCGGCGTCGCCCTTCTCCGCGTTCACGGCGCGCCTGTCGGCGACGGCCGAGGGCACGCTGCTCGACCTAGGCGACGGCGACACCGTGCTGATCGCCGGCATCCAGCCGGGCCAGCTCCAGGCGGCGCACTTCCTCTTCTACGACGTCTAGGACGCCCGCCGCTCCAGCCCCTCGTTGGACTCCTCGAACAGGCGGATCAGGCCCTTGGAGTCGTATGGCTCCTCGCGCAGCGTGCCGGGGTCCCACTGGCTGCGGCCGGGCGCGAAGAAGTCGCCGCCGTAGACGTGCAGGGCGCCGGTCAGGCGGGGAATCGGGTTGGTCACCGAATGGACCACGTCGCGGCCGAGCGGCGCGACGTCGCCGGCCGACAGGGCCTCGGCGCCGGCCGCCTCGAGCTGGCGGCCGGCGCCGCTCTCGATGCGGCGCCAGAAGATGTTGTCCTCGCGGCCGGTGTAGATGCCGATGATCGCCCACATGCGATGGTTGTGCGGCTGGAGCGTCATCCGTGGGCCCCAGACGAGATTGAGGATCGTCAGGTCGGCGGCGCGGTAGAGCGTCTGGACGACGGCCCGCTTCGGCTCGCCCAGCCCCTTGAGCACGGCGCCGGGATCGGCGACCGCACGCGCGACGACCTCGCGCGTGGCCTTGTGGGTCGGATCGGCGGCGACCGCCGCCTTGCAGTCCTCGATGAAGCGGTCGAGATCGAACATCGCGGGGTACCTCCCGTCCTTCAGCCGCCGGCGAGCAGCTCGCGCAGCGCCGTCTTGAGCACCTTGCCGTAGTTGTTCTTGGGCAGGGCGTCGACGAAGCGATAATCCTTCGGCCGCTTGAAGCGCGCAATGTTGTCGAGGCATAGCCGGTCGAGCGCCGCCGGGTCGCGCGGCGCGCCCGGCCGGGTGACCACGAAGGCGATCACCTCCTCGCCCCATTCGGGGTGCGGGCGGCCGACGATCGACACCTCGGAGACGTCGGGATGGCGCAGCAGGACCTCCTCGACCTCGCGGGGATAGATGTTGCTGCCGCCCGAGATGATCATGTCCTTGGAGCGGTCCTTGAGGGTGAGGAAGCCGTCGGCGTCGAGCGCGCCCATGTCGCCGGTGTGCAGCCAGCCGCCACGCAGCGTCGCCGCGGTGGCCTCGGGATTGCGCCAGTAGCCGGTCATGACCACGTCGCCGCGCGCCAGCACCTCGCCGATCTCGCCGGTCGGCACGTCGCGGTCGTCGGCATCGCAGACGCGGACCTCGACGACCGACTGCGCGACCCCGGCCGAGGCGAGCCTCTCCTCCCAGCGCGGATGGCCGGTGTCGGCATGCATGGCGCGCGACAGCGCGGTGATCGTCATCGGGCTCTCGCCCTGGCCGTAGATCTGCGTCAGCTTGAAGCCGAAGGCGGCGTGCGCGCGCTTCAGGTCGGCGAGGTACATGGGTGCGCCGCCATAGATGATGGTGCGCAGGTTGGTGGTGTCGACAGGGGTGCGCTCGGCATGGTCGACGAGCCGCCACACCATGGTGGGTGCCGCGAACATCGAGACGCCGCGCCAGGCGCCGATCAGGTCGAAGACCGTCGTCGGGTCGCCGTGCCCGTCGGGCGGGATCACCTGCACCGCCGCCTTGGCGATGTTCGGCAGCATGTTGATGCCGGAGCCGTGCGACATCGGCGCCCAGTGGATGATCGCGTCGCCCGGCTCCATCGTGTCCACGTCGGCGAAATAGGACATCATGAAGCTGTGCAGCACCTGGTGGCTCAGCATCGCGCCCTTGGGACGGCCGGTGGTGCCGCTGGTGTAGAACAGCCACGCGGTGTCGCGCGGCGCCGCGGCCGCCATCGCCATCGGCTCGCCGCGCAGCCGCCGATGGTCGGCCGACTCCGCGACGACGATCCTCTCCAGGGACGGCACGTCGCCGGCGACCGCGTGGACCGCCTCGGCGAGGTCCTCGGTCACGAACGCCACCCGCGACCCGGAATGGTCGAGGATGTACTGCATCTCGCGCGGATGCAGCTTGGCGTTGATCGGCACCGCGATCAGGCCGGCGTGCCAGCACGCGTGCATCGCCTCGACGTAGGCGGGGCAGTTGCGCATGATCAGCGCCACACGATCGCCCGATTGCAGCCCGATGGTCGCGCACAGGCCGCCCGCCAGGGCGGCGACCCGGCCCTGCAGGGTGCGGTACGTGGCGACCGCGGTGTCGCCCTCGGCGACCGCCGGCAGGTCGGGCCAGACCGCGGCTGAGCGAGGGAGAACGCGCGCGATGTTCATGGCGGACGTCTTTCGGCGGCGGTGGCCGGCGAGTAGAGCAAACCCCGGCCACCTGCGGCAACCGATCGTCGCCGCCCTCCTCCTGCTGCTGCTCGCGCCGGCGGCCCGGGCCGAGGACATCAGGCTCGGCCTGCCGATCGCCTGCAAGCCAGGGCGCGACTGCTGGGTCGTCAACTATGTCGACCTCGACCCCGGCCCCGGGCGGCGCGACTATCGCTGCGGCGCCATGTCCTACGACGGTCACAGCGGCACCGACATCGCGATTCCCGACCTCAAGGCGATGGCGGCGGGGGTGCCCGTGCTGGCCGCGGCGACCGGCGTGGTCCGGGCCGTGCGCAACGACATGGACGACGTCAACATGCGCGACGTGTCCGACGAGGCGATCGCCAACCGCAATTGCGGCAACGCCGTCGTCCTGACCCATCCCGGTGGTTGGGAGACCATGTACTGCCACATGCGCCGCGGCAGCGTGCGCGTGCGCCCGAAGGAGACCGTGGCGGCCGGCCAGCCGATCGGCCTCGTCGGCCTGTCGGGCAAGACCGAGTTCCCGCACGTCCACCTGACGGTGCGCCACAACGGCAAGATCGTCGACCCGTTCGTCGGCACCGGCGGCCGCGACAGCTGCGCGCTCGGCCGCTCGCCCCTGTGGGACCCGGCGGCGCTCGCCGCCCTGCCCTACCTGCCCGGCGCGATCCACATCGCCGGCATCGCCGGCGACCGGCCGGACATCAAGGCGGCGCGCGCCGGCGACCTCGCCGCGAAGACGCTCCCCGCCGACGCCCCGGCCCTGGTGCTGTGGACCGAGATCTACAACGTGGTGACCGGCGACACGCTGCGGATGCGCCTCCTCGATCCGTCGGGCAAGCCGCTCACCGAGGCGGAGCAGCGCATCGAGAAGGACCAGGCCCGCGTCTTCCGCTCGACCGGCAAGCGCCGGCCGGGCGAGCGCTGGCCGGCCGGGACCTATGTCGGGGAGATCGCCTATCTGCGCGACGGCAAGCCGGTCGGGGCACCGGTGCGCACCGACGTCACCGTCCGCTGACGCCCCATCGCCGTCGGCGGACGGCCGGCTCTACATGCGCGGGCAGGCCAGCGTCATGCGCACGCGCTCCAGCGTGTTCTGCTCGTAGTAGGCGCCGCCGCACGACTGGCGGTGCGCCGCCACCTGCTCGTTGTAACGGCCGATCGACGCCTGGAGATCGCCGATCACCAGGCCGTCGATGCTTTCCGCCAACCGGTCGCGCTGCTCCACCATGTCGCGGAAGCGTCCCACCTGCACGGGGTCCGATTCGTTGACCATGCCGCGGTCACGGGCGATTCGCTGGTCGAGCTGCGCCAGCTCCGCGGTGCGCTGCTCATAGACCTGGCGGCGGGCGTTCATGTCGGCCGCGCGCTGGGCCACCGACTGCTCCAGGCACAGGCAATGCGCGATGTGCTGCGGGTCGACGATCAGCGTCTGGGCCGAGGCTCCCCCGCTCCAGACGAGGGCCGCGGCCAGCGAGCCGCCGACGAGCG
>JADZBA010000173.1 GCA_020852355.1 Alphaproteobacteria bacterium
GATCGGCGGCGCGGCGCCGATGAAGGCGGCGGCGGCGCCGGCGCCGAGACCGAGCACGACGTAGCCGGCGCCCGCCACGACGGCCGCCCAGTAGCGGCGCTCGGGATCGGGATGGGCGTCCTCGCCGGCGCAGATCGCCGCGGTGATGGCGGCGAGGTTGATCGCATGGCCGCCGAACGGCGTGGCGGCGAGGCTGAGCAGCCCGGTGGTGCGGAACAACGGTCCCGGGGCCGGCCGGTAGCCGTAGAGGCCGAGCACCGCGATGCCCGGGATGTTCTGCGAGGCCATGGTGACGATGAAGAGCGGTACGCCGATGCCGACGGCGGCGGCGACGGAGAACTCCGGCGCCACCAGCACCGGCCGCGGCCACAGCGAGCCCATCGCCGCCCAGTCGACGTCCGTCGTGGCGGCGATCAGCACCGCCGCGACGACCACCGCCGCCGGCACCGCCATCAGCCGCCGCAGCCGCCAGACGATCGCCCAGGCGACGATGATCGCGAGCGCCAGCAGCGGCGACTGCGCCACCGCGCGCACCGGTGCGAGGCAGAGGTTGAGCAGCACGCCGGCCAGCATGGCGTTGGCGAGGGGGGCGGGAATGGCGGCGACCCAGCGCCCGAGCGTGCGCCACATCCCGGCCAGCACGACCAGCACGCCGGCCAGCACGAAGGCGCCGACCGCCGTGCCGAAGCCGCCCTCGACGGGACCGTAGCCGATCAGGAGGGCGGCCCCGGGGGTCGACCACGCGATCGAGATCGGCATGCGCGTACGCAGGCCGATGACGATGGCGGCCAGCCCCATGAGCACGCAGACCGCCATCAGGCCGGACGCCGCCTCGGCGCGGCTGGCGCCGACCGTCATGAAGCCCTGGATCAGGATCGCGAAGGAGCTGGCGAAGCCGACGAGGGCGGCGAGCAGGCCGGCGGCGGCCGCCTGCGGCGAGAACGAGCGGAGCATGGGATGGACGGCGAGCCTCGACTGTGCGCCGCCGATACATAGCCGGTAACCGGCCGCGCCGTCTCCCGCCCGAGGCCGCCGGCCGCCACCCCCTGGAGCATGCGTCGGTCGTCGTCACCGCATGGAAAGTTGCGTCCGCCACGGGCAGCTGCACACGTCTTGAGCGAACTCGCGCGGGAGCGTAGCCTCGATTCCTGGTGATGCCTGAACGGCGCTTCGCGCGAGGGACGGGACATCGCCTTTCGCGGGTGCGGGTCGATGCTCGTCGCGCGGGCTCGCGGAAGACCGTTGCTCCGATGAGCGGGAGGCCGTCCCCCGTGCGTCTGTTGCGCGTCATCGAGATGCCGAGCGTGCTGGCCGGGCATGCCGCCGCCGCCGCGATCCTGGTCCTCATCGTCGCCATCTGCTGGGAGGTCGTCGCGCGCTACGTCTTCAACGCGCCGACCATCTGGGCGCACGAGATCGGCTACATGCTGACCGGCGCCGGGTTCCTCCTCGGCATGTCGTGGACGCTGCGCAGCGACGGCCACATCCGGGTCGACCTGCTGGCCACCCTCATCGGCCGCCGCGGCCAGGCCCTCATCGACCTGCTCGGCTACGCGCTCTTCATCCTGCCGGTCACCCTGTGGCTGTCCTGGACCCTGGGCGCCATCGCGGTCGAGGCGTGGCGCCGCGGCGAGCATTCCGGCCAGTCGGCGTGGAACCCGCTGATCTGGCCGTTCCGGGCGCTGGTCTGCCTCGGCGTGGCGCTGCTGGCGCTGCAGGTCGTGGCGTCGATCGTGCGCGCCGCGTGCGCCCTGCGGTCGGAGGCCCGTCGATGAGCCTCTTCCCGCTGCTGATGTTCCCGTTCCTGATCGTGCTGCTGTTCCTGGGCTTCCCCATCGCCTTCGGCATGATCGCGACCGCCCTGGTGTTCGGCCTCGTCATCTTCGAGGGCGCGCTGATCCATCAGTTCGCCCAGAAGATCGACGACATCTCGACCAACTTCGTGTTCGCCGCGGTGCCGCTCTTCATCTTCATGGGGGCGATGCTGGCGCAGTCCGGCGTGGCGGCGCAGCTCTACGGCGCGCTCTCGGTGTGGACCCGGCGGTTTCCCGGCGGGCTGGCC
Source organism: Alphaproteobacteria bacterium (assembly GCA_020852355.1). GTDB lineage: Bacteria > Pseudomonadota > Alphaproteobacteria > ATCC43930 > Allostellaceae > Allostella. The sequence goes on from JADZBA010000173.1 coordinate 2,063, forward strand.
ATTGCCACCATCCTGCTCTGCGTGGTGTTCGCGGCCTGCAGCGGCATCGTCGGCGCGACCGAGACGGTGATCGGCCTGCTCGCCATCCCCCCCATGCTGGAGCGCGGCTACAACAAGGAGCTGATCGTCGGCACCATCACCGGCGGCGGCTCGCTCGGCACGATCATCCCGCCTTCGGTCATCGTCATCGTGCTGGCGCCGCTCGCCAACGTGCCGGTCGGCGACCTGCTGTTCGGCATCGCCATCCCCGGCCTGCTGATGGCGGGCTTCTTCGTCGTCTACGTCGCCGGCCTCTGCCTGTGGCGGCCGCGCTACGGGCCGCCTGATCGCACCGCCGGCGAGGGCCTGTCGTTCGGCCGCAAGGTCGCCATGACCGCGACCGCGATGGTGCCGCCGATCGTCCTCATCCTGGCGGTCCTCGGCTCGATCATGGTCGGGCTGGCCGCAGTGACGGAGGCGGCGGCGCTGGGGGCGGCCGGCTCGATCGGGCTGGCGCTCGCCTACCGCCGCCTGACGGTGAAGGTGCTGTGGGACACATTGCTCCAGACGATCGGCGTCACCGCGATGATCATGACCATCGTGGTCGGCGGCAGCGTCATGGCGGGCGTCTTCATCGGCGGCGGCGGCGGCCTGCTGCTGCAGGAACTGGTCGACCATCTCCAGGTCGGGCAGGCGGGGCTGCTGGCGATCGTGCTGTCGATCGCCTTCGTGCTCGGCTTCCTGATGGACTGGATCTCGATCGCCCTGATCCTCGTGCCGATCTTCACGCCGCTGCTCAAGGCGGCGGGGGTCGACATGGTCTGGTTCTGCGTGCTGCTGCTGATCGTCTTCCAGACCAGCTACCTGACGCCGCCGATGGCGCCGGCGATCTTCTACTTCCGCGCCATCAGCCCGCCGGAGATCACGACCGCGCACATGTACCGCGGCGTCATCCCGTTCATCGTACTGCAGCTCCTGACGCTGGCCGCCACGCTCACATGGCCGGAGCTGGCGCTATGGCTGCCCAAGCAGCTCTTCACGGGCTTCTGAACGGAGAAGCCGCAACAGGGGAGGAAGACCGACCATGCGACAGATGCTCACCACCGCGCTGACCGCGGCCCTGCTGGCGGCGGCGCCGGCGGCCGCACAGCAGCCGCAAACCTTCAAGATGACGGCCGCCGTCAGCGGCGGCGACATCTACGAGCTCGGCGCCAAGGCGTTCATCACCCATCTCGACTTCCTCACCGAGGGGCGGATCAAGATCCAGCTCTTCCCCGGCGGCTCGCTCGGCAATCCGCTGAAGGTGTCGGAGACGGTGAAGACCGGTGTCGCCGACATGGGTTTCACCGCTGCCGGCTACGACTGGGGCATCGACCCGACCACCGCCCTCTTCAACGGCTATTCGGGCCATCTCGGCGCCGAGATTCACATGCACTGGGTCTACGAGGGCGGCGGCATGGAGCTGTGGCAGCAGTACCGGGAGGAGAAGTTCGGCGTTAAGGCGATCCCGCTGCTGCTGATCCCGGCCGAGGTCGGCATGCATGCGCGCAAGCCGATCCGCAGCCTCGCCGACTTCAAGGGCATCAAGCTGCGCACGGCCGGCGCCTGGAACGAAGTGGTGCAGGAGTTCGGCGCCTCGCCGGTCGCCCTCTCGATGGCCGACGCCTACCAGGCGCTCGAGCGCGGCGTCGTCGACGCCATCGAGTTCTCCACCGCCTCGCACAACATCCAGCCCGGATTCCACAAGATCGCCAAGTACATCATCATCCCCGGCATCCATCAGCCCGAGGCGTTCTGGGAGATCGACGTCAACCCGGCCGCCTGGGCGAAGATCGGCGAGCGCGACAAGAAGCTGTTCGCGCTGGCGGCCAAGATCACCTCGCTCGAGGGCTGGATGAAGACCAACGTCGCCGACGCGAAGGCCTTCGACGTCTTCCGCGCCAACGGCAACGAGATCATCCGGCTCTCGGACGCCGACCGTGCCGAGGCACACCGCAAGTCGATCGAGTGGGCGGAGAAGAAGGCCAAGGACAACCCCTGGTTCGCCAAGGTGCTGGCCAGCCAGCGCGAGTTCGAGAAGACGTGGCAGGAGAGCGACAAGCGGAAGTGAGCGCCCGCTCCGGGGTGCGGCGCGCCGTACCCCGGCCGTCGCCGCATCGCCGGCGAAACGTTCGTCCCGGAGGTTGACAGCCGCGGCGGAGGGCGGGAACATGCGGTGACTGAACGAACGATCATTCGCCGCCCACGGCGAGGAGGGAGAGGAAGCGCGTGATCCTGGCGGAGGAGCATGAGCTCGTCCGCGCCACGGCGCGGGCGTTCGCGGAGAAGGCGCTGGCGCCGCACGCCGCGACGTGGGAGCAGGAACGCGCCGTGCCGCGCGCGGTGCTGCGCGAGATGGGCGCCCTGGGCCTGATGGGCATGACCGTCCCGCCGGAGTGGGGCGGGGCGGGTGCCGACTACGTCGCCTACGCGCTGGCGCTGATCGAGGTGGCGGCCGGCAACGGCGCCGTCTCCACCATCATGAGCGGCCACAATTCGGTCGGCTGCATGCCGATCCTGGAGAACGGCACCCAGTCGCAGAAGGACCGCTGGCTGCGCCCGCTGGCCCGCGGCGAGCAGCTCTGCGCCTTCTGCCTGACCGAGCCGCAGGGCGGGTCGGACGCCGGCGCGGTCAAGACGCGCGCGGTGCGGAGCAACGACGGCTGGCGCATCGACGGCGTGAAGCAGTTCATCACCTCGGGCTCGACGGCGGAGCTGGCGCTGGTCTTCGCCGTGACCGATCCCGCCGCCGGCAAGCGCGGGCTGAGCGCCTTCCTGGTGCCGACCGTCACCCCCGGCTACCGCGTCGGCCGCATCGAGCGGAAGATGGGGCAGAGCGCCTCGGATACCTGCGAGATCGTCCTCGACGGCGTCGAGGTGTCGACCGACGCGCTGCTCGGGGCGGAGGGGGCGGGCTACCGCATCGCGCTGTCCAACCTGGAGGGCGGGCGCATCGGCATCGCCGCCCAGGCGGTCGGCATGGCGCGCGCCGCCCTCGACCGCGCCGTCGCCTACGCCAAGGAGCGCGTCACCTTCGGCAAGCCGATCGCGGCCCACCAGGCGGTGGGCTTCCGCTTGGCCGACATGGCGACCAAGGTCGCGGCGGCGGAGCAGCTCGTCCTGCACGCCGCCGCCCTGCGCAGCGCCGGCCGTCCGTGCCTCAAGGAGGCCTCGATGGCGAAGCTGTTTGCCACCGAGGCCGCCGAAGAGGTCTGCCGCAACGCCATCCAGACGCTGGGCGGCAACGGCTACATGGCCGACTACGAGGTCGAGCGCATCTACCGCGACGTGCGCGGCGCGCTGATCTACGAGGGCACCAACGACATCCAGCGCCTGGTCATCGGCCGGGCGCTGACGGGGCATTGAGGGCGGCATGCGCGCTCTCGTCGTCGAGCGCTTCGGCGAGCCGAAGGACCTCGTCCTGCGCGACTGGCCGGAGCCGGTGGCTGGGCCGGGCGAGGTGCTGGTCGAGGTCCATGCCATGGGTCTCAACTTCCCGGACCTGCTGGTCATCGCCGGCACCTACCAGAACCTGCCGCCGCTGCCCTTCGTGCCGGGCAAGGAGGCGGCGGGCGTGGTGCGGGCGATCGGCACCGGCGTCACCGCATTCGCTCCTGGCGACCGGGTCGCGGCGCAGCTCGAGGCGGGCGCCTTCGCCGAGGTCGTCGCCGTCCCGGCGGTGCATTGCTACCGCCTGCCCGACGCCGTCTCGATGGAGCGGGCGGCGGCCATGGTGCTGGTCTACCAGACCGCCTGGTTCTCGCTGGTCGACCGCGCCCGCCTGAGGCCGGGCGACCA
>JADZBA010000174.1 GCA_020852355.1 Alphaproteobacteria bacterium
AGATGGATCAATGTTCCGGCGCACCTGCAGGGAGACGGGGAATGATTGCACTGGGCGTCGATGTCGGCGGGACCTTCACGGACCTGATCCTGGCGGACATCGCGACGGGGCGGGTCACGGTCCACAAGACCCCGTCCACGCCTGCCAATCCGGCGGAAGGCGTCGTCGAGGGCGTGAAGGGCATCTGCCGCCTCGCGGAGATAGAACCCGGCGACGTGGACGCGATCTTCCACGGCACGACGGTCGGCACCAATGCCATGCTCGTCCATGACGGCGCCGTCACCGGCATGATCACCAATGAGGGATTTCGCGACATCCTGCATATCGGCCGGCACCAGCGGCCGCAGCACTATTCGATCATGCAGGACCTGCCCTGGCAGAGCCGGCCGCTGATCCGCCGCCGCTTCCGCAGGACCGTCGCCGGGCGCCTCGACGCCCGGGGCGATGAGCTTGTCCCGCTCGACGAGCACGCGGTTGCGGCCGCCGCGCGCGAGCTTGGCGAGGCGGGTGTCGAGGCGGTGCTGGTCGGCTTCCTCTTCTCCTACGTGAACCCCGCGCATGAGCGGCGCGCGGCGGAGATCGTGCGTTCCGTCCTGCCCGGCGTGTTCGTCACCACCTCGGCGGAAGTGTCGCCGCAGTTCCGCGAGTTCGAGCGCTTCACCACGGCCGCCATGTCGGCCTTCATCGGGCCGAAGGTGCGCAGCTATGTCGGCAATCTCAGCGATCGGCTGAACGCGCTCGGAGTGAAGGGCGAGCTCAGGGTGATGACGTCGAGCGGCGGCCTGGCCACCCCGGAGATGATCGCCGAGCGACCGGCGACGACGCTGCTCTCCGGCCTGGTCGCCGGCGTGCGCGGCGGCGCATGGGTCGGCTCGCATGCCGGGACGGATCGTCTCGTCACGCTCGACATCGGCGGCACCAGCGCCGACATCGGCATCATCCGCGACGGCCGGCTGGCCGAGGCGGACGCCCGCAGCGCCAGCATTGCCGGCTTCCCGGTCATGCTGCCGATGATCGACATCCACACCATCGGCGCGGGCGGCGGTTCGATCGCCTATATCGACCGTGGCAAGGCGTTTCGCGTCGGCCCGCAGAGCGCCGGCGCGGTGCCGGGACCGGCGGCCTACGGGCGCGGCGGCGCCGTGCCCACGGTGACCGACGCCAATCTCGTTCTCGGCCGGCTCGTCGCCGACAATTTTCTCGGCGGGCAGATGGCGCTCGACGCCGCGGCTGCAGGGCGCGTCATCAGCGAGCTTGCCGCGCAGCTCGGCCGCTCGCCCGAGGAAACGGCGGAGGGCGCTCTCACCGTGCTGAACAGCAACATGGCGAACGCCATCCGCTCGCGGACTGTGCAGAAGGGCATCGACCCGCGCGATTTCACGCTCTGCGGTTTCGGCGGTGCCGGGCCGCTGCACGCGGCGGAAGTCGCGGCCATGCTGGGCATGGAGAACGTGCTGATCCCGCCGCATCCCGGCATTACTTCGGCCGTCGGCCTCTTGACCGCCGATCTCGAATACCACGCCCTGCGCACCGCCTTCGCGGTGAAGGGCGCCATCGACATGCCGCGCCTGCAAGCCCTGTTCGACGACATGGAAAAGGAACTTGCGGCGATCTTCGCGCGCGACCACGTGCCCGGCGACAGGATCAGGATGCTGCGGCAGGCGGATCTTCGCTACGTCGGGCAGGGCTACGAGCTCAAGGTCGACGTGCCCGACGGGCCGCTGACCGATGCGTCGCTGGAAAAGGTCTGGAGCGCCTTCCACGACCGGCATCGCGCCGAATACGGCCACGCCTTCGAGGCGAGCCCGATCGAGATCGTCACGGTCAAGGTGCGCGGCGTCGGCATGGTCGACAAGCTGGCGGAGCCGCCCGCCTGTGCGGTGTCGGGCGAGCCGAGAAAGGTGGGCGGCGGCCGCTGCGTCTTCCGCGTCGACGACGCGCTGAAGACCTTCGACACGCCCCATATCGAGCGCACGTCGCTGCCGGTCGACCGCGAGTACGCCGGCCCCGCGATCCTTCTCCAGACCGACACCACGACGGTCGTTCCGCCGGGCTGGACCTACCGCGCGGACCGTCACGGCAATGTGCGCATGACGCGCGATCCCAGGGGCTGAGGGACACCACCATGCAGACACGCGTCGATCCCTTCCTCGCCGCCGTCATCCATGGCGCGCTGGAGAACATCGCCATCGAGATGGGCCACAAGCTCATGCGCATGAGCTATTCGAGCATCATCCGCGAAAGCGAGGATTTCGGCGCTGCGCTGACCGACGCCGCCGGCCGGCAGCTTTGCGAATGCACCATGAGCACGCCGCTCCAGTCCGGCCCCATACCCGGCTACATCGCCGGCATCCTGCGCGAGCTGGAAGCGCGCGGCGACAGCGTGGCGCCCGGCGACGTCTTCATGCACAACGATCCCTACGGCGGCGCCTCGCACGGGCCGGATGTCGGCTTCGCCGTGCCGATCTTCCACAAGGGGGCGCTGGCCGGTTTCTCCGTGACGACCGCCCATCATCTCGACATCGGTGCGCTGACGCCCGGAAGCTGCGGCATCGTCGATGCCGTCGACACCTATGCCGAGGGCCTTCAGTTCAAGGCCGTGCGCGTCTACGAGGCGGGCCGCAAGGTGGAGCCGGTCTGGCAGATTCTGCGCTCCAACATCCGCATCGCCGATCTCGTCGTCGGCGACATGGAGGCGCAGGTGGCGGCGGCGCGCATCGGCGCGGAGCGCTATGCGGCGCTGCTCGACCAGTACGGGCTCGAAACCGTCACCGGCGCCTATGAGGACCTGCTCGACTATTCCGAGAACCTGATGCGCGACGCGATCTCGAAGATCCCGGACGGGCGCTATAATGCGCGCACCTTCATCGACGGCTATCTGGACAGCGCCGACCCGTCGCTGAAGGAGCTGCCGATCGAGGTGACGCTGACGGTCACGGGCTCCGACATCCATGTCGACCTGACCGGCACGGCGCCGCAGACATCCAGCAGGCCGATCAACATGCCGTTCGTCGGCACCGTCGATTGCGCCGTCTGGCTGACGCTGCGCTCCATCCTGCTCGACAGCGATCTTTACGGCGCCATTCCGCAGAACAGCGGGCTGACGCGCCCGATCACCATTTTCGCGCCGGAAGGCTGCCTCGCCAATCCGGTCTTTCCCGCTCCCGTCATTGCCCGCTTCTGCTCCGGCAACGCCGTCGCCGACACGGTGATGAAGGCGATCGCCGGGGCCGTGC
>JADZBA010000175.1 GCA_020852355.1 Alphaproteobacteria bacterium
CAAGTACGGCCGGAACCTGGACGAGGGCAAGTACGGCCGCAACGTCGACGAGGGCAAGTTCGGCGCCAACCTCGACGAGGGCAAGTACGGCCAGTCGGTCGACGACGCCGGCAAGCTCGGCCGCTGACCCCCCGGACCCGGACGGGCGGCGCGACGCCGCGCCGTCCGCGGCGAGAACGATGGACCGGGCCGCGGATCACTCCGCGGCCCGTTCCGCGTTCGGGCCGTCCGCGCGCGTTCCGATGGATGAACGAGGCCGTGGGTGCCGGTCGGCCTCGCGCCCCGGATGGCATGCGCCGCGACGTCGTGACGGACCGAGCGCCTCAGCCCCCGAGATGGGGGGCGAGCAGCGCGGCCAGCGCGGGCCGGTCGACCTTTCCCGCCGCGTTGCGCGGCAGCGCCGGCAGCGCAACGATGCGGCGCGGCATCGGCAGGCTGCCGCCGCGGGCCCTGCAGAACGCCATCAGCGTATCCTCGGTGACGGGCATGCGCAGGACCACGGCCGCCACCGGCTGCTGCCCCTGGCGCCCCGTGCGCGCCGCCATCACCGTCGCCTCGACGACCGCCGGGTGGGCGGCCAGCCAGGACTCGATCGCCGAGGGGTGGACCTTGCGCCCACCGACATTGATGACGTCGTCGACGCGGCCGAGCAGCGTGATGCGGCCCTCGCCGTCGATGGAGCCCGCGTCCCCCGGATAGAACCAGCCGTCGCGGAACCGGCTGGTGGAGCCCGGCTCCGGCGCCACGTAGTCGCGCGGGAAGGACGGGTGGCGGAACCGCAGCTCGCCCGGGCTTCCGGGCGGCAGCGGCCGGAGGTCGTCGCCGACCGCCGCCGCCTCGATGCCGGGGAACGGCCGGCCGACGCTGTCGATGTCGAGGGCGAGATCGCCCGGTGCCGCCACCGCGAGCGAGCCCGTCTCGTTGGTGCCGTAGGCGATGTAGAGCAGCGGCGTGATGCGTTCCAGGATCTGCCGGCGTTCGGCACGGGTCAGGGCGGCGGTACCGACGACGAGCCGGACGCCCGGCAGCAGCAGCCCTGCCGCCGGCGCGCGCAGCAGGTCGCGCACGTAGGGCGGCGACAGCGCGGCGGCGGTGATGCCCGCCCGGCGCGCGAAGGCCGCCACCGCGTCGACGCTGTGCAGCGGCGGCGGGAAGACGACCGCCCCGCCCGCCTGCAGCGTCGCCGTCGCCGCGCCGCGGCCGAAGCTGTTCGCCAGCGTCACGACGTGCAGGTGACGGTCGTCGCCATGGCGGCCGAGCGCCGCCCCGACCGCGCCGTCGCGCGCCCAGCGCTGGGCGTGGGTGACGGCGATCAGCTTGGGCCGGCCGAGCGTCGTTCCCGAGGAGCGGTTGTAGTACGCCACCGTGTCGGCGTCGGGCGGGGCCGGCAGGTCGGCAGCGCCGGTCGCGGGCGACAGGTCCTCGCAGACGACGTAGGCGGCCTCGGCCGTGCCGCGGTGGGCCCGGGCGCCGATGCAGCACGCGGCCGCGACCCGGTCGAGGAGCGTCCGGCGTTCCGCCGGCGTCTCCTGCGGCGAGAGCGGGAGCGCCGGCACGCCGAGCCGGAACAGGGCCAGCAGCAGCACGAGGTCGGTCGGCCCATCATCCATGAGGAGCCCGGCCGCCCGGCCCGGCCGGACCCCCTGCCCCAGCAGCGCCGCGGCGGTTTCCCGGACCGCGCCGTCGAGCGCGCGGTAGCCCATCGTGCCGGCGGGCGACACGATCGCCGGCGCAGCCGGCCGACGCTGCGCCTCGGCGGCGATCACGGCGGCGAGATTGGCCATCGGCAGACGCTCCCTCGGCGCGGGCCGCGAATCGACGCCGTCGCGGTGCGAGCCTATCCGGTTTCCCGCGCGCCGGAACGCGGCGCGTTCGCGGCTCGGACATGTGACGACCACGACCCGCGAGGCGTCGGCCTGCGTCAATCCCGATCGATCCCCATGCCACGCAGCGCCGCCAGGTACGGGGCGGCGCAGTGACGCGCCAGGTAGGCGGTCAGCCGATCGTCCGCCGCGACCACGGAGCGCACGTCGCTCCAGGCGGCCGCGAATTCCGCGATACGCGCGGGATCGGCTTCCGCCCCGAGAAAGTGCCGCGCCATCTCCGTCCGCTTCGCATCCGAGCTCTCGTTCTCGCGCCCGGCGACCGCATCCGTCGGCGGGGTACCGAGGATCGCCGCAAAAGCCGTCCGATAGAGCCGGCGTTCGTCGAAGAGCGCTTCGTAGGCGAGCACGTGGCAGGCATCGGCGCCCAGCGTCCCGCGATACCAGCCGAGGATCCGGTCGTAGCGGCACGCCGAGGTGAAGATGAATCTCGGGTCGCCGCGGGCGGAGCGATCGAGATGGAGGTCGATGATGTCGCGCGGCCGCGGCCACCGACCGTCGGACCTGATGGCGCGGCCGGCGTGCGGCCGGGTCCACATCTTCTGCTGCAGCAGGGACGCGACGAACGCGACCGGCTCGCGCAGCACGACGATGGCCGCCGCCCGCCGCCCGAACAGCCGCCGCAGGGCGCGCGGCACCAATGGAACGCGGTCGTAATCGAGCTGATTGGCACTGGTGGCGAGCGATTCCTCGGACAGCAGGACCGGCCCCCGCAGACGCGCGACGGCGTCGACGGCCTGTGCCAGCCGAGGGTGCAGGACCGGTGCCTCGACGATCTCCCGCGCCGCGAACTTCAGGGCGGCGACGATCATCTCCGCCGCGGCGCGAAGCGCGGGATCGGCGATCCGGGTGCCCTTGAATCCGAGATAGGTCACGCCCGGAAGCAAGGGGAAGACGTCCTGCTGCAACGCGGTCGTCGCCGTCTTGGGCAAGCCGACATGGACGAAGATGCGGTGATCGGATCGCTGCATGAACGAGATGCATTGTTCCGGCGCGCGCCGTGGGGTCAAGGGCATGGGGACACCACGAAACCGCGTGACGCCATCCCCTCCGCCGGGCAGTGTCGCCGCCGATGCATCCCATGGCATCGGATCGAGCCGTCACGGGGGAACGCTTGTCGGGTGCGGATGTCGCCGGCTTCTTGCGCGCGGCCATGAGCGGAACGTCCGCAGGCGTGATGCCCGCGCCGGCTGCGCCGGACGCGGCCGTCGCCTGCGAGCTCGCCCGGCTGGCCGCGGCCGGGGAATGGCCGATGGCCTTCGCTCTCGCCTGCAGGCAGCTCGCCGCCGGCGGCCCGTCCCGCGTCAAGGCGACGATCGCACGCACGGCGATGGCCGCCGGCGGACACGACGCAGCGATGGATGCCCTGGCTTCCCTCATCGCCGACGGTCGCTTCACGCCGATCCCGCACGGCCTCTACCTCCTGGCCTGCACCGGCGGCGGACGCCCCGCCGATCTGCGGATGGCCTCGACGCTGGCCTGGGAAGCCGGCCTGTTCTTCTGGATCGACGACTGCGATCCCGAGTTGATCGGCGCGATGATCGGCCTCGTGCGTCCATGGGACCGGCCGAACAGCCTGGTCCGGGAACTGGCGGACATCATCGCCAGGACACCCGCTCGCCTCGCCGGCGATCGGTTTCTCGACGACCCCGGCGCATCGGTGCAGCTCGCGCCGTCGTCGAACGGGTCGAGCGACCACCTCCTCGTCTGTCTCGCCGGCGCCCGCGGCCGGCTGGGGATGCCGCTCAACGCCTTCCATCGCTGGGCGGCGGGGACATCGGCCCACGTCCTCTACCTGCGCGACCCGGTGCATCAGGATTTCCGCGACGGCGTCGCATCGATCGGCCCGACCTTCACGGACCTCGCGAGCTTCGTGCGTCACCTCGCCGCACTCCTCGGAGCGGGACGCGTCGCGGCCTACGGCAACAGCAGCGGCGGCCTCGCCGCGGCGCGGCTGGGGCTCCTGGTGGGCGCGCCGCGCGCCGTCGTCGCCGCGGGCGTGGTCGCGCCGCGCAGGCCGGGCGGGCCGACCGCGCCGAAGCCGGGCGATGCGGCGGTGGCCGCCGTGGCCGCCGAAATTCGCGCGCTCGCCGGCGCGCGCCGCGTGCCCTGCGAGATCCTCTGGATCTTCTCCAGCGGCAACCCCGCGGATGCGGCCGATGCCCTGGGCATGGCCGACGCGGCCGGCGTCACGCCGATGCCGCTGCCGACCGTGCGCCACAACGTGGCGCGCCATCTCGTCGTCACCGAGGCGATGGCACCGATTCTCGATTGGGCGACAGGTCGGCGCGAGGCTCTCGGACCCGCGGGATGGCCCCCCCTGGCGGCCGATGATGCGTGAGCGCATCCCGACCGAGCCATCGGGCGAGCGGCTGCTGCGCCTCGTCGGGGCGGACGGACCCACCAGCCCAACCCGGATCACCCGTCCGGGCGGCCTGGTCGCCGCGATCGAAGGCCTCGCCCGCGAGGACCCGGACCGGATGGCCGTCGTCACCGCCGACGGCCGCGCCACCTATGGTGCGATGGCGGCGCTCGCGGTGGCGCTCGCGCGCCGGATCGGGGTCGCGACCGCGGCGCCCGTCCTCGCCGTCGGGCAGACCGGTCTGATGCAGGTCGTGGCCATGATCGCCTGCCAGCGGACGGGCCGCCCCCTCGTTCCGGTCGACCCCGGAACCTCCCCCTTGCGGCTGCGGCAGGTGGCGATGTCGAGCGGCGCCGACGTGCTGGTGCGCCATGCGCACGACCCGCCGGCGATCGATGCGCTCCGCGACGACCGCATGCGCACGATCATCTTCGAGACGCTCGCCCCTTCGCCCGCGCCGGTGCCCGAGCGGATCGGCGACGCGGCCTTCATCGTGTTCACCTCGGGCTCGACCGGCGTGCCCAAGGGGGTCTGCCACAGCCCCGCCTCGCTGGCCTCGTCGGTCGGCCTCGAGTGCGAGATCCTCGCTATCCGCTCCGGGGACCGGGTGGCCCTGGTGACGCCGGCCGCGACCGTCAGCGGCCCGGTCTTCACGATGGCACCGCTCGCCGTCGGCGCCACGCTTCTGCTGCTGCCCGAGCGCGTCGCCATCGGCGCGCTGATGGAGATGCTGGAGCGCGAGCGGGCGACCCATCTGCTCTGCTATGTCGGGCTGGCACGAGCTGCCGCAGCCCATCCCCGGGGCGACGCCGCTTTCCGCCATCTGCGCAGCGTGCAGATCTATGGCGACGTCGTTCGCCAGGACGATTGCGCCATGCTCCGCGCCGTGCTGCCGCCGCAGGCGCGCATCCACCTGCTCTACGGATCGACCGAGGCCAGCATGACGGCCGCATGCGTCGCCGAGCCGGGGATGGCGATCACGGACGGCCGCATGCCGCTGGGGCGGCCGTTGCCTGGGGTCGAGGTGTGGCTGCGGACGTCGCCCGATGCCGGCGCCGATCCCGACGTCGGAGAGATCTCCGTCGCCGGCGCTCGCGTGGTGCGCGGCTACTGGCGGGCCCGCGGCGCGGACGAGGACAGGTTCGAGCGTCATCCGCACGACCCGGACCGGGTGCTGTTCCGCGTCGGCGACCTCGCCCGCCTGCGTCCCGACGGCCTGCTGGAGCTCGTCGGCCGCGTCGACAACCAGGTGAAGCTCCGCGGCTGGCGCATCGAGCTGGAGGATGTCGAGACCGTGGCGCGCGGCGTGCCGGGCGTGGACGCCGCCTGCGTCGTGCCGCGCCGCGACGCCGAGGGCATCGTCGAGGCGCTCGCCCTGCACGTCGCGGCGCGCGATCCCGACGGCTCCCTGCGCCGGCGGCTCGACGCAGCGCTGCACGACGCGCTGCCCGGCCACATGGTGCCCGCGCCGATCGTGGTCGGCCCCGCGCTGCCGCTGACCGGAACCGGCAAGGTCGACCGGCTGCGCCTCGCCGAGATCGATCGCCGGCTCCGCGACGCCCGACCGGACGGCGGGCCCGGAGCCCCGCCGGCGGAGCGCGCCTGGCCCGATCCCCTGTCGTCGCGCATCGCCGCCGCCATCGCCGAGGAGGCGGGAATCGCCGGCCTCTGTCCCGACGACAACCTCAACGCACTCGGCATGGACTCGCTGCAGGCGGTGAACGTCGCGTTGCGCATCGAGAAGCAGTGGGATGTGGCGATCGAGCCGGCGGAGCTGCTCGACGAGCGGCCCCTGCGCGAGGTCGTCGCGGCGATCGTGTCCCTGGCGCGAGCCACCTGAGGCTTCGAGCGCAAGGCATCGAGGCGGCAAGGACGATCATCACCCCCAGCTGGCGGCAGCGCCGCCCCGGCGGCTCGCCTGCGTGCGATGGCCGAGTTGCGCCGCTTGCTGGAGGATGACGCGAGCGGGGCCGAGGCTGTGGAAGCGATCCGCGCGCTGGTCG
>JADZBA010000176.1 GCA_020852355.1 Alphaproteobacteria bacterium
CCGGGGCGTCGATGCGCACCGCCCCCTCGCCGCGCAGGCGCATCACGTACTCGCCCGCCGGCCCGTCGAGGTTGTTGAGGGTGACCGTCGTCTGGGCGGCGTCGCCGGGCGCCAGGAAGCGCGGCGTTGCGACGATGCTGGCGACCGGGTCGCGCACCGTCATCGCCCCTTCCGCCGCGCCGACGGCGCCGGCGCTCCACGCCACCGCCATGAGGCGCAGCCGACCCTGGAAGTCGGGCACCGCGACGGGCACCGTCGCGCGACCCTCGGCGTCGACGCGGACGATGCCGGAGAAGAGGGCGGTGATGCGGATGTTCTTCTTGGGCAGGCCGCCGAGATTGCGGTCGGCCATCTCGTCGCCGCCGGAGCGCAGCCGCCCGACCTCGCCGGTCCGTCCGTCGAGCAGGCGGCCGTAGAGGTCGCGCAGGTCGACGCCGAGCCGCCGCTTGCCGAAGAAGTAGCGCTCCGGCGCGGGCGTCTGGAAGTCGGTCAGCCGCAGCACGCCTTCGTCGACGGCGGCCAGCGTCACGTACGCCTCGGCGCCGGCGGCGAGGCCGGCGACGCGCAGCGCGACCGGGGTCGCGACGCGCGGCCGCACCACCTCGGGCGCGGCGATCTGGACGGCGAGCGCCGTCTCGGCGCGGTCGATCGGCAGCCAAGCGAGCCCCACGGCACGGCCGGGCCCGAACGCGTCGGCCGCCCCCGACGGGCGCAGGCCGGTCGCCAGGACGTAGACGCCCGCCCCCCAGTCGGCCTCGACCGGGATGTCGACGACATTGCCGACGCCGAGCAGGGTCACCGAGCGCAGCTGGTGGACCCGATTGGAGGCGATCGCCACCACCGCCTCGCCGGCGAACGGCCCCTTGAGGAAGACGCGCGCGGTCTCGCCCACCCGGTAGCGCGGCTTGTCGAGGGTGACCTCCAGGCGGTCCGGGACCTCAGGCGATTCCGCACCGACCCACCAGCCGACGCGGAAGCGCTGGCTGGTCGCCGCACCGGTCTTGTCGTCGAAGACGTCGAGGCGCCAGCGGCCCGGCGGCAGGGTGCGCTCCAGCGTCGCCGGCGTCGTGGCGGCGACGTTGAGCGTGCCCGATTCCTGCCGGCGGTCCTGCACGACGGCGCGGTACCGCCACTCGCCGGACTGGTTGTACCACTGGTAGTTCCAGCGCTCGGCGACCAGCTCGAAGCGCAGGCCGGGTGCGGGCTGCGGCCGGCCCAGCCGGTCGACGGCGATGACGTCGAAGATCGCCGGCTGGCCCTCGGCGATGCCGGCCTCGCCGGCGCGCAGGCGCACACCGATGTCGAACGGCCGCGCGGCGATCGGCAGCACCAGGGTGCGCGTCACCGGGCGCCCGCCCGGCTCGAACAGCGAAGCGCGGATCGTCGCCTCCAGCGGCCGCGTCGTCTCCGGAAGCTGGTCGAGCCTGACCTCGATGCGCGAGCGGCCCTGGGCGTCGGCGACCGGCGGCTCGATCTCGATGCGCTGCGGCTCGACCTCCTCCTCGACCGGGCCGAAGCGGTAGCCTCGGTGCATCGGGTAGGGCTCGGCCGACGGGGCGACGACGACCTCCGCCTCGGCGGTCGCGCCCACGGCCGGGGCACCGTAGAAGAACTTGCCGGTGATGGTCACCGGCAGCGGCACGCCCGGCTTGATCTGCTCGCCCTGCGCCTCGAGCGTCACCTCGATGGTCGGCGGCGCCACGTCCTCGACCGAGAACTCGAGCCGGCCGACCGCCTTGCCCTTGGGATCGACATAGGCCTCGACCGACCATTTGCCGGTGCGCGAGCGGTCGGCGAAGGGGATCTCCAGGTAGTAGCCGCCGAGCGCCCGGGACTGCAGCGTCGTCTTCTGCGCCTCGACGCCGTCGGGGCGAAGGACGCGCAGCGTCAGCGGCAGGCCGCTCTCGGCGACGCCGCGGTCGTTGCGCAGCAGGGCGACGATATGGGCGGTCTCGCCGGGCCGGTAGACGCCGCGGTCGCCATAGAGGAAGGCGTCGAGCGGCCCGGGGACGATGCGGCCGGAGACGCCGCGGTCGGAGAGATCGAAGGCCGGCCGGGCGAGGCTGAGGAAGTTGAAGTCGCCGTCGCGCCCGTAGAGCATGACGACGGCCGGCGCGTCGGCACCGCGGCCGCGCAGCGCCGGCGCGGGGAAGCGCGCCACGCCCTGCTCGTCGCTCGCCAGCCGGCCGAGCTCGGAATTGCCGCGGGCGAACAGCCGCACGTCGACGTCGGCGACCGGGCGCGCCGTCGCCAGCGAGCGCACCACGACCGAGAGGCCGTCGTCGCCGGTCAGCGTCGTGATCCCGAGGTCGGAGACGAGGACCCACTGCGCCGCCTTCTCCGAATATTCGCTGCGCCGCGCCTCGACCGCGTCGCCCACCAGGAGGTAGACGCCGGGCTTGCGCTCCTTGACGATCTCGCCGATCGGCACGAGCGCGGTGCGCGGCTTGTTGCGCTCGCCCGCCGGCAGATCCATCTCGCCGCTCCACACCCGGCTCGCGGTCTCCTCCGCCAGGTCGTCGACCTCGCTCTGGCTGAGCGCGGAGGAAAAGCCGTCGCGCGCGACGCGTTCGACCAGCGCCCGGTCGTTGACCCGCAGCAGCTGGAGCTTGATGCGGTCGGTGTTGACCGCGGTCAGCGGCACGCCGCGGCTGCCTTCCTGCGGCAGCACGTAGGCCGGGCCCCGGAAGGCGACCGAGGGCTGGCGGTCGCGCACGATGGCGCGGACCTGCTGGCTCTCCTCCAGCCTGTCGCCGGTCTCCGCCGGCAGGCCGGCGCGGATGGTGAGGACGTAGACCTGGCCGTGGGCCACGCCGTCGACGCAGAGGTTGGTGCCACGCGCGGTCACCTCGCCGCGCAGCGCCGGCTCGCTGCGCACATAGTCGCCGAAGTTGAAGCCCTTGGCCTTGGTCAGATCGTAGTTGAAGCGCAGGCAGACCTGCGGCTGCTCCGTCTCGGCGGTCACCGTGACGCCGAGGATGCGGAAGGCGACGATGCGCTTCAGCTCGTCGCGGCGCTTGACGCCGGCTTCGGTCGGCGCGAGCGCCACGGCGACGTCGTAGACCGCCAGCGCCCTGCGCGGCTCGCTCGCGCGATCGTAGTGCCGGGCGATGACGTAGAGGGCGTTGGCCCGGTCGGCCGGCGCGCGGGCGCGCGTCAGCGCCGCATAGGCCGCCGCCGCGGCGCGGTCGTTGCGCGCCTGTTCGTGGGCGCGCGCCAGCTCGAGCCAGGTGCGATGATCGTCGAGGCCGCGCACGATCGCCGTCTCGTATTCCGCCGCCGCCTGTGCCCAGCGCTTGGCGCGGGCGTGACCGTCGCCGCGCTCGCGCGCCGCCTGGGCGGCGGCGGGATCGGGCCTGGCGGCGGCCGTCCGCGCCTGCAGCACCTTCGCGTAGCGCTCCGCCGCCTGCGCCAGCTCCACCGACTCGAAACCGGGCGTGGTCTGCGCGACGCCCGGCACGGCGAACAGCGCTAGTGCCAGGATAGCGAAGAGGCGGCGCACAGCGACCATCGCGCGAACTCCCAACCTGCGGTCCCGTCGCGGCGGCGACGTGGCACGACTATACCGCGGCGGCGTTGTCTAAGCGGTGTCATTTCCATGGCCTCGCAGCGGGGTTTTCCTCGTGTTCCCCGCTGTCCACAAGGCGATGAACCGCAGCGATGCCACACGCGACGACGATAATGATGCGCGGCCGCCGTCGCGGCCTTACCGGTCCACCCCCTGCGTGCTAGGTCAACTGGGTCATGATGCAGTCGATTCGCTCCCCGAGATTCGGCATGCGCACCCGCATCCGTCACCATTGCGACGTCCCACGGACCCGCCCGGTCCGGCCCGCCGGCCTGCTCGCGATGGCGCTCGCGGTCGCGATCGGCGCGTGGCCCGCGACCCCGGTCCATGCCGCCGGGACCGTGCCGCTCATCGAGAAGCGCGAGGAGCGCCCGGCGCCGGCGGTGTGGCTGGTGGACTATTTCGGGGAGTCGGGCGCCGCCGCGAACACGTGGCCGGCCCGCCACGCGACCCAGCTCCGTGAGTTCTACGGCGCCGGCGGGTTCCTGCCGCGCTGGACGAGCGACGAAGGAATGACGGGACGCGGCACCGCGCTGCTGAACGCGCTCGCCCGTGTCGACGAGCATGGCCTGTCGCCCGACGCGCTCGGCGTGCCCGCGCTGCAGGCGCTGGCCCAGCGCCCCGAGCCGGCGGCGCGCATGCAGCTCGAGCTCGGCCTCTCCAGCGCCTTCCTGCGCCTCGCCGGCTGGCTGCTCGGCACCGAGCGCGAGGAGGGTGCCCCGCGCCATCCCGTGTTCGTGCTGCCGGTCGATTCCGCCAGCCCGCAGGAGCTGTCGCGGCTCCTCGACACGGCCGAGGTGCCGGTCGTGCTGGCCGCGCTCGCCCCGGCAAACAGCCAGTACCAGCGCCTGCTGGCGGCCCGCCAGGTCTACAAGGCGATGGCGGACCGGCGGCCGGAGTGGCCGGTCGTGCCCCAGGGTGACACGATCCGCGCCGGTCGCTGGGACGTGCGGGTGTCGGTCGTGCGCCGGCGCATGGCGGCGGCGGGCGCCGCGGTGGACGGCACCGGCGACGCCAACCGCTACGACCCGAAGCTGCGCGAGGCCGTGATGCGCTTCCAGGCCTCGCAGGGGCTGGAAGCGGACGGCAACATCGGCCGCGCCACGGTCAACGCGATGAACGCCGGCCCGGCCGAGCGGCTCGCCGCGATCGACGCGACGCTGGAGCGCTGGCGGCGGATGCCGCGCGACCTCGGCGCGCGCTATGTCCTGGTCAACATTCCCGCCTACCGCATGGCGGTGATGGACGGCGACCGGCCGGCGCTGGAGATGAAGGTCATCGTCGGCATGCGTGCCCGTCCGACGCCGACCTTCTCGAGCCGAATCGGCGGCGTCGAGATCAACCCGACCTGGTCGGTGCCGGCGAAGCTGGCGATCGAGGACATCGTGCCGGCGATCCGCCGCAACCCGAACTACCTGGAGGAGCACAACATCCGCGTGCTCGCATCGATCGACGGGCGGACGCGCGAGATCCATCCGGGCGAGATCGACTGGGAGACCCAGGGCCGCCGCCTGCCCTTCCGCTTCCGCCAGGACCCCGGCGCCGGCAATTCGCTCGGCAAGGTCAAGATGGTCTTCCCGAACGACGAGTCGATCTACCTGCACGACACGCCCAAGCGCTCGCTCTTCGGCCTGACGATGCGCGCCCAGAGCTCGGGCTGCATCCGCCTGGAGAAGCCGGGCGAGTTCGCGGACATGCTGCTGCGCCAGGGCGCCGGCTGGGACGCCGAGCAGATCGGGGCCGCCTTCGCCCGCAGCACGACGCGGGCGGTGCCGCTGCGCGACGGCCTGCCGATCCACATCGCCTACCTGACCGCATGGGTGGACGACCAAGGCAAGGTCGCCTTCCACGACGACATCTACGACCAGGACCGCCGGGTGCTGCAGATGCTGCAGGCGCGCCGGGCGCTGCCCGCCCCCACGGCGGGCGACCGGGTGCGGACCGCCTCGGCGGAGCGCTGAGCCGGGACTAGGACGCGGCGGCGCGCGGGCGCGCCCGCGCCCGCCAGGCGTCGCGGAGCTTGTGGCCCCAATAGATCGTCTGGGCGGCCGGCCGCGCCAGCGGCCCGCCGGCGAAGGCGAGGCCGAACGGGGCGAAGAGCCGCCAGCGATCGTCGCCCTCGGCGATCGCCGCGGCGACGACGGCGGCACCGGTCGTGGTCGCCGCCATGCCGTGGCCGCCGAAGCCCATGCAATGCCATACGCCGGGAGCCAGGCGGCCGAGCTGCGGCATCTTGTGGCGCGGGTAGCCCATGGTGCCGCCCCACGCGACCTCGACCGCGACATCGCGGAGCTGCGGGTACACCTGGAGCATGTCGCGCTTCAGCGCTGCCGCGATGCGGTCCGCCGGCGGATGGAACGTGCTGACGCGGCCGCCCCAGAGGATCCGGGTGTCGGCGAGCGGCCGGTAGTAGTCGTTGCAGAAGCGGGTGTCCGATACCCCGTGCGGCACGCCGATCACGCTGCCGAGCCGCGCGCCCAGCGGCTCGGTCAGCATGACGTAGGTCGCGACCGGCACCGTCGCCAGGGCGAGACGCGGCTGCAGCCTGCCGATGTAGCCGCCGCAGGCGAAGATCACCGCGCGGGCGCGCACCAGTCCGCCGGCGCTGCGCACCTCCTTCGTCGCCCCGCCCAGGCTCAGTCCCGTCGCCGCCGTCCCCTCGAACAGCAGCGCGCCGGCCGACGCGGCGGCGCGCGCGATGCCGCGGGCGAAGTCGAGGGAGTGCAGGTGGAAGGCGCCCCGGTTCAGCACCGCATCGTTGTAGCGCTCGGTCGCCAGGGCCGCGCGCAGCCGCTCGCGCGGCCAGTGCTCCAGGCTGGTGACGCCGAACATGTCGGCCATGAAGTCGACGTCGCGCCGCAGGCCCGCCGGCTCCTCGGCGAGGCTCGCCTTGAGGATGCCCGGCACGATCGGGCCGCAGTCGATGGCGAAGCGGTCGATGCGGGCACGGATGGTCGCGACCGCCGCCACGGTCAGGCCGTAGAGAAGCCGCGCGTCGGCCGGCCCGACGCGCTCGACGAGGCGGCGGGCACCCAGCGAGTAGCCGGGGGAGACGAAGCCGCCGTTGCGCCCCGAAGCGCCCCAGCCGACGCGATGGGCCTCCACCAGGGCGACGCGGCGTCCGCGCTCCGCCAGCTCCAGCGCCAGGTTGAGGCCGGCCAGCCCGCCGCCGATGATGCAGGCATCGGCCTCGACGGTGCCGGCGAGGGCCGGCCAGCGCGTGTCGTCGCGGCGGGTGCGGGCATAGAAGCTGTCGACGTAGGGGGCGGCGTCCATCGCCCATTCCTCGCCGACCGGCCCGCTGCCGGCAAGCCGCATGTCGCCGCCCGCCGCCGCACCGGGAGGGGCACGGAACGCGGACGAAGCGACGCCGTTCCCGTTGCCATCATGGCGCGCCCGCGCGGAACCGCCCGACCCCTGCTGTCGCTCGTCGCCGTCGCCGTCGCCGTGCTGCTGCTGTCGCTGGCGCACGACGAGGCCCGCCGGCGGCGGTCCCCCGCGATCGCGACCCCGCGGCCCGTCCCCCCGCCCGCGACCGGCTGGCGGCCCGTCCTCGGCCGGGTATGGAGCGAGATCTTCGCCGACCGCGTCTTCGCGGAAGCCGCGGGCGTGGCGTTCTACGTCCTGCTGGCCATGTTCCCCACCCTGGCGGCGGTCGTCTCGCTCTACGGGCTGGTCGCCGACCGCTCCACCATCGGCCAGCACCTCGTCCTGCTCTCCTTCTTCCTGCCGGCAGGCGCCGTCGACATCGTCGCCGACCAGGCGTCGCGAATCGCCGCCCGGCCCGCCGAGACGCTGGGCCTCACGCTGCTGGCCGGCCTCGCCGCCTCGCTGTGGAGCGCCAACGCCGGCATGAAGGCGCTGCTCGACGCGCTCAACATCGCCTACGACGAGCCGGAGCGGCGCGGCCTCGTCGCCCTCAACCTGCATTCGATGGCCTTCACGCTCGGCGCCATCGCCTTTCTGCTGGCGGCGCTGGCCGCGGTGGTCGCGCTGCCGATGATGCTGACCCTGGTCGGCCTCGAGGCGGCGACCGAGCGGCTGCTGTACCTGGCACGCTGGCCGGCGCTGGCCCTGGCGCTGCTCGGCGGGCTGACGGCGCTCTACCGCTGGGGGCCGAGCCGGCCGCCGTCGCGCCGCCGCTGGCTCGGCTGGGGCCCGCCCGTCGCCGCGGCCGGCTGGCTCGCCGTATCGCTGCTGCTCTCCTGGTACATCGCCGGCTTCGGCAACTATGACGAGACCTACGGATCGCTCGGTGCCGCCATCGGCTTCATGACCTGGATCTGGCTGTCGGCCGTGGCGATCCTGGTCGGCGCCGAGGTCGACTCCGAGACCCGGCCGGCGCACGGCTGACCGATGGCCGGCGTGCCCGTGCAGCGGCGGGCCGCGGCGATTGTTCCCGGAGCGGGCCGCCGATAGGCTGGGCCGATCCAGAGGCTGCCCGGAGGCTTGGACGAGATGGAGACGCGCGGCTTCACCGGACGGCGACCGCCGCCCGACCTCGGCAAGCGTGTCCCGCCGGGGCAGTCCGTCACGCGGGACTTCCCGGTGCTGTCGGCCGGCCCGACGCCCACGGTGCAGACGGAAAGCTGGACCTTCACCCTCAAGGTCGGGCCGAAGCCGGTCGCCCGATGGACCTGGGCGGAGTTCAACGCCCTGCCGCAGACCGAGACGACCCGCGACATCCATTGCGTGACGACCTGGTCGAAGCTGGATACGCCGTGGCGCGGGGTGACGATCGACGACCTGCTCGCCGCCGCGGGGATCGCGGCGCCGACGCCGTTCGCGCTCGCCCATTCCTACGACGGCTACTCGACGAACGTGCCGACCGCCGACCTCGTCGGCGGCAAGGCGATGGTGGCGCTCGCCTATGACGGGGCGCCGATCGCGCCCGACCATGGCGGGCCGGCGCGCCTGCTGGTGCCGCATCTCTATTTCTGGAAGTCGGCGAAATGGATCAACGGCCTGCAGTTCACCGAGCAGGACACCGCCGGCTTCTGGGAGCTGCGCGGCTATCACATGTACGGCGACCCGTGGCGGGAGCAGCGCTACACCGACGATCCGTGACGATTGGACGATGATGGCGCCCGGCATCGGCGCGCGCTCGCCCTGGCAGGCGGCGACGATCGCCGCAATCGTGCCGCGGACCGGCCGCGTCGCCAGCTTCCTGCTGACGCCGGAGCGGCCGTTCGCGTTCCGGGCCGGCCAGCATGTCGACGTGCGCCTGACCGCGCCAGACGGGTACCAGGCGCAGCGCAGCTACTCGATCGCGAACGCGCCGGAGGACGCCGCCGCCGTCGAGCTGGCGATCGAGCGCCTGGAGGACGGCGAGGTCTCGCCCTACTTCCACGACGTCGCGGCCGTCGGCGACCGGATCGAGCTGCGCGGGCCGATCGGCGGGCATTTCGTGTGGACCGCCGACGACGGCGGCCCGCTGGTCCTGGTCGGCGGCGGCTCGGGCGTGGTGCCGCTCATGAGCATGCTGCGCCACCGCGCCCGGGCGGCGTCGCGGGTGCCGGCGCTGCTGCTGCTCTCGGCGCGGACGTGGGACGAGGTGATCTTCCGCGACGAGCTGCTGGCGCTGCACGATCGCCGTGACGGCTTCGAGCTGGTCCTGGCGCTCACCCGCGAGCCGGCCCGGCGCGCCGCCGACTTCGGCCGCCGCATCGACCGGCCGATGGCGGCCGCCATCCTCGCCCGCCTGCCCGAGCCCGCCCGGTCCGCATTCGTGTGCGGCGCCAACCCGTTCGTCGCCGCCGCAACCGAGGGCCTGCTCGCCGCCGGCGTCCCCGCCGCGATCGTGCGCACCGAGCGCTACGGACAATAGGCATTCTCCGCTCGACGCGGCCGGCCCTTCCCCTTAGCTTCCGGGATCCCGACAATGCACAATGCAGGATCGCCGCCGGGAGGGCGGAGCGCATGAGCGAGGCCCCGACCCCGCGCACCATGCTGGAGAAGATCTGGTCGCGCCACCGCATCGTGGAGCGCGAGGACGGCCAGGTGCTGCTGTTCGTCGACCGCCACCTCGTCCATGACGGCACCGCCCCGGCCTTCGCGGCGCTGCACCGCCGCGGCCTGGCGCCGCGCGCGCCCGAGCGCATCACCGCGACCCCCGACCACTACGTGCCGACCGACCATCGCGACATCGCCGCCATCGCCGACCCGGAGCGCCGCTTCATGGTCGAATCCCTGGTGCGCGACACCGCGCGCCACGGCATCACCATGTTCGGCCTGACGGACCGCCGCCAGGGCATCGTCCACGTCATCGGCCCGGAAGAAGGGCTGAGCCAGCCCGGCATGATCATCGTCTGCGCCGACAGCCACACCTCGACCCATGGTGCGGTCGGGGCGCTGGCCTTCGGCGTCGGCATGACCGAGACGACCCATGTGCTGGCCCACCAGGCCCTGTGGCAGCGCAGGCCCCGGACCATGCGCATCACGGTCGACGGCGCGCTGGGGCCGGGCGTCGTCGCCAAGGACGTGATCCTGGCGATCATCGCCCGCATCGGGACGGCGGGAGCCACCGGCCACGTCGTCGAGTATGCCGGCGGGGCGATCAGGGGCCTGTCGATGGAAGGCCGCCTCACCCTCTGCAACATGTCGATCGAGGCCGGCGCGCGCGCCGGCATGGTGGCGCCCGACGACACCACGCACGCTTATCTCCACGGTCGCCCCCATGCGCCCCAGGGGGCGGACTGGGAGGCGGCGCTGGCGCGCTGGCGCGCCCTGCCGAGCGACGCGGACGCCGTCTTCGATGCGGAGGTCCGGCTCGACGGTGCGGCGATCGAGCCGATGGTCACCTGGGGCACCAGCCCGGAGGACGCGCTGCCGATCGGCGGCGTCGTGCCCGACCCGGCCGGCGCCGCCGACGCGGACCGCCGCGCCGCCATGGAGCGTGCGCTCGCCTACATGGGCCTGACGCCCGGGACCAGGCTGGCCGAGATTCCGGTCGACCGCGTCTTCATCGGCTCGTGCACCAACGGCCGCATCGAGGACCTGCGGGCCGCCGCGGCGATCGCGCGCGGACGCACGGTGGCGCCGCAGGTGGAGGCCTGGGTCGTTCCCGGCTCCGGCCTCGTCAAGGAGCAGGCGGAGGCGGAAGGGCTCGACCGGGTGTTCCGGGCGGCCGGCTTCCAGTGGCGCGAGGCCGGCTGCTCCATGTGCCTCGGCACCAACGGCGAGATCGCTTCTCCCGGCCAGCGCTGCGCCTCGACCTCCAACCGCAACTTCGTCGGCCGCCAGGGCCCGGGTGCGCGCACCCACCTGATGGGTCCGGCGATGGCCGCGGCGGCCGCGGTGACGGGGCGGCTGTGCGACGTGCGCCGCCTGGCGGCGGGAGGCTGAGCCATGGAGCGCTTCCAGCGCCTCGACGCGGTCGCCGTGCCGATCGCCCGGCCCAACGTCGACACCGACCAGATCACCCCCGCCCGCTTCCTGCACAAGCCGCGCAGCGACGACCACGGCAACTATCTCTTCCACGACGTCCGCCGCCGCCCTGACGGAACCCCGGATCCGGGCTTCGTGATGAACCGGCCGGAATACGCCGGCGCACAGGTCATCGTGGCGGAGCGCAACTTCGCCTGCGGCTCGTCGCGCGAGAACGCCGTGTGGGCGCTCTACGACCACGGCTTCCGCGCCGCCATCGCCCCCAGCTTCGGCGACATCTTCGCCGCCAACGGCCTGAAGAACGGCCTGCTGCCGGTGCGTCTCCCCGAAGATGTCGTCGCGGGGCTGATCGCGGCGCTGGAGGCTGAGCCCGGCGCCCGGGTCCAGGTCGACCTGGAGGCGCAGACCGTGACGCTGCCCGACGGCAGCGTGCATCCCTTCGAGATCGACCCGTTCTCGCGCCATTGCCTGCTGAACGGCGTCGACGAGCTCGACTACACCGGCACGCTGGCGCCGCAGATCGACGCCTTCATGAACCGCTACGGCCGCGAGAACCGCTGAGCCCGCATCGGGAGGGGACCCAGGAGATGAAGATCCTCGTGCTGCCGGGCGACGGCATCGGCAAGGAAGTGACCGCGCAGGCGGTCACCGTGCTGCGCGCCGTCATGGCGAACGGGCCGCAGTTCGAGATGGCGGAGGCGGCGATCGGCGATGCCGGCCTCGCCGCCGCCGGCGACCCGCTCCCCGACGCGACGCTAGCGGCGGCGCGCAAGGCCGACGGCATCCTGTTCGGCGCCGCCGGCACGTACGAGAGCGACCTGCTGCCGCCCGAGAAGCGCGGCGGCCACGGCCTGCTGCGGTTGCGCAAGGCGCTCGACCTCTACGCCAACTTCCGTCCGGTCTTCGCCTTTCCCGAGCTGCTCGGCGCCTCGACGCTGCGGCGCGAGGTGATCGAGGGCGTCGACCTGATCGTGCTGCGCGAGCTGACCGGCGACATCTATTTCGGCACGCCGCGCGGCATCCATCGCGACCCGGCGACCGGCGAGCGCGTCGGCATCAACACGATGCGCTACACGGAATCCGAGATCCGCCGCGTCGCCCATGCCGGCTTCAAGGCGGCACGCGGCCGCCGCCGCAAGCTCTGCTCGGTCGACAAGGCCAACGTGCTGGAGACGACGGCGCTGTGGCGCGAGGTGGTGACCGAGGTCGGCCGCGAGTATCCCGACGTCGTGCTGAGCCATCTCTACGTCGATGCCGCCGCGATGCACCTGATCCGCCGGCCGCGCGACTTCGACGTCATCGTGACCGGCAACATCTTCGGCGACATCCTGTCGGACGCGGCCGCGATGCTGACCGGGTCCATCGGCATGCTGCCGTCGGCCTCCATCGGCCCGACCGGCCAGGGCCTCTACGAGCCGGTGCACGGCTCGGCTCCCGACATCGCCGGCAAGGACCTGGCGAACCCGCTCGCCTCGATCCTGTCGCTCGCCATGATGCTGCGCCACTCGCTCGGCCAGGAGGAGGCCGCCGCGGGCGTGGAGCGCGCGGTGCGCGCGGTGCTGTCCGAGGGCTACCGCACCGGCGACATCATGGAGCCGGGTGCCCGCCAGGTCGGCACCCGGGAGATGGGCGAAGCGGTGGCGAAGGCGGTGCACGCGCAGCGGGTGTGACGGCCCGCCTCGTCCCAGGACTCGCGGATCCGGACCCGTGCAGGACGCGACCCGGCGGGGATGAAACGGCCGGCGACGGTGCGCGCATGCCCTCTCCGCCCCCACACGGGGCGGAGAGGGGGCGATACGGTGCATTGAGGCGCCTTACGCACCGACGCTGCCCCATCCTCCAGGAGTCGAGATCCGCCGGCATTGGCATCAGCCGTCGGCGAGCCGGTCCAGCAGCGCCATCGCCGCGGCCGGCGCCTTCGGCTTGAAGCCGTTGATCATGTAGACGAAGACGTCGCGGGCCTTCGGCGCATCCCTCGCCGCCGGCGCGAGCAGCGGCAGGTCGTCGGGCGCGCCCCCGGCGGCCCACGCCCGCGCCCGCTTCGCCCAGGCGTCGAGCGCCTTCGCCGGATATCCCGCCGCTTCGTCCGCCGACGCGCGCATCAGGCGCGCATAGACGAAGGGCGCGGTGACGTCGTGGATGTTGGGGTATTCGTCGCTGTCTGTCAGCACGATGCCGACACCGTGGTCGCGCAGCGTCGCGACGAACTCCGGCACGCGGAAGCTCGCGTGGCGGACCTCGACGACGTGGCGGATGCCCCAGCCCTCGACGCGCCTCGGCAGCAGCGCCAGGAAGGCCGCGAAATCCTCGGGATCGTAGCGCTTCGTCGCCATGAACTGCCAGTTGATCGGCCCCAGCTTCTCCTTCAGCTCCAGCACGCCGCTCGCCAGGAAGCGGTCGACCGACGGGCCTGCCTCGGCCAGAACGCGGCGGTTGGTGGTGAAGCGCGGCCCCTTGAGGGAGAAGACGAAGCCGTCGGGCGTCTCGTCCCGCCAGCGTGCGAAGCTCTCGGGCTTCTGCGAGCCGTAGTAGGTGCCGTTGATCTCGATCGCGGTGAGCTTGCGGCTGGCGTATTCGAGCTCGCGCTTGTGGGTCAGCCCGTCGGGGTAGAAGGCGCCCCGCCACGGCGCGAAGGTCCAGCCGCCGACGCCGACGCGGATCCGGGGTTCGCTCGCACGTGCCATCTTCGATCCTCCGGCAAGCAAGGCGGGTACCTTCATCTCATGGAAGCCATGCGATGGGCGAACGGTTGCTCGGAAGGGCCGATCCTGCCGTCGGCGCCCGGCCGCGGCGCCTTTTTCGCCTGCTCGTCCTGTGCACGGCGGGCGCTCGCAGCGGCTTTTCCGACTTATCCAACCGAAATATCGGTAGTATACTAACTCTGCTTAGCGAGGCTGGGCGGCCGACCGGCCGCCGGACGAAGCGGGGTGGTGTTCATGGCGGGGCGCTTCTACGAGGAATTCGAGGTCGGCCGGGTCTACGACCACGCCATGCGGCGGACCATCACCGAGTCCGACAACGTGCTCTACTGCTCGCTGACGCTGAACATCCTGCCGGCCTATCTCGACCACGCCGCAGCCGCCCAGACGCCATGGGGCAGGCCGGTGGTCCATCCCCTGCTGATCCTGTCGAACATCATCGGCATGCACGTGCCCGAGATGACGGCCGGCACGACGCACGGGAACCTCGGCATGACCGACATCGAGTACCCGCTGCCGGTGTTCTACGGCGACACGCTGCACAGCCGCACCACGGTGGTGAGCAAGCGCCTCAGCAAGTCCCATCCGGAGGCCGGGGTGGTGATCTTCCGCCACGAAGGCCTGAACCAGCGCGACGAGGTGGTGATGCGCTGCAATCGGGCGGGCCTGATGCTGCGCCGCGACCGGGC
>JADZBA010000177.1 GCA_020852355.1 Alphaproteobacteria bacterium
CGACAACATCCCGCTCTGAGCAGAGGCAGGTTCACGGATGGATCTCGGCCAGATATTCAGCACCGAGGCGCTCGTCGCCTTCGGCCAGGTGCTCCTCATCGATCTCGTGCTGGCGGGAGACAACGCGATCGCGGTCGGCCTCGCCGCGGCGGGCCTGCCGGAGGAGCAGCGCGCCAAGGTGATCCTGGTCGGAATCGCCGCCGCCACGGTGATGCGCATCGGCTTCGCCGCGGTGACGACGCAGCTCCTCCAGATCATCGGCCTGATGCTCGGCGGCGGCCTGCTGCTGCTCTGGGTGTGCTGGAAGATGTGGCGCGAACTGCGCGCCGGCCGCGAGGAGGACGAGCACGACGCCGAGGCGGCGCTCGAAGGCGCGGACGACGGCCGCACGGGGCCGCCGCGCAAGACCTTCGCCCAGGCGGCATTGCAGATCGTGGCGGCGGACATCTCCATGTCGCTGGACAACGTGCTCGCGGTGGCCGGCGCGGCCCGCGACCATCCCTGGGTGCTCATCGCGGGCCTCGCGCTGTCGGTCGCCTTCATGGGCCTCGCGGCGGCGGCCATCGCGTCGCTGCTGCAGCGCTATCGCTGGATCGCGTATTTCGGGCTGGCGGTCATCCTCTACGTCGCCCTCGCCATGATCTGGGAGGGCTCCGGCCAGGTGCTGCATTCGGTGCGTACCGCGTAGGCGCGAAGGGGCACGGTCGGCACATGTTCAGGAAGATCCTGGTCGCGAACCGGGGCGAGATCGCGTGCCGCGTCATGCGGACCTGCCGCCGCCTCGGCATCGCGACGGTGGCGGTGCATTCCGACGCCGATGCCGGCGCGCTGCACGTCCGCGAGGCGGACGAGGCGGTCTGGATCGGGCCCGCGGCGGCCGCCCAGAGCTACCTCGTGGCCGAGCGCATCGTCGAGGCGGCGCAGCGCACCGGCGCCGAGGCGGTCCATCCGGGCTACGGCTTCCTCTCCGAGAAGGCGCCCTTCGCGACGGCGCTGGAGGCGGCGGGGATCGCCTTCATCGGTCCCGGTCCCGACGCCATCGCGGCGATGGGCGACAAGATCGAGTCGAAGAAGCTCGCCCATGCGGCGGGGGTGAGCACCGTCCCCGGCCATCTCGACGTCATCGCCGATGCCGGCGAGGCGATCCGGATCGCGCAAGCGGTCGGCTATCCGGTGATGATCAAGGCGTCGGCCGGCGGCGGCGGCAAGGGCATGCGCATCGCGCGCTGCGATGCCGAGGTCGAGGAGGGATTCCGCTCGGCGCAGAGCGAGGCGCGATCGAGCTTCGCCGACGACCGCGTCTTCATCGAGCGCTACGTCGATGAGCCGCGCCATATCGAGATCCAGGTGCTGGCCGACTCCTTCGGCAACATCGTCCATCTCGGCGAGCGCGAATGCTCCATCCAGCGGCGGCACCAGAAGGTCGTCGAGGAGGCGCCGAGCCCCTTCCTCGACGCCGCCACGCGGGCGGCCATGGGTGCGCAGGCCGTCGCCCTGGCGCGCGCCGTCGGCTACCGCTCGGCGGGAACGGTGGAGTTCATCGTCGATCGCGACCGCAACTTCTTCTTCCTCGAGATGAACACGCGGCTGCAGGTGGAGCATCCCGTCACCGAGGCGGTCACCGGCCTCGATCTGGTCGAGGAGATGATCCGCATCGCCGCCGGCGAGCCGCTGCGCATCACCCAGGATGCGGTGCGCATGACCGGCTGGGCGATCGAGGCGCGGATCTATGCCGAGGATCCCTACCGCAACTTCCTGCCGGCCATCGGCCGCGTGACGCGCTATCGCCCGCCGGCGGGCGAGGGCATCCGCGTCGACACCGGGATCTTCGAGGGGGCGGAGATCTCGATGTACTACGACCCGATGATCGCCAAGCTGGTCGCCTGCGGCGCCGATCGCGCCGAGGCGATCGACCGCCTGCGCGACGCGCTCGACGCCTACGAGATCCGCGGCGTGCAGCATAACGTCCCCTTTCTGTCGGCGGTCGTCGACCGGCCGCGGTTCGCGGCGGGCCGCCTGACCACCGACTTCATCGCCGAGGAGTTCCCCGGGGGCTTCACCGGCGTCGTACCGTCGCCGGCCACGCGCCTGGGGCTCGTGGCTCTGGCCGCCTGCGCGCAGCAGCGCACGACGATGCGCGAGGCGATGGTGAGCGGTCAGCTGCCGGGACGGCGCCATCGTCCGCCGGCCGACTGGATCGTCCGCGACGGCGACGACGACCGCGCCGTCACGGTCGCGATCGGCGACGCGGGGAGCACCGTGGCCGTCGACGGGCACACGGTGGCCATCAACGGCGAGTGGCGGCCCGGCGACACGCTCTTCCGCGGCACGATCGCCGGTCGGCCGATGGTCGTGCAGATCGAGCGTCGGGGCATCGGCTGGCGGCTGTCGCACGGCGGAGCAGCACTCGGCCTTCTCGTGCTCCGGCCGCCCGTCGCGACGCTGGCCAGGCTCATGCCGGTCAAGGCCGCACCCGACCTGTCGCGTTTCCTGCTGTCGCCGATGCCGGGGCTGCTCGCATCGGTGGCGGTGTCGGAAGGCCAGGACGTCAAGGCGGGCGATACGCTGGCGGTGGTCGAGGCGATGAAGATGGAGAACATCCTGCGCGCCACCCGCGACGGCCGCGTCGCCCGCGTCCACGTCCAGCCCGGCGCCAGCCTCGCCGTCGATCAGCGGATCCTTGAGTTCGAATGAGCATGCCCGCAGACATCGCGGCGCGGCTGCGCATCGCGGGCCGCGTGCAGGGCGTCTGGTACCGCGCCTGGACGGTCGAGACCGCGCAGGCGCTCGGGCTCCGCGGCTGGGTGCGCAACCGCGCCGACGGGTCGGTCGAGGCACTGCTGATCGGACCGGCCGCCGCGGTCGACGCCATGGCCGCGCGCTGCCGCCAGGGACCGCCGAAGGC
>JADZBA010000178.1 GCA_020852355.1 Alphaproteobacteria bacterium
CGGTAGGCGTCGAGCCGCAGCTCGCGGGCGCCCTCGACGACGGTCGGGTCGAAGGTCGCCCAGTACTCGACGTCGACCGCGATGGCCCGCGTCATCTCCAGCGCCCGATGGTGCGCCTCGGGCGAGAGGGTGATGATCAGGTCGAAGGAGGTATCCTCCAGCTCGTCGAAGGTCTTGGCACGGTGCCGCGACAGGTCGATCCCGATCTCCGCCATCGCCGCCACCACGAACGGATCGACCGGGTCGGCGCGTAAGCCGACCGAATCCGAGAAGATCCGGCGGCGGTGGAGCTGCTTCAGGATCGCCTCGGCCATCGGCGAGCGCACGGAGTTCTGCGAGCAGGCGAAGAGCACGCTTCCGGGCAGGGCCACCGTGTCAACCCCTGAGATGCAGCACGCAGACCAGCGTGAAGAGGCGGCGCGCGGTGCCGTGATCCATGACGACGCGGTCGGCGAGGCGCTCGCGCAGCAGGCCCGAGCCCTCGTCGTGCAGCGCCCGGCGGCCCATGTCGATCGCCTCGATCTGCGAGGGCGAGGAGCGGCGGATGGCGGCGTAGTAGCTCTCGCACACCAGGAAATAGTCGCGGACGATCCGCCGGAAGGCGACGAGCGGCATGACGATCTCCGCCAGCGGATCGCCGTCGGTGCCGCACACCGCCACGCGCAGGCGGTTGTCGATGATGGCGAGATGCAGGTGATAGGGGCCGGGCGGGCCGTCGACGAGGCGGAAGTCGTTCTCCTCGACGAGGTCGTACAGCGCCACCGCCCGTTCGTGCTCGATGTCCGGGTGGCGGCGGACGATGGTGTGCTCGTCGAGGGTGACGCGGACGATGCGCCCGCCCGCGCGCTTCGCCTCCGCGCGCTCCGGCGGCGGGCCGGCCGGCCCGTCAGGCACTGGCCGGGGCGGCCTCGAGCCGGATCGCGATGGACCGCGCATGGGCATCGAGCCCCTCCGCCTCGGCCAGCGTCACGGCCGCCGGGCCGATCCGCGCGAGGCTGGCCGCGTCGCAGGCGACGAAGGTGGTGCGCTTCAGGAAGTCGAGCACGCCGAGGCCCGAGGAGAAGCGGGCGCTGCGCGCCGTCGGCAGCACATGGTTGGGACCGGCGATGTAGTCGCCGATCGCCTCGGGCGTGTGCCGGCCGAGGAAGACCGCGCCGGCATTGCGGATGCGGCCGCACAGGTGCTCGGGGTCGGCGACGGCCAGCTCGAGATGTTCGGGCGCCAGGCGGTCGATCAGCGCGGGCGCCTCGTCGAGGTCGCGCAGCACCACCACCGCGCCGAACCGCTCCCAGCTCGCGCGGGCGATGGCCTCCCGCGGCAGGCCCGTCAGCGCGGTGTCGACGGCCGCGACCACCCGGTCGGCGAAGGCGGCGTCGTCGGTGAAGAGGATCGATTGCGCCGCCGTGTCGTGCTCGGCCTGGGAGAGCAGGTCGACGGCGATCCAGTCCGGGTCGTTGGCGGCGTCGGCGACGACCAGAATCTCCGACGGGCCGGCGATCATGTCGATGCCGACGGTCCCGAAGACGCGGCGCTTGGCGGCCGCCACATAGGCATTGCCGGGACCGACGATCTTGTCGACCGGCCGGATCGCCGCGGTGCCGTAGGCGAGTGCCGCCACCGCCTGGGCGCCGCCGATGCGGTAGACCTCGTCGACGCCGGCGATGGCGGCGGCCGCCAGCACCAGCGGCGCGACCTTGCCGTCGGGCGTCGGCACGGTCATCACCAGCCGCCCGACGCCGGCGACCTTGGCCGGCACCGCATTCATCAGGACCGAGCTCGGATAGGCCGCCAGGCCGCCGGGGACGTAGAGACCGACCGCGGCGATCGGCCGCCATACGGCGCCCATCCGCACCCCCGCCGTGTCGACATGGTCGATCCCGGCGGGCATCTGCATGCGGTGGAACGCCTCGATGCGCGCCGCCGCCAGCCGCAATGCCGCGATCGTCGCCGGCGGGCACGCAGCGATCGCCCGGTGCAGCGCCTCGTCCGGAATCCGCAGGCCGCCCTCGGCGGGGTCGAAGCGGTCGAAGCGCCGGGTGTGCTCGATGACCGCCGCGTCGCCGCGCGCACGCACGTCGGCGATGATGGCGGCCGCCGCCGCGTCGACGTCGGCGTCGCTCTCGCGCTTCTCGCCGAGCAGCGCCTCGAAGCCGGCGGCGAACCGCGGATCGACCGTGGAGAGGCGGCGGACCATCGCCTCAGTGCCGCGTCGCGGTCGCCGCCGACGACTCGCGGAACCGCTCGATCCAGCCCTGCACCTCGTCGGAGCGGGTCTTCAGCGCCGCGCGGTTGACGATCAGGCGCGAGCTGATGTCGGCGATCTGCTCGATCTCGACCAGGCCGTTGGCCTTCAGGGTGGAGCCGGTCTGCACGAGGTCGACGATGCGCCGGCACAGCCCGATGCGCGGCGCCAGCTCCACCGCGCCGTGCAGGCGGATGCATTCCGCCTGGACGCCGCGGGCGGCGAAGTGGCGGCGCGTCAGGGCCGGGTACTTGGTCGCGACCCGGACATGGCTCCAGCGCGTCGGGTCGTCGGTCGCCGACAGCTCCTCCGGCTCCGCGACCACCAGCCGGCAATGGCCGATGTGCAGGTCGAGCGGCGCATAGATCTCGGGGTAGTCGAACTCCATCAGCACGTCGCTGCCGGCGACGCCGAGATGGGCCGCCCCGAAGGCGACGAACGCGCCGACGTCGAAGCTGCGTACGCGGATGATGTCGATGTCCGGCCGGCTGGTACGGAAGCGGAGCTGGCGGTCGTCGGGATCGTCGAACGCCGCCTCGGGCTCGATCCCGGCACGCCGCACCAGCGGCATCACCTCCTTGAGGATCCGCCCCTTGGGCAGCGCGAGGACGAGTACGTCGTTGGCGGGCAAGCCGGCTCTCCAGAACGGAAAATGCTGCCGCGCGTCCGGTCGTGCCGGTCGCTCGTCAGGCGTCGTCGAGTGGGTGCGACGGGCGCCAGGGTGTCGCCCAGGGCTCGTCGAGGTCCTGTAGATGGCACAGGATGCCGTCCGCTTCCAGCCGGATCGTCGCCCCGCCCGCGAAGTCGAGGTGGATCGCACCGGCGACCGGACGCACCGCCAGCAGCGCCAGGAGACGGTCGCGCTGGGAGCGGTCGATGCCGCGATGGCGGACCCCGCGCACGCCGTCGAAGCTGATCCCCGCATGGACCCGCTCCTGCGTCCCCTCCTCCGGGCAGCCCTCCCAGCAGAAGCGGCTGGCGACCATGACGAAACGGTTGGTCTCCTTCTGCCACTGCATGTCGACCAGGGCGACGATGGCATCCTGCAGGCAGGCGGAGATGACCTTGAGGTCCTCCTCGTCGACCGCGCGCAGCTTCAGCTTCTTGGCCATGGCGACCTACCCCGCCTCAGGGGCTGCGGATGCGTTCCACCTCGGCGCCGCAGGCGGCCAGCTTCTCCTCCAGCCGCTCGTAGCCGCGATCGAGGTGGTAGACGCGGTTGAGAATGGTCTCGCCCTCGGCGGCGAGGCCGGCCAGCACCAGCGACACCGAGGCGCGCAGGTCGGTCGCCATCACCGGCGCCCCGGTCAGCCGCGGCACGCCCCGCACCAGCGCCGTGGCATGGTGGACATTGATGTTGGCGCCCATCCGGCACAGCTCCGGCACGTGCATGAAGCGGTTCTCGAAGATCGTCTCGGTGATCATCGCCGCGCCGCGCGCCGTCGTCATCAGCGCCATGAGCTGCGCCTGCAGGTCGGTCGGGAATCCCGGGAACGGCTCGGTCATCACGTCGATGCCGGCGAGCGGCCCGTTGGTGCGCCGGACGTGCAGCCCGCGCGGCGTCGCCTCGGTGGTGACGCCGGCGGGCGCCAGCGCGTCGGCGACCGCGCCGACCAGCTCCAGGCGCGCGCCGACCAGCTCGACGTCGCCGTCGGTGATGGCGACCGCCATCATGTAGGTGCCGGTCTCGATGCGGTCCGGGATGACCTCATGCCCGGTCCCGTGCAACCGGTCGACGCCGCGCACGCGGATGCGGTCGGTCCCCGCCCCCTCGATCTCGGCCCCCATGGCGACCAGGCAGCGCGCCAGGTCGACGATCTCCGGCTCGCGGGCGGCATTGACCAGCACCGTGTCGCCGCGCGCCAGCGTCGCCGCCATCAGCAGGTTCTCGGTGGCGCCTACCGACACCGTCGGAAAGATGATCTCGGCGCCGACGAGCCCGTGCGGCGCGCTCGCCTCGATGTAGCCGCCGGTCAGCTCGATCCGCGCGCCGAGCCGCTCCATGCCCTTGATGTGCAAGTCGACCGGCCGCGTGCCGATGGCGCAGCCGCCCGGCAGCGACACCCTGGCGCGGCCGGCGCGGGCGAGCAGCGGCCCCAGCACCAGGACCGAGGCGCGCATCTTGCGCACCAGGTCGTAGGGTGCGGTCGTGTTCGTGATGTCCGCGGCGCGCAGCGTCATCACCCGGCCGGCATGGCCGCCGTTGGGCGCCACGCCGTCGATGCCGATGCCCACGCCGTGCTGCGCGAGGAGGCTCGCCATGGTGGCGATGTCGGCGAGGTGGGGCACGTTGGCCAGCGCCAGCGTGCCGTCGGTCAGCAGGCTCGCCGCCATCAGCGGCAGGGTCGCGTTCTTGGCGCCGCTGATCGGCAGGCTGCCGCGGAGCGCGCGGCCGCCCCGGATGCGGATCTTGTCCATGCTCGGCCCTGGCTCGCCTCGCTCGGCGCTCGTTTCGGTTGCCGCCCGGAGCGGACGGATGGCGGATGCGGTCAGCTTCATATATCGGGGTCCCCCTCCGGGGAGAGAACCCCGACGCTGCGGCGGAACGATGTCACAGGCGCGGCAGGGTGACGCCCTTCTGCCCCATGTACTTGCCGGCGCGGTCCGCATAGGAGACCTCGCACGGGCCCGCGCCCTGGAAGAAGAGGAACTGGCAGATGCCCTCGCCCGCGTAGATCTTGGCCGGCAGGGGCGTGGTGTTCGAGATCTCGATGGTGACGTGGCCCTCCCACTCCGGCTCCAGCGGCGTCACGTTGACGATGATGCCGCAGCGCGCATAGGTCGACTTCCCCAGGCATACCACCAGGATGTCGCGCGGCACCCGGAAATACTCGACCGTGCTCGCCAGGGCGAAGCTGTTGGGCGGCACGATGCAGACGTCGAGCTCGCGGTCGACGAAGCTGCTGGGCGAGAAGTTCTTCGGGTCGACGATGGCGTTGTCGACGTTGGTGAAGATCTTGAACTCGCGCGACACCCGGGCGTCGTAGCCGTAGGACGACAGGCCGAAGGAGATCACGCCCTCGCGCTTCTGGCGCTCGACGAAGGGCTCGATCATCCCCTTGCCCGCCATCTCGCGGATCCAGCTGTCGGGCATGATGGACATGGGCTCGGGGTCCGGGCGTCGGTTCGCGTCCGCCCGGTTCTAGTCGATGGCGCCCGCGTCGGGAAGGGCGGGCCGGGCCTCCGGTCCCGATTTGTCGCCGTCCGCGGGCGATGGCGGGGGCTTCTCCTCGGCGCGGCCGTCCTCGGGGCGGCCTTCCTCGGTGCGGGCCTCCTCGGCGCGGGCACGCGCCTGGCCCTTGCGGCGGCGCAGGTTCTCGCGCAGCGCCGCGGCCAGCCGGTCGGGGTCGCGGCTCACGATCGGCCCTTACGGCCGCCCGGCGGCGGCGATAGCATCGCCCGGCCCGCGTCGGCGACGAAAACCGGAGGAAGACCGCCCATGCTGAAGATTCTCGGCCGCAAGACCTCGTCCAACGTCATGAAGGTGCTCATGGTCTGCCATGAGCTGAAGATCCCCTTCACCCGCGAGGACATCGGCGGCCCGTTCGGCAAGAACAACGAGCCCGCATACCTGGCGCTCAACCCCAACGGGCTGGTGCCGACGATCGACGACGACGGCTTCATCCTCTGGGAGTCGCACGCGATCATGCGCTACCTCGCGACCAAGCACCGCGGCACCGCGCTGTGGCCCGAGGAGCTGCAGGCGCGGGCCAACGTCGACCGCTGGATGGAATGGGGCAACACGACGGCCGGGCCCGCGATCACGCCGATGTTCCTCCAGCTCGTCCGCACGCCCGCACCCGACCGCGATCCCAAGGTCATCGAGGCGTCGCGCC
>JADZBA010000179.1 GCA_020852355.1 Alphaproteobacteria bacterium
AGAAGCGGGCGATCAGCGCCCGCAGCAGCAGCGCCTGCGCGAGGCTCATCTCGGCGTGCGGCGGCATCTCGAAGGCGCGGAACTCGACCAGCCCGAGCCGGCCGGTCGGGCCGTCGGGCGAGTAGAGTTTGTCGATGCAGATCTCGGTGCGGTGGGTGTTGCCGGTGACGTCGACCAGCAGGTTGCGGAAGATGCGGTCGACCACCCAGGGCGAGATCGGCGCGCCCGAGTCGGGCATCCCGGCGGGCTCGGGCA
The DNA here is from genome assembly GCA_020852355.1 of Alphaproteobacteria bacterium. Classification (GTDB taxonomy): domain Bacteria; phylum Pseudomonadota; class Alphaproteobacteria; order ATCC43930; family Allostellaceae; genus Allostella. Next base: position 256 of record JADZBA010000179.1, read on the forward strand.
CCTCCGCGAACGCGATCTCCAGCTCGTAGAGGGAATCGAGGCGGGCCTCGTCGATACGCGGCGCCTGGCTGGTCGGCCCGATGAACAGGCCCGAGAACAGGTAGGACATCGCCGGGTGGTTCTGCCAGAAGGCGACGATGCTGCGCAGCAGGTCGGGCCGGCGCAGGAACGGGCTGTCGGGCGGCGTGGCGCCGCCCAGCACGATGTGGTTGCCGCCGCCGGTGCCGGTGTGGCGTCCGTCGATCAGGAACTTCTCGGTGCCCAGGCGCGACTTGCGGGCCTCCTCGTAGAGCGCGGTCGTGACCTCGACCTGCTGGCGCCAGGTCGCGGCGGGATGGATGTTGACCTCGATCACCCCCGGATCGGGCGTCACCTTGATGACGTCGAGCCGTGGGTCGTAGGGCGGCGTGTAGCCCTCGACATGGATCGCCGCACCGATCTCCGCCGCCGCATCCTCGACCGCGGCGACGAGGTCGAGATAGTCCTCCGCCGTCTCGGTCGGGGGCATGAAGACGCACAGCAGGCCGTCGCGCGGCTCGATCGAGAGCGCGGTGCGCACGCTCGCCCCCTCGAACGGCGGCTCCTGCTCGACGCGGCTGGTGCGCGCCGCCCATTCCGCGCCGCGGATCGACCCCGTGAGATAGGGCTGGCGCGCCGCGTCCGGGTCGGGCAGCGCCGGCAGCGCCTCCATCGGGTCGCGCGGCACGACGCGCGGGTACGCCTCCGGCGGGACCCAGGGCAGCGAGGCGATCGGCAGGCGGAACCCGATCGGCGAATCGCCCGGCGCCAGGTGGAGGCGCCCGGCGCGGAGCTGCCAGCGCTCCGAGCGCCAGCGGCGCCGGTGGTCGGGCGCGTTCCAGCACTGCACCGGCAGGACGTAGCCGACCGGCGCGCGCAGCCCGCGCTCGAACACCCGCGCGAGGCGGCCGCGTTCCTCCTGGTCCTCGATGCGGGAGTCGAACGGGTCGACATTGACCGGCAGCCCGCGCTCCCTGGCCAGGTAGTGCCAGGGGTCCTCGTAGGCGGCGACGGCATTGTCGGGATGCAGGTCGAGGCGGCGCGCGATCCCCTGGGCCAGGTGCGCCGCATCCGCGATGCCGGCGCTGCGCTCGCCCGCCTCGCAGGCGATGCGCGCGGGGTCGCGCCACAGCGGCCTTCCGTCGCCGCGCCAGTAGAGCGCGAAGGCCCAGCGCGGCAGGGTCTCGCCGGGATACCACTTGCCCTGCCCATAATGCAGCAGTCCTCCCGGCGCGAAGCGGTCCTGCAGCCGGCGGATCAGCGTATCGGCGAACGCGCGCTTGGTCGGGCCGACGGCGGCCGTCGTCCATTCCGCGCCGTCCATGTCGTCGACGGCGACGAAGGTCGGCTCGCCCCCCATGGTGAGGCGCACGTCGCCCTCGGCCAGCAGCGCATCGATGCGCTCGCCCAGCGCGTCGATCGCCCGCCACTGCGCCTCGTCGTAGGGCTTGGTCACCCGCGGCGTCTCGCGGACGCGGCTGACGCTCATCTCGAAGTCGAAGGCGACCTCGGCCGGCTCGACCGCGCCGGAGATCGGCGAGGCGGCGGTCGGGTCGGCGGCGCAGGCGAGCGGGATATGGCCCTCGCCGGCGAACAGGCCGGAGGTCGCATCGAGGCCGACCCAGCCGGCCCCCGGCAGGTAGACTTCGCACCAGGCGTGCAGGTCGGTGAAGTCGTGGTCGGTGCCCGACGGGCCGTCGAGCGCCGCGACGTCGGGCTTGAGCTGGATGAGATAGCCCGAGGCGAACCGCGCCGCGAGCCCGAGATGGCGGAGGAGCTGGACCAGCAGCCAGGCCGAATCGCGGCACGAGCCCGCCGCCAGGCGCAGCGTGTCGTCGGGCGTCTGGATGCCCGGCTCCATGCGGATGAGGTAGGCGACGTCGCGGGCGACGCGCGCGTTCAGCGCGAAGAGGAAGCCGGTGGTCGGGGTCGGCTCCCGTGATACGCCGGCGAGATAGTCGGCGAAGAGGCTCCCGCATTCCGCGCGCCGCAGGTAGGGTGCCAGATCCTCGCGCAGCTCCGTCGGGTAGGTGAAGGGAAAGGTCTCGGCCGCCGGCTCGAGGAAGAAGTCGAAGGGGTTGATGACCGCCAGCTCGGCGACGAGATCGACCGTCACCGTGAAATGGTCGGTCTTGTCCGGCACCACGACGCGCGCCAGCCAGTTCGACTGGGGGTCCTGCTGCCAGTTGAGGAAATGCGGCTCGGGGCTGATCTTCAGCGCGTAGGCTGCGATCGGCGTGCGGCAGTGCGGCGCCGGGCGGAGCCGGACGATCTGCGGGCCGAGCCCCACCTTGCGGTCGTAGCGATAGCGCGTGACGTGGTGGATGGCGGCGCGGATCGTCATGAAACCGCAGTATGGAGCGCGCGAGGCATATGTCCCTACCGGAAATTGCCGGCGGGAACGTGCATCAAGCGTGCCGGGCGGGAGCGCAAGGCGGCATGGCTTCCGCTCGTCGCGGCCAGTGAAGCGCCCCCTCTCCGCCCTTCAGGGCGGAGAGGGGGCGCCGCACGCCCGCGCGTCTCTCGCCTCCGTCCTCTGCGGACCGATCACTTCGCCGCCGGCTTCGCCTGCATGGCCATCGTCCATTCGTCGGCACGCGGCGCGTAGATGAAGCCCTTGCGGGTGGCGACGGCGGTCATCTGGGTGTGCAGGGGGATGTAGCCGCCGTCCTCGATGGCGGTCCGCATGGCGCCCTGCATCAGCTTGAGCCGCACGACCGGATCCATCGTCGTCGTCGCTTCCTCGACTTGGCGGTCGACCTCGGCCGAGGCGTAGCTGCCGCTGTTGTACGCGCCGTAGCCGCGCCGGCCGTCGATCGAATGGAGGATGCCGGTCAGCGCCCCGGTCGAATCGCCGGTCGACGAGCTGCCCCAGCCCATCAGCATCATCGGCACCGTCGACTCCCCCGCCTTGACCTTGCCGAAATAGACGTTCGACGGGAAGGTCTCGACCTTCATGGCGATGCCGATGCGCGACCACATCTGGGCCGCCGCCTGGCAGATCGCGGCGTCGTTGACGTAGCGGTCGGTCGAGCATGAGACGGTCATGCCGAAGCCGTCGGGCCAGCCGGCCTCGGCCAGCAGCGCCTTGGCCCGGTCGGGGTCGTAGGCGGGCAGCGGGATGGCGGGATCGTAGCCGAAGAAGCCCTCGGGGACGAGCTGTCCGGCCGGCGCGGCGAAGTTCTCCATGGTGCGCTCGACCAGGGCCTTGCGGTTCAGCGCGAGCGACAGCGCCCGGCGCACCCGCACGTCCTTGAGCGGATTGCGGTCGAGCGGCTGGCCTGCCTTGGTGGTGAGCGCGGGCAGCGTGTCCGGGCCGACGTTCGGCACGAAGTAGATGACGCGGTCGGACGGCCGCATGAACAGGTTGACGCGCGCGTCCGACTTGAGCCGCGGCAGGTCGGCGGTCGGCACGTAGTCGATCACGTCGACGTCGCCCGCCAGCAGGGCGGCGACGCGGGCCGCGGCATTCGGGCTGAAGCGGAAGGTGATCTTGTCCCAGGCGGCCGGCGGGCCGCGATGGTCGGGATTGCGCACCAGCTCCAGCTTCTCGCCGCGGGCGTAGCTCGCGAACTTGTAGGGGCCGGTGCCGATCGTCGCCTTGCCCGAGGCGAAGTCGGGGGGCGTCGCCCCGGCCGCCGCCTTGTGCGAGACGATCGCCATGATGGTGAACTGGTTGGGCAGGATCGGGTTGGGCTTGTCGGTGCGGAAGATCACCGTGTAGGGGTCGGGTGCCTCGGTCGCGACGACCGAGCGCAGCGCGCCGGTATAGGGGTTCGGGTTGTTGGCCAGCGACGGCACGCGCTTGACCGTGAACAGCACGTCCTCGGCGGTGAAGTCCTGGCCGTCGTGGAACTTGACGCCGTGGCGCAGCTTGAACTCCCACGTCGTGGCGTCGATCGCCTTCCAGCTCTCGGCGAGGCCGGGGCTCGGCTGCGAATCGACGGTCCGCGCCACCAGCGGCTCGAAGATGTGCTGGGCGTAGGCCATGTTGGTCGAGAGATAGAGGAAGTGCGGATCGAGCGACGGGTCGAAGCGCGCGCCGATCGTCAGATCGGCCGCCGCCGCCGGCGCCGTCAGCCCGGCCGCGACCAGCGCGGCGCCGAGTAGCTTCTTCATCCCTGTGTCCTCCCCTTGTCGGCCGGCCGCCACACCTGCCGGGCGACCCGCAGCCAGTTCTCCCCCAGGATCTTGCGCACGTCCCCCTCGGCCAGGCCACCGGCCAGGAGCGCCTCCGTCACCTCCGGCACCTGCTCCGGCTGGAAGAAGCGCGGCACCTTGGCGCGATCGTAGCCACTGCTCGCCGGAAAGCGCGCCGCCGTGCCGCGGATCAGCACGTTGGTCAGCGTCTCCGGATCATAGACGAAGTCGAGGCCGAGCCCGACATGGTCCGGGCCGACGAGGTCGACGCAGTAGCGCAGGTGCTTCAGGAACAGCTCGACCGTCGGCTCGCCGCCGAGGAACAGGTCGAGCCCGTTGATGCCGACGACGCCCCCCGTCGCGGCGCAGGCGCGGATCTGGTCGTCCTTGATGTTGCGCTCGTGATCGTGGATCGCCCGCGGGTTGGAGTGCGAGAAGATCACCGGCGCCGAGGACGCCTCGATCGCATCCATCGAGCTGCGGTACCCGACATGGGTCACGTCGACCAGCATGCCGACGCGGTTCATCTCCTCGACGAGCGCGATGCCGTAGCGGCTGAGGCCGGCGTCGGTGCGCTCGTGGCAGCCGTCGGCCGCGTAGTTGCGCATGTTGTAGGCGAGCAGCATCAGCCGCACGCCGAGGTCGTAGAAGAGAGCGACGTTCTCGACGCGACCCTCCAGCGGGTTCGATCCCTGGAACTGGAAGATGACGGCGAGCTTGCCCTCGCGCTTGGCGCGCAGCACGTCGTCGACCGTGTCGACGAGAACGAAGGCGTCCGGCCGCTCGAGGAAGAAGCGGCGCTCCTTGGCGAGCGAGGCCATCGCCTCGGCGAAGCCCGTGCGGTCCTGCGCGGCGGTGAGCGCGACCAGCGTGTAGCCGGACGCGCGCAGCCGGTCGAGCGTGCCCGGCTTCAGCTCGGCGCGCTGGGCGTAGTCGCCCCAGGGCATCGTCATGTCGACGACCAGGGCGTCGCGGTGCAGGGCCTGCGCCGCCATGGGCGCTGCGGTCGCGATGGCGCTCATTCAACCTCCCGGCTATGGTGATTACCGTACACAACTGTATGGAGCGCGGGCAAGCCGCTCCGGGGAGAGTCCATGTCGGACAGCGCACGCGGCTCGAATGCCTGGCGGATGACGCCGGCGGACTATCTGGCGACGCGGCCGAAGACGGCGGCGGGCGGCATCGCGCGGCGCTCGCTGCACGTCGCGATGCGCGACGGGGTGCGTCTGGCGGTCGACGTGCACCTGCCGGAGGCATCGCCGCCGGGGACGCGGCATCCGACGGTGGTGCTGTTCACGCCCTACTACCGCCGCTTCCGGCTGGCCGACGGCGCGCCGGCGCGCACCGAGGCGAGCCCGAGCTACGCCGTCTACCGCGACTTCTTCGTGCCCTACGGCTATGCCGTGGTCATCGTCGACGTGCGCGGTACCGGCGCCTCGTTCGGGGCGCGCATCGGCTTCCGCTCGCCGGAGGAGCGGCTCGACTACCACGACACCGTCGACTGGATCGCGCGCCAGCCCTGGAGCGACGGGCGGGTCGGCATCACCGGCATCTCCTATGTCGGCGCCGCCGCCGACTTCGCCGCGTCGACCGGCCATCCCGCGATCCGGGCGGTGATGCCGACCTTCTCGGTCTGGGACACCTGGGGCGACATGTTCTACCCCGGCGGCCTGCTCTACATCGGGATGATCGGCGGCTACGGCCGGATGATCGAGGCGCTCGATCTCGACCGCCGCGACGTGCTGCAGGAGTTCGCCTACTTCGCCGGCCCGCACTATGCCGGCCCGGCGCCGGTCGACGACGACGCCGATGGCACGCAGGTGACGGCGGCGATCGCCGAGCACGCCGCCAATTTCGACACCACCGCCTTCGTGACGCAGCTCACGGCGCGCGATGGCGTGTTCGGCCACGACCCCGACTTCGGCGCGCCGACCGTGGCCCCGCGCACCTACATGGACGGGATCGACCCCACGCTCCCCCACTACGGGGTGTCGGGCTGGATGGACGGCGCCGGCTACACCAACGCCGCGACCGCCCGCTTCCGCGCGCTGCGCAACACTGAGAAGCGCCTGCTGCTCGGCCCCTGGGACCATGGCGCGCGGACCAACGTCAGCCCCGGCCGCGACGGTCCGCGCCCGCGCTTCGAGATGCACGCGGAGATGCTGCGCTTCTTCGACCAGCACGTCGCCGGCATCGAGACCGGCCTCGCGGACGAGCCGCCTGTGCGCTACTTCACGATGATCGAGGAGAAGTGGAAGGCGGCCGCGGCGTGGCCGCCGCCCGCAGCCGCCACGACGCTGTTCCTCGCCGCCGACGGCGCGCTCGCCGCCGCCGCTCCGGCATCGGACGGCGGCGCCGACGCGTACCGCACCGACCACGCCATCGGCACCGGGTCGCACACCCGCTACGAGCGCATCGCCGGCCAGCCGGTCGAGGAATACTACCCCGACTGGCACGGTCGCGACGCCCGCATGGCGACCTGGACCGGCCCCGTGCTCGAACGCGCGACCGAGGTGACCGGCCATCCGGTCGCCCGCATCTGGCTCGCCTCGGAGGCGCGCGACGCGGCGGTGATCCTCTATCTCGAGGACGTCGCTCCGGACGGGCGGACGCGCTACGTCACCGAGGGAATGCTGCGCGCCCGCTACCGCGGCGTGGCGCCGGCGCCGGCGAACTACGCCCAGGTCGGCCCCTGGCATCCCTGCGGCACGGCCGACGCGGCACCGCTGGAGCCGGGCGTGCCCGCCCTGCTGGAGATCGCGCTGATGCCGACCTCATGGCTGTTCGGGAAGGGACACCGCGTCCGCTTGGCGCTGGCCGCCGCCGACCGCGATCACTTGGCGCGCCTGCCCTTCGGGCGCTCGCCGGTCCTCACGGTCTTCCGCAACCGCGAGCGGCCGTCGTCGCTGACGCTGCCGGTGATGCCGCGGACGTGAGGCGGCATCTCGAGGCCGGTCAGCGCGCGGTAGTAGTAGGGCATCAGGTCGAGCCGGCGGGCGTGCGGCTCGCGGATGGCGAGCGCGTAGTAGCCGACCTGGTGGAAATAGGCGACGCGCGCACGCACGAAGGCGTCGGTGCCGGCATAGCCGAGATCGGCGAAGATGCCGGCGAGCAGCGCGATGCGCCGGTCGTCGATCCGGCGCACCGCCGCCGCGGCGGCCGGCGCGTGCCGCGCCCAGTCGCGCACGGCGGCGTCGTAGGCCGGGCTGAAGGCGACCTCGTCGATCCACAGGCGCACGAGGGCGGCGAAGCGCGCGTGCCCATCCGGCCCGGCCGCCGCCACCGCCTGCTCCATCGGCGCGGTGTTGGTCGCCTCCCAGTGGCGCAGCAGCGCCTCCAGGAGCTCGGAGCGGCCGACGAAGTGCCAGTAGAAGCTGCCGCGGGTGACTCCGAGGCCCGCGGCCAGCCGGTCGACCTTGACGGAAGCGATACCTCCTGCCACGAGGGCGCCCCGCGCCGCCTCGATCCAGTCGGCGCGGACCAGCCGCTGTCCCCGCGCCGTGCCGCCGCCCTCCGAGCCGTCCCGCATCGCCGTTCACTTCGCTCCGTCGCTGCCATACAGTGTTGTATGCAAACGGGTCTCGTCCATTGCCCCGCCTCGCCTACTCCGCCTTCTCGCTGCTCCGCCAGGGCCTGAACCGCCATCGCGGCTGGCCGGCCGCCTGGCGCACGCCCGAGCCCAAGGCGCACTACGCCGCAATCGTCGTGGGCGGCGGCGGGCACGGGCTGGCGACCGCCTACTATCTCGCCAGGAATCACGGCGTGACCGACGTGGCGGTGCTCGAGCGCGGCTGGCTCGGCGGCGGGAACACCGGGCGCAACACCACCGTCGTGCGCTCGAACTACTATTTCCCGGCGAGCGGTGCGCTCTACGACCTCGCGCTTAAGCTCTACGAGGGTCTGTCCCGCGACCTCAACTTCAACATCATGCTGTCGCAGCGCGGCATGCTGATGCTGGCGCACAGCGCCCACGAGCTGGAGTTCGCGCGCCGCACCGTCAACGCCATCCGGCGCAACGGCATCGACTGCACGCTGCTCGACCGCGACCAGGTGCGCCGCCGCCTGCCGATCCTCGACATGTCGCCCGATGCGCGCTTCCCCGTGGTCGGCGGCTATCGCCAGGCCCGGGCCGGCGTCGCCCGTCACGACGCCGTCGCCTGGGGCTACGCCCGGGCCGCCGACGCGCGCGGCGTCGATATCATCCAGAACTGCGAGGTCCTCGGCTTCATCTTCGAGGGCGGGCGCGTCGTCGGCGTCGAGACCTCGCGGGGCGCCATCCGCGCCGACCGCGTCGGCCTCGCCGTCGCCGGCCATTCCGGCGTGCTCGCGGCCAAGGCCGGCTTCCGCCTGCCGATCACCAGCTACGCCCTGCAGGCCTTCGTGTCCGAGCCGATCAAGCCGATCCTGCACGAGGTCGTGCTGTCGTCGGCGACCGGCGTCTATGTCAGCCAGTCCGACAAGGGCGAGCTGGTCGTCGGCGGCGGCCTCGACCTCCATCCCTCCTATTCGCAGCGCGGCAACCTGCCCGTCGTCGAGGGCGTGATGTCCGGCCTCGTCGGCATGTTCCCCTGCTTCGCCAACCTGCGCATGATGCGGAGCTGGGGCGGCATCGTCGACGTCGTCCACGATTCGAGCCCGATCATCGGCCCCGCGCCGGTGCCGGGGCTCTATCTCGACTGCGGCTGGGGCACCGGCGGCTTCAAGGCGATCCCGGCCGGCGGCACGCTGCTGGCCCACGTCATGGCCACCGGCGAGCAGCACCCCATCGCCCGCCCGTTCGGCCTGGAGCGCTTCCGCACCGGCGCGCTGGTCGACGAGGCGGCTGCTTCCGGGATCGCCCACTGATGCTGCTCATCGACTGCCCCTGGTGCGGCCCGCGCGACGAGGCGGAGTTCCGCTGCGGCGGCGAGGGCCACATCGCCCGCCCCGACCCCGACACCGCCGACGACGCGACCTGGGCCGCCTACCTCTTCGACCGCGACAATGTGAAGGGGCTCGGCTTCGAGCGCTGGCACCACCGCCATGGCTGCGGCCGCTGGTTCAACGTCGCGCGCGACACCGTCACCCATGAGATCCGCGCGATCTACGCCATGACCGACCCCAAGCCGACGGGCGGAGCATGAGCGGCTTCCGCCTGCCCCAGGGCGGCCGCATCGACCGCACGCGGCCGCTCGCCTTCCGCTACGGCGGCCGGTCCTACGCCGGCTTCGCGGGCGACACGCTGGCCTCGGCGCTGATCGCCAACGGCGTGTCCGTGGTCGGCCGCAGCTTCAAGTACCACCGCCCGCGCGGCATCTTCGCGGCCGGGCCGGAGGAGCCGAACGCCATCGTCCAGCTCGGGGCGCGGCCGAACCTCAAGGCGACGCAGGTGGCCCTCGTCGACGGGCTGGAGGCCGGACCGGTCAATTGCTGGCCGGGTGCCGGCTTCGACGTCGGCGCGGCGGCGGGCCTCCTCAAGCGCTTCCTGCCGGCCGGCTTCTACTACAAGACCTTCATGTGGCCGGGCTGGCGCTGGTGGGAGCCGATGATCCGCCGCGCCGCCGGCCTCGGCCGCGTCGATCCCGAGGCGGCCATGCCCGACGGGCAGCGGCGCAGCCTGCATTGCGACGTGCTGGTCGTCGGCGGCGGGCCGGCCGGCATCGCCGCGGCCCTGGCCGCCGGCGCCGAGGGTGCGCGGGTGGTGCTGGTCGAGCAGGACCCGCAGCTCGGCGGCGCGCTGCTCGCGGCCGACGGCGCCGTCATCGACGCGATGCCGGCGGATACCTGGCTCGCCGCGGCGATCGCCACCCTGGAGGCGCGGCCCGACACGCGGGTCCTGCGCGCGACCGTCGCGTTCGGCGTCTACGACCACGGCCTGGTGGCCGCCGTCGAGCGCGAGCGCATCGTGTGGAAGATCCGCGCCCGGCATACCGTGCTGGCGACCGGCGCGATCGAGCGGCCGATCGCCTTCGAGAACGACGACCTGCCCGGCGTGATGCTGGCCGGCGCGGCGCGCACCTACCTGCTGCGCTGGGCGGCCGCGGCCGGCCGCCGGCTGCTGCTCTTCGCCAACAACGACGACGCCTACCGCACGGCGCTCGCCTGGACCAGCCGCGGCCTGCCGGTCGCCGCCGTCGTCGACCCGCGGCGCAGCCCCGACGGCCCGCTCGCCGAGGAGCTGCGCGCCGCCGGCGTGCCGATCACCGCCGGCGCCGTCGTCGAGCGGGCGCTCGGCCGCCGCGGCGTCACCGGCGCCGTCATCCGCCATGCGACCGGCGGCCGCACGAAGGCGGCCTGCGACGTGCTCGCCGTGTCCGGCGGCCGCGATCCCGCCGTCAACCTGTTCGTCCAGGGCGGCGGCACGCTCGCCTGGGATGCGGCCGTCGCGGCCTTCGTTCCCGCGGCCGGCGGCCAGGGCATGCCGGCGGGTGCGGCGGCCGGCGCCTTCGCGCTGGGGCGGGCGCTGGCCGACGGCCACGCCGCCGGTGCGGCGGCTGCCAACGTGGCGGCGGGAACCGTACCCTACGCCGAGGACGACGTGGCGACCCCGCTGCAGCCGACCTGGTACTCGGGCCGCGACCAGTCGCGCTGCTGGGTCGACCGGGCGAGCGACGTCACCGTGGCCGACGTCGTGCTGGCGGCGCGCGAGAGCTACGTCTCGGTCGAGCACTACAAGCGCTACACCACGAGCGGTATGTCGCCCGACCAGGGCAAGTCGAGCGCGGTGGTGGCGCTGGCGCTGCTGGGCGCGGCCACCGGCCGCCAGCCGGCCGACGTCGGCACCACCCGCTTCCGCGCGCCGTGGGACCCCGTGCCGCTGGCCGCGCTGATCGGCCAGGACCGCGGCCCGCAGCTCCGCCCGGTGCTGCACCTGCCGACCCACGACCGCCACGCGGCGCTGGGCGCGATGATCGAGGAGTATGGCGGCTGGATGCGCCCGGCCGCCTATCCCCAGGGCGCGGAATCGCTGGACGCCGCGGTCTTTCGCGAGGCCGCCGCGGTGCGCGCCGGCGTCGGGCTGTTCGATGCCTCGCCGCTCGGCAAGATCGAGGTGCGCGGCCCCGACGCCGCGCGCTTCCTCGATCGCATGTACGTGCAGCGACTGTCGACGCTGAAGCCCGGCCGGTTGCGCTACGCCGTGGCGGCGACCGAGCATGGCATCGTCTTCGACGACGGCGTCGTCGCCCGGCTGGCCGAGGACCGCTTTCTCGTCGGCACCACCAGCGGCGGCGCCGGCCGCGTCTTCGACGCCTTCGAGGAATGGCTGCAGTGCGAGTGGGTCGACCTCGCGGTGTTCGTGACGCCGGTCACCCACCAGTGGGGCGTGGTCAACGTGGCGGGGCCGGAAGCGCGCGCGCTGATCGCCGCTGCCGGCACCGACATCGACCTCGCCTCGGCGGCGTTCCCGCACATGACCTTCCGCGAGGGCACCGTCGCCGGCATCCCGGCTCGGGTATCGCGCGTCAGCTTCACCGGCGAGCTCTCCTACGAGATCGCGGTGCCGGCACGGCGCACGGCCGCCCTGTGGGATGCGCTCGCCGCCGCGGGGCCGATGGTGCCGTTCGGCGTCGAGGCGCTGATGACGCTGCGCATCGAGAAGGGCTACATCCACGTCGGCGCCGACACCGACGGCACCACCTACCCCGCCGATTGCGGCTTCGCCGACGCGGTGGCACGGCGCAACGACGACTTCGTCGGCCGCCGCTCGATGCGCCGCCCCGACGCGCTGCGCGGCGGGCGGCTGCAGCTCGTCGGCCTGCTGCCGGAAGCCGCCGACGCGACGCTGCACGCCGGCGCCCATGTCGTCGCCGCCGGCGGCGGCAGCGACGGCCATGTCTCCTCGGCCTGCCGCAGCCCGGCGATGGGCCGCACCATCGCCCTCGCCATGGTGCGCGACGGCCGCGCCCGCATGGGCGAGGCGGTGACCGTCGACGATCTCGGCAAGACCGTCGCGGCGCGCATCGTCGCCCCGGTCTTCTTCGATCCCGAGGGGACGCGCCTCAGATGACGATCGCCATCGCCGCCCAGGGGGTGACGGTCGCCGAGGCGCCGCCGGCGCGCCGCCTGCTCGTGCGCGGCCGCGTCGACGACCATCTCTTCATCGACGAGATGCGCTGGGCCTTCGGCCTCGGCCCGCCGACCACCCCCTGCACGGCGACGGCGCGCGGCGGCACCCGCTGCCTGTGGCTCGACCCCACCAGCTGGCTCGTCGAGTCGGACGACCGCGCCGCCGACATCGCGCTGGAGCGCATCGCCGCCATCGAGGTCACCGATGCCCGCCTGGTGCTGGCCGTCGCCGGCCCGCGCGCCCGCGACCTGCTGGCGGTCGGCACCGGCGTCGACCTGCACCCCGCCGCCTTCCCGGCCGGCCGGGTGGTGCGCACCCTTTTCGGCCGCGTCGGCGCCACCCTGTTCCTGGCCGACCCCGAGCCGGTGTTCCACCTCCATGTCGATCGGCCGCTGGAGCGCTGGATCGGCGAATGGCTGCGCGAGGCGGCGCGCGGGCTGGAGCTGTGACGAGGTGGATTGGCATTGACGGCACACGAATACTGAATATCCTATCCTGATAGCATATGGTGCAGGCGCGCGGCGAAGAGGCACTCGAATTCCTGCTTGCGTTCGATGGTCGAACGCACTGGTACGAAGGCGGGTACTTCATGAAGTTCGCGATCAGGCGATCACCGGCGACCGGCCGACGACCGCATGGGCTGCGCTACTCGCTGACGCTGCATGGACCCGACGGCAGGCGATTGATGGGCTTCGACAATGCCCATGGCGTGGCGGCCAAGGGAGCCCGTTTCCAGCGGCGCGTCGACACCGTCGACCATGGGCATCGCACCGAAGACGACCCCGGACGGCCCTACACATTCAGTGACGTCGAGACCCTGATCGAGGATTTCTTCTCCGAAGCCGAGCGCATCCTCCGGGCCCACGGTATTCCATTGCGGACTGTCGCGACCGGAGCCGGAAGGACGAGATCATGACGAGATACAAGATCCAGAGCCATCACGACCTGAAGGCGCAACTGAAGGCGGTCGCCCGCGGCGAGCAGCCGGCGCCGGCCGATGCGGCCCAGCCGACTTTCGAATCGATCGAAGCGCTGACGCGCATCCTGACGCCGGAGAACCGATCCTTGCTGGCGACGATCCGCGACCGCAAGCCGCAATCGATCGCCGAACTGGCGGCGATGACGGGTCGCGCAGCACCCAATGTCACGCGTACCCTGACGAAGCTGGAGGCCGTTGGTCTCGTGCGCATGACCCTGGTCGCCCGTCGCAAGGTACCGACAGCGGCCGCCAGTCGCGTCCGGGTCGATATCGACCCTTATTCGATGAGCGACCGCGCCGAGGTCATCTGAGAGATGCACCCGCCGCCATCGCGCCGTTGACTCCGGGCGCTTCCTGGCTATAGTGCCGCGCTCCCGGGCGGCCCCGTTGGTGCCGCCCGCAATCTTTGCCGAAAACGAGCCTCGCAGGCCATGTACGCAGTCATTCGCACCGGCGGCAAGCAATACAAGGTCGCCAAGGACGACGTCATCGTCGTCGAGAAGCTGGACGCCGAGGCCGGCGCCGCGATCACCCTATCCGACGTCCTGATGGTCGGCGGCGAGGCGGGGGTCACGATCGGCAGCCCGACGGTCTCCGGCGCCGCGGTCACGGCCGAGGTCGTGAGCCAGGGCAAGGGCGACAAGGTCATCATCTTCAAGAAGAAGCGGCGCCAGAACTACCGCCGCAAGCGCGGCCACCGGCAGCCGCAGACGGTCCTGAAGATCACCGGTATCGCCGCGGGCTGATCGGGAGCAGACGATGGCACACAAGAAAGCAGGCGGCTCCTCGCGCAACGGCCGCGACTCGGCCGGCCGCCGCCTCGGCGTGAAGCGCTTCGGCGGCCAGCACGTGCTGGCCGGCAACATCCTGGTGCGCCAGCGCGGGACGAAGTTCCACGCGGGCGAGCATGTCGGCATGGGCCGCGACCACACGCTGTTCGCGCTGGTCGACGGGCATGTCGCCTTCGGCGTGCACCACGGCAAGTCCCTGATCTCGGTGGTGCCGGTGGCCTGACGGCCGCCCCCACCGGCCTCGAAACGAGGGGGAACGGCCGGGCCGTTCCCCCTTTTTCGTCGTCGGGGGCTGCCGCGGCGCGACCGGACGGTTTCGCAAGGCGAAGGCCATGAAGTTCCTCGACGAGTGCAAGATCTACCTGAAGAGCGGCGACGGCGGCCGCGGCGCGCCGAGCTTCCGGCGCGAGAAGTTCATCGAGTTCGGCGGCCCCGACGGCGGCGACGGCGGCCGCGGCGGCGACGTGGTGATCGAGGCCGTCGACAACCTCAACACCCTCATCGACTACCGCTACCAGCAGCATTTCCGGGCGCAGAACGGCCGGCCGGGCGCCGGGCGCAACCGCACCGGCGCCGACGGCGCGACGACGACGCTCAAGGTCCCCGTCGGGACCCAGGTGATCGACGAGGACCGCGAGACGGTCCTGGCCGACCTGGTGACGCCGGGACAGCGCGTCCGGCTGCTCAAGGGCGGCGACGGCGGCTTCGGCAACACCCACTACAAGTCCTCGACCAATCAGGCGCCGCGCCGCGCCGATCCCGGCTGGCCCGGCGAGGAGCGCTGGATCTGGCTGCGCCTCAAGCTGATCGCCGACGTCGGGCTGGTCGGCCTGCCCAACGCCGGCAAGTCGACCTTTCTCGCCGCGGTCACGTCGGCCAGGCCGCGCATCGCCGACTACCCCTTCACGACCCTGAAGCCGCAGCTCGGCGTCGCCCGCGTCGACGAGCAGGAACTGGTGCTGGCCGACCTGCCCGGCCTGATCGAAGGCGCCCACGAGGGCGTCGGGCTGGGCGACCGCTTCCTCGGCCATGTCGAGCGCTGCAGCGTGGTGCTGCATCTCGTCGACGGCACCCAGGACGACGTCGCCGCCGCCTTCCGCACCGTCCGCCGCGAGCTGAAGGCCTACGGCCACGGCCTCGCCGAGAAGCCGCAGATCGTCGGCCTCAACAAGATCGACGCGCTCTCGCCCGAGGAGCTCAAGAAGAAGCGCCAAGCCCTGGCGCGCACCGCCCAGAGACCGGTCATGGCGCTGTCGGGCGTGACCGGGACGGGCGTGCGCGAGGTGCTGCGCGCGGTGGCCGCGGCGGTCGCCGCCGCCAGGCAGGCCAGGGCGGAGGCCGAGGCGGCGTGACCGGTGCCCTGCCCGCACTGGCCGACGGTCGCCGGCTGATCGTCAAGATCGGCTCGGCGCTGCTCGTCGACGATGCGACGGGCGAGCTGCGGCGTGGCTGGCTGGACGGCCTCGCCGACGACGTCGCCGCCCGCCGCGCGGCCGGCCAGGAGGTGGTGATCGTCACCTCGGGTGCCATCAGCATCGGCCGCCGCCATCTCGGCCTGACGCGCCGCCGCATCCGGCTGGAGGAGAAGCAGGCGGCCGCCGCCGCCGGCCAGATCCGCCTCGCCCATGCCTATGCCGAGACCTTCGCCCGCCACGCCATCACCGTCGCCCAGATCCTCCTGACGCCCGAGGACACCGAGGAGCGCCGCCGCCATCTCAACGCGCGGGCGACGCTGGAGACGCTGCTGCGGCTGGGCGCGATCCCGGTGGTCAACGAGAACGACACCGTGGCGACGGCGGAGATCCGCTTCGGCGACAACGACCGGCTGGCGGCGCGCGTCGCGCAGATGATCTCGGCCGACACGCTGGTCCTGCTCTCCGACATCGACGGGCTCTACACCGCCGACCCCAGAAGCGATCCCGAGGCACGGCACGTCCCGCTCGTCGGCACCCTGACGCCGGAGATCGAGGCGATGGCCGGCGAGGCGCCGCCCGGCTACAGCTCGGGCGGGATGGTGACCAAGCTGGCCGCCGCCCGCATCGCGCTGGCGGCGGGATGCCGCATGGTGATCGCCGAGGGCCGTCGTGCCAACCCGCTGGCCGCCGTCGCCGACGGCGCGCGCTGCACCTGGTTCGTGCCGGGTGCCGGGCCGCGCGCGGCGCGCAAGCGCTGGATCGCCGGCGCCGTGAAGCCCGCGGGCGTGATCGTCGTCGATGCCGGGGCGGCGCGGGCGCTGCTGCAGGGGCGCAGCCTGCTGCCGGCCGGCGTGGCCGCCGTCGAGGGCGCCTTCGACCGCGGCGACCCGGTGGTGGTCCGCGACACCGCGGGGCGCGAGATCGCCCGCGGGCTCGCCGCCTACGGCAGCGCCGAGGCCGCCCGCATCCGCGGCCACAAGAGCGATGAGATCGCGACGATCCTGGGATATCGTGGCCGCGAGGAAATGATCCACCGCGACGACCTGGCGCTCGCCGAGGAGGCGCCGTGACCGCCCTTTCCCGCCCCGCGGCGGCGGTCGGCACGCTGCCCGTCGAGATGGCCGTCGAGATGGCCGAGATGGGTGCCGCGGCGCGCGCCGCCGCGGCGGTCCTGGCGACCGCCGGGACGGACGCCAAGAACCGCGCGCTGAAGGCCGCCGCCGCCGCCGTCCGTGCCGCCGCACCGGCCATCCTCGCCGCCAACGCGACCGACGTCGCCGCCGGCCGCGCGGCCGGTCTGTCCGCGGCCATGCTCGACCGGCTGGCGCTCGACGACCGGCGCGTCGCGGCGATGGCCCGCGGGCTCGAGGAGGTGGCGGCGCTGCCCGACCCGATCGGCGCGACGATCGCCCAGTGGACGCGGCCCAACGGGCTCGCGATCGCCCGCGTCCGGGTGCCGCTCGGAGTCATCGGCATCATCTTCGAATCGCGGCCGAACGTGACGGCGGACGCGGCCGGCCTCTGCCTCAAGTCGGGCAATGCCGCGGTGCTGCGCCCCGGCTCGGAGAGCTTCCGCTCGTCGCGCGCCATCCTGGCCGCCCTCCACGAGGGGCTGGCCGAGGCGGGCCTGCCGGCGGCCGCCATCCAGATGGTGCCGACCGCCGATCGTGCCGCCGTCGGCATCATGCTGGGCATGACCGGCCTCATCGACGTCATCGTGCCGCGCGGCGGCCGCGGGCTCATCGAGCGCGTCGTCGCCGAGAGCCGCATCCCGGTGATCCGCCATCTCGACGGCAACTGCCACGTCTATGTCGACGGTGCGGCCGACCTCGCCATGGCGCGCGCGATCGTGCTGAACGCCAAGATGCGCCGCACCGGCGTCTGCGGCGCGGCGGAGACCCTGCTGGTCGACCGCAAGGTGGCGGCGACCCATCTGCCGCTCATCGTCCGCGACCTGCTGGACGCGGGCTGCGCGGTGCGCGGCGACGCCGCCGTGCGCGCCGTCGACCCGCGGGTCACGGCGGCGACCGAGGCCGACTGGACGACCGAGTATCTCGACGCGGTGATCGCCGCCCGGGTGGTCGACGGCGTCGAGGCGGCGATCGCCCACATCGAGCGCTACGGCTCGCACCACACCGACGCGATCGTCACCGCCGACGCCGACGCCGCCCGGCGCTTCATCGCCGGCGTCGACAGCGCGGTCGTGCTGCACAACGCATCCACCCAGTTCACCGACGGTGGCGAGTTCGGCATGGGCGCGGAGATCGGCATCTCGACCGACAAGCTGCATGCCCGCGGGCCGGTCGGGGCCGAGCAGCTCACCTCCTACAAGTATGTCGTCCGCGGCACCGGCCAGATCCGGCCCTAGGAAGATGGCCGGCGGCGCACCGGCGTCGCCTCCCCCGCCCGACCGCCTCGCCGCCCTGGCGCCGGGACGCCGGCGGATCGGGCTGCTCGGCGGCTCGTTCAACCCCGCCCATGACGGCCACCGCCACCTCTCGCTCTGGGCGATGCGCCGGCTCGGCCTCGATGCGGTGTGGTGGCTGGTCTCGCCGCAGAACCCGCTCAAGCCGGCGGCCGGCATGGCGCCGCTTCGCGAGCGGCTGGCCGGCGCCCGCCGGGCCGCCCGCCACCCGCGCATCCGGCCGACCGACGTCGAGCGGGCGCTGGGCACGATCTACACCGCCGACACCGTGCGGGCGCTGCGCCGGCGCTTTCCGCGGACGCGCTTCGTGTGGCTGATGGGTGCGGACAATCTGCGCCAGATCCCGCGCTGGGACCGCTGGGCGCAAATCTTCGCGGCCCTGCCCGTTGCGGTGTTCGACCGCCCTTCCTATGCTTTAGGGGCGCTGTCGGGAAAGGCGGCGCGCCGCTACGCGCGAGAGCGCGTGCCCGCACGGGCGGCGCGGACCCTGCCGGACCGGCCGCCGCCGGCGTGGACGTTCGTGCGGATCCCGCTCCACCCGGCCTCGGCCACCCGGATCCGCAGCAGAGGCGAAGACGCCACCAGGGAGATGACGCCATAAGACGCCGCAAGACGACCGCCAGCGAACCCGATCGCAAGCTGGTGGAGCTCATCCAGACGTCGCTCGACGACGACAAGGCCGAGGACGTCGTGGTGATCGAGCTGGCCGGGAAATCCACGATCGCCGACTTCATGGTGATCGCCACCGGCCGGTCCACCCGCCAGGTCAGCGCGATGGCCGAGAATCTCCGCCACCGCCTGATCGAGGCCGGCATCAGGCGGGTGGCCGTCGAGGGCGCGGCCCAGGGCGACTGGGTGCTGCTCGACGCAGGCGACGCCATCGTCCATCTCTTCCGCCCCGAGGTCCGCGCCTTCTACAACCTCGAGAAGATGTGGGGCATGAGCCTGCCGGAGCCGGCCGCGGCCGCCACGGCCTAAGGCCGGCGATGCGCATCCACGTCGTCGCGGTCGGTCGCGCCCGCGGCGGCCCGACGGCGGCCCTGTTCCAGGAGTATGTGCGCCGGCTGCCCTGGCCGGTGACCCTGCATGAGGTGGAGCTGCGGGCGGTGGGCGGCGCCGGCCGCCGTTCCGAGCGCGAGGAGGCCCTCCTGCGCGAGCGCATCCCGCCGCGAGCCACCGTCGTCGTGCTGGACCCGCGCGGCAAGGCGCTGTCGAGCGAGGCCTTGGCCGAGCGTCTCGGCCGCTGGCGCGACGACGGCGTCGCCGACCTCGCCTTCGTCCTCGGCGGTGCGGACGGTCTCACGGACGCGATGCGCGCCGATGCCGCCCTGCTGCTCTCGCTCGGCGCCATGACCTGGCCGCACCTGCTGGCGCGCGCGATGCTGGCCGAGCAGCTCTTCCGCGCCCACACCATCCTCTCAGGGCACCCCTACCACCGCGATTAGGCGCCGAAGAGCGGGCGGGCGTCAGAAGATGATCGACGGCAGGAACGCGCCGCGGGGATCCTGGTAGGACCCCATGCTCATCAATGTCAGCGGTTGGATCACGCGCAGGCCCCGGGCGAGGCACCACCGCAGGAGCGCAGTGTTGCGCGTCGGCAGCAGGAAGCCTGGGCCGGTGAAGGCGGGAGCCGCGGCGATCAACGCCTGCAGGTCCTCGTCGGTCTCGCCGACGGCGTGATCCATGAAGCCGATGGCGGTGGCGTAGCCTGCGATCCGGCCGGCGCGCTCGACCACCATGGCCGAGCCGCGGCCGATCGCCTCGCGCAGATCCGCCTCGCGGGCGAAGCCATGGATGGCGACGTAGAGGCGGGTGCATGCCTCGACATCGCCTTCCACCGCCGGGCGCACCGGCAGGCCGGGCAGCGATGCGCGCAGCGGCTCTCCCCCGATCATCGACAGCGGCTCGCGGGCGTCGAAGCCGAGCTTCGCGTAGAGGGAGAGCGAGCGGCTGTGATAGGCCGCCTGGACCAGACGCACGCCGTCCGCGCCGTCCGCGCGCGACTGCTGCAGCACGGCTTCCATCAGGCGCCGGCCGATCGACCCGTTCTGCACGGCGGGATCGACGGTGATCGGCCCGACGCCGCCGATGGAGCAGGTCGACCAGTAGAAGTTGCTGCCGACGACCCGCCCGTCGACGTCGGCCACGAACGAGCGCAGGAGGGGGTGGGAGAGGAAGTGGCCCGCCGCGCCGACCGCGGCCGCGACCGAGGGAAAGTCGGGCGGGAAGCCGTGCTGGGCGGTGATCGCGCGGAACGCCTCGTAGCAGATCGCGCCGCAGGCGGCGGCATCGTCCGGGCGGCCGCCTCGTATGACCGCCGATGCGGCAGGAGCTGCGGCACCGGCCGCCGAATGCTGGAGCTCGTCCATCGCGTGTCCCCATCTGAACGAGTGCCGGCCGATGCGCGGATCGCGCCGCCGGCTGCCTCGAACCGGGTGTGTCGCTCGGGAACCGCAATCCGTTCTGCGCCCGAGCGGACGATTCGGCCGTGGTGGCTACCGCCCCAGCATCGTCCCGAGCAACCCGCCGCGGCGCGCGGTGATCAGGCCGATCGCGCCGATCGCCAGCACGCTGAGGCCGATCAGGATGGTGGCGATGGCGGTGATCGTCGGGTTCACCTCCAGCACCAGCTCGTTGAACATGCGCTTGGGCACGGTCTGGTAGGTGCCGGCGACGAAGAGCGTGACGATGACCTCGTCGAAGCTGGCGATGAGGGCGAGGATCCAGGCCGACGCCAGGCTCGGCAGGATGTTGGGCAGCAGCACGCGCAGCACCGTCTGCCGGCGCGAGGCGCCGAGCGTGAAGGCGACCTGCTCGATGCGCTCGTCGAACGAGCGGATGGCGACGCCGACCACCAGCACGACGAACGGCACGGAAAGCACGACGTGGCTCGCCACCAGCCCGGCCGCCGTGCCGAGCAGCCCGACCTTGGCGAGGAACAGGTAGAGCGCGACCGCGATGACGATGGTCGGCAGGATCAGCGGCGCCATGAAGTTCGAATCGATCAGGCCGCGCCCCGGGAACCGGCCGCGCACGATGCCGTAGGCGGCCGCGCTGCCCAGGACGAGCGCGATGATGCTGGAGGCGAACGCCAGCAGCGTCGAGGTGGTCAGCGCCCGCACCCAGCGCGGGTCGCCGAAGAAGGAATGGTACCAGCGCAGCGAGAAGCCGGGCGGCGGGAACTGCAGCGAGGCGGCGCTGGAGAACGACATGATGACGACGATGACGATCGGCAGCACCAGGAAGACCAGCGTCGCCAGGGCGACCGCAGCCACGCCGAGCCCGGGCCTCACGCCGCCCTCGCCGCGATGGTGCGGTATACCGCGTAGAGCGCCAGCGTGGCGGCGAGGAGGACGGTCGAGATCGCCGCCGCCAGCTCCCAGCGCGGCAGGGTGTTGATGAGGACGTCGAGCATGTTGGCGATCATCGGCACGCGGCCGCCGCCGAGGATCGCCGGCGTCACGTAGAAGCCCAGCGTCAGGATGAAGACGAGCACGAGGCCGGCCGCGAAGGCGGGCAGCGACAGCGGGAAGAACACCCGCCAGAAGATGGCGCGGCGCGGCGCGCCCAGCGTCGCCGCCGCCTGGAGCAGCCGCTCGTCGATCTTCAGCATGGCGGCGAAGAGCGGCAGGACCAGGAAGGGGAGCAGCACGTTGGTCGTGCCGATCGTCACGCCGAGCTGGTTGTAGAGGAAGGCGACGGGACGGTCGGTGAAGCCGAGACCCATCAGCGAGCGGTTGACGATGCCGTTGTTGCCGAGCACGACGATCCACGCGTAGGTGCGCACCAGGATGCTGATCCAGAACGGCAGCAGGACCAGAGTGACGACGACGAGCTGCATCCCCGGCCTCAGCCCGCGCATCCAGTAGGCGAGCGGATAGCCGATCAGCCCGCAGACGACCGCGGTGATCGTCGCCACCTGGAACGTGTTGCCGAGCACGCGGAGATAGATCGGCGAGTCCGCGAGCTCGGCCCAGTGCGCCACCGTCGGATGCGGGCTCAGCACGCTCTGCGCCAGCATCAGCACGATCGGCACGTCGAAGGCGACCAGCATCAGGACCAGCAGCGGCACGACGTAGATCGCCACACCCGCCCGGAGCCTCATCGCCGGCCGCCCTCGCCCGCGCCGGCGGTCAGAGGCTCAGCTTGAACTGCTGCCACCGCTTCTCGACGAGATCGGCGTTGTCGAACCACCATTTCACGTTGTGGATGATCTGCTTCTCGCGGTGGACCGTCGGGAACTCCGCCATCTTGTCCTTGGGCAGCATGGCGGGGAGGTCGGGGCTGGGGCCGGTGTAGGAGATGACCTTGGCCGCCTCGAGCTGGTTGGCCGCCTTGCTGTAGTCGCGCAGCAGCCGCATCGCCGCCGCCTTGTCGGCCGGGCGCGCGCCCTTCGGCACCACCAGGTACGCGAGATCGAGGATCGCCTGCTCGTAGGTGTAGGAGATGCCGGGCTGGCCGGCGACGCGGCCGGAATAGGAGACCGCGTACTGCACCTCGTTGTCCTTGAGGAGCTGCGGCGGCTGGGCGCCGGCGCTCCACCACACCGAGACGTCCTTCTTGACGCGGTCCATCACCTTGAAGGCGCGGTCGAGGTCGAGCGGATAGAGCTTGTCGGCCGGCACGCCGTCGGCGAGCAGCGCGTAGGGCAGGCCGTAGGGCCGGTCCTGCATCGTGCGCTTCCCGGGGAAGTCCTTGGTGTTGAAGAAGTCCGCCCAGTTCTTCGGCGTCTTGGCGTCGCTGCGCCAGGCCAGCAGCGTCGAATAGTATTGCCAGCCGAATCCCATCGGGTCCTTGGCCTCGGGGAACATCGCGTCGGGCTGGATCGCCGCCCAATCGAGCGGCTCGATCAGGTCGAGGGCCTTGGCCTGCTCCTTGCCGGTGCTGCCCAGCTCGAACAGGACGATGTCGTTCTGGCCGGACTGCACCAGGCTGCGGAGTTTTCCGAAGGGGTTCGGGCTCTCGCGCACGACCTTGATGCCGGTCGCGTCGGTGAACGGCTTGATGTAGGGCTCCATCGATTCGCCGGACTTGCCGCCGGCTTCGATGATGCGGATCTCCTTGACCTGCTGCGCCCGCAGGATACCGGGTGCGGCCAGGCCGGCCGTCAGCGCGCCGCCGGTCGCCAGGAGCTCTCGTCTCGTGATGCGCATCGTCGTTCTCCCCGTTCTACGCGGCGCCGGTCAGGCGACCGGCGCCATTGCCGCGAGGGCCGGCCGCGGCGCGGCCGCCTCGCCCGACTCGTCCGGCAGCAGCCAGACGTCCTCCGCCGACCAGGCGACGCGCACGGCCTCGCCGACCGCCGCCGCGCGGACGCCGTCCGTCGCCGCGGCGACCAGCTCCCTGCCGTCCGCCGTCTCCAGGTGCCAGCGCTGCAGATGGCCGAGATAGACGGTCTGGCGCACCCGCGCCGCCAGCCCTTCGCCCGCCGATTCCGGCAGGAGCCGCATGCGCTCCGGGCGTACGACGCCGGCGGCGCGCGCACCGGGTGGCCGGCCGCGCGGGTCGCAGGCGACGGCCTCGCCGCTCGCCAGCCGCAGCACGCCGCCCGCCTCGACCGTGCCCTCCAGGAGATTGGCGAGGCCGAGGAAGCCCGCGACGAAGCGGTTGGCGGGATGACGGTAGACCTCGTCGGGCGTCCCCACCTGCTGCATGCGGCCGTGGTCGAGCACGATGACCCGGTCGGAAAGCGACAGCGCCTCTTCCTGGTCGTGGGTGACCAGCAGGGTGGTGATGCCGAGATCGCGCTGCAGCGCCTTCAGCTCGACCTGCACCTCCTCGCGCAGCTTGCGGTCGAGCGCGCCCAGCGGCTCGTCGAGCAGGAGGATGTCCGGCTCGAAGACGAAGGCACGCGCCAGCGCCACGCGCTGCTGCTGCCCGCCGGAGAGTTGCGCGGGCCGGCGCCGGTCGAGCCCCGCGAGCCGGACGCGGGCGAGTGCCGCGGCGACCTTGGTGCCGATCTCGTCGCGCGGCCGGCCGCGGACGGCGAGCGGGAAGGCGACGTTGCCGTGGACCGAAAGATGCGGGAAGAGCGCGTAGGACTGGAACACCAGCCCGATGCGCCTCTCCTGCGGCTCGAGATTGGTGACGTCCCGCCCGGCGATGAGGATGCGGCCCGCCGTCGGCGGCACCAGCCCCGCGACCAGCGACAGGATGGTCGTCTTGCCGGAGCCCGACGGACCGAGGATGGTGACGAACTCGCCTTCGGCGACGGCGACCGACAGGTCGTGGACGGCGTGGACGGCGCCGTAGCGCTTGCCGACGCCGTCGAACTCAATCGCGCCCAACGGACCCCCTCCGGGCGGCCGTGCCGGCCGCCGCGCATGGCGCGATATCTGCTACAACCCTCGTCATCGTTCGTTCCGCCGCCAGGGGTCGCCGATGAACAGCAAGTTCGATGCCACGCTAGACAAGGTGCAGGCTCGCCGCAACTCGACCGCGCGATCGGATGCGCTGTTCGAGCGCGCGCTGAAGGTGATGCCCGGGGGCAGCACCCGTGCCACCATCTTCTTCGCCCCCCATCCGCCGTATGCCGACCACGGCACGGGCGCGCGCGTGGTCGACGTCGACGGCAACGCGCTTCTCGACTTCACCAACAACTTCTTCTCGGCCATCCATGGCCACGCCAACCCCGCCATCCTCAGGGCGATCGCCGAGACGGCGGCGCGCGGCGTCAGCTTCGGCCTGCCGACCGAGACGGAGGTGCTGCTGGCCGAGCATATCTGCGCCCGCTCGCCCGCCTTCGAGGCGATCCGCTTCGCCAACAGCGGCAGCGAGGCGGTGCTGACGGCGATCAAGGCGGCGCGCGCCGCGACCGGCCGTCCGGCGATCGCCAAGATCGAGGGCGCCTATCACGGCAGCTACGACCATGTGGAGGTCAGCCTCGACAGCCGGCCCGGCACCTGGGGCGAAGCGGCACCGGCCGGCACCAAGTACGCCCGCGGCACGCCCGACGCGGTGCTGGCCGACACCGTCGTCGTCCCGTTCAACGACGCGACCGCCTGCGTCCGCCTGCTGGAGGCGAACGCGGACCGGTTGGCCGGCGTCCTGTTCGACCCGCTGCCGTCGCGCGTCGGGCTGATCCCGGCGACGCCGGAGTTCACGGCCGCCCTGCGCGAGACGACGCGCCGCCTCGGCATCCTGCTGATCGTCGACGAAATCGTCTGCTTCCGCCTCTCCCACGGCGGCGCCCATCCGTTGTGGGCGCTCGACCCCGACCTCGTGACCCTGGGCAAGATCATCGGCGGCGGCCTGCCGATCGGCGCCGTCGCCGGCAAGCGCGCGGTCATGGACATGTTCGACGTGCGGCCGGGCAAGGCGCCCGTGCCCCACGGCGGCACCTTCACCGCCAATCCCGTCACCATGGCGGCGGGCCTCGCCAGCCTGGAGCAGCTCGACCGCGCCGCCTACGACCGGCTGAACGCGCTGGGCGAGCGCCTGCGCGGCCGCATCGCCGCCGCCATCGCCGCCTCCGGCGTCCCGGCGCAGGTGACCGGCATGGGCTCGCTCTTCCGCGTGCACCCGCACGCCAGGCCGATCGCGGACTACCGCTCCTGCTATCCCAGCGACGCCGAGAAGGCGCTCCTCGCGCGCCTGCATCCCTGGCTGCTGGAGGCCGGCTTCCTGGTGACGCCCAACATCTCGGGCGCGCTCTCGACGCCGATGACCGAGGCCGATGTCGACGCGCTGGCCGAGGCGCTGGGCGAAGGTCTCCGCTGGGTGGCGAGGCGCGCCGCGGCGTGACGGGGACGGCCGGCGGGTGCCCTCGCGCCTACCGGCCCGGGACCCGATCACCTATATTCCGGGGATGACTCGGACACGCCCGCGACCGGTCGTCCTCTGCATCCTCGACGGCTGGGGACACCGCGACGGCGGCGACGACAACGCCATGGCCGTCGCCGACCTTCCCAACTGGCGGCGGCTGGAAGCGACCTGCCCGCACGGCCTGCTCGACGCCTCGGCCCGCCAGGTCGGGCTGCCCGACGGGCAGATGGGCAACTCCGAGGTCGGCCACATGAACATCGGGGCCGGCCGCGTGGTCATGCAGGACCTGCCGCGCATCGACGCCGCGCTCGCCGACGGCACGGTCGAGCGCAGCCCGGCCTTCCGCGACTTCGTGGCCCGCCTGCGGCGGAGCGGCGGCACGGCGCACGTCATGGGCCTGCTGTCGCCGGGCGGCGTCCACGCCCATCAGGACCATATCGCCGCCCTCGTCCGCCTGCTCGACGCGGCCGGCGTGCCGGTTGCCGTCCATGCCTTCCTCGACGGCCGCGACACCGCGCCGTCGAGCGCGCGCGAGCATCTCCGGGCCTTCGCTGCGGCGACCCGCGCGGCGAAGGGCGCCCGGGTCGCGACCATCGGTGGCCGCTACTTCGCGATGGACCGCGACAAGCGCTGGGACCGCGTCGCCCGCGCCTACGCGGCCATGGTCGAGGGCCGGGGCGAGCGCGCCGCCGATCCCGACGCCGCGGTGGCCGCCGGCTATGCCGTGGGCAAGACCGACGAATTCGTGCCGCCTTCGGTGATCGCCGGCTACGCCGGGATGCGCGACGGCGACGGGCTGCTGATGGCCAACTTCCGCTCCGACCGCGCCCGCGAGATCCTGGCGGCGCTGCTCGACCCGGCCTTCGAAGGCTTCCCGCGCGCCCGCGTCCCGGCCTTCGCGGCGGCCCTGGGCATGGTCGAATATTCGAGCGAGCTCAATCCGTTGCTGACGACGCTCTTCACGGCGGTCGAACTGCGCGACACGCTGGGCGAGGTCGTTGCGGCGGCCGGCCTGAAGCAGCTCCGCATCGCCGAGACGGAAAAATACGCGCACGTCACCTTCTTCTTCAACGGCGGCGAGGAGCGCGAGTTCGCCGGCGAGGAACGCATCCTCGTGCCCTCGCCCAGGGTTGCGACCTACGACCTGCAGCCGGCGATGTCGGCGGTCGAGGTCACCGACCGCCTCGTCGCCGCCATCGCCGGCGCCCGGTTCGATCTCGTCGTGGTGAACTACGCCAATGCCGACATGGTCGGCCACACCGGAATCCTTGCCGCCGCCGTCGCGGCCGTCGAGACGGTCGATGCCTGCCTCGGCCGGCTCGACGTCGCGGTGCGGGCCGCCGGCGGCGCCCTGCTGGTCACCGCCGACCACGGCAACGCCGAGCAGATGATCGATCCGGAGACCGGCGGGCCCTACACCCAGCACTCGATGAACCCGGTGCCGATCGTGCTGTCCGGCGGTCCCGCCGACGTGATGCGCCTCGGCCCGCCCGACGGCGGCCACGGTCGCCTGGCCGACATCGCGCCGACCGTGCTGGCGCTGATGGGCCTGCCGCAACCGCGGGCCATGACCGGCCGCTCGCTCCTCGTCGAGGCGCCCGCCGCGCGCCGCCGCGCCTCGGCCTGACGAAGATCGTGCGTCCCGGCGCCGCGGCGATCCTCCTGCTCGGCGCCGTCCTGGCAGTGCCGGCGGCGGCCCAGCAGTCGCCCGAGCCGCAGCGCCAGCTTCGCGAGGTCCAGCGCACGATCGAGAGCGAGCGGGCGCGGCAGGCCGAGATCGAGGCGCGTGCCGAAGCGCTGCGCAAGGAGATCGAGCGCCTGCGCCAGGAGGCGATCGTCGCGGCGCGCGCGCTCCAGGCCGAGGAATACAACCTGTCGACCGTGGAGGAGACGCTGGCCGCCCTGGTCGAGGAGATCGAGCGGCAGACCGCCATGCTGGCGGCGCGCCGGCAGAGCGTCGAGGCGCTGATCGTGGCTCTGGTACGCATCGCCCGCCATCCGCCGGAGGCGCTGCTCGCCCTGCCGGCGCCGCCGATCGACACCGCACGCACCGCGGGGCTGCTCGCCGGGCTGGTACCGCAGGTGGAGCGCGAAGCGGCGAAGCTGCGCGATGCGCTGGCCGACCTGCGCGAGCTGCGCGCCGACATGGAGGCGCGCCGCGGCCAGGCGGCGACGGCGCGCGGCTCGGTGGACCGGCGCCGGGTCGCCCTCGACGCGCTGATCGCCCAGCGCACGATCGCACGCGGCGAGGCCGAGGCCGAGGCGCGCCGCCGCAGGGGCGAGCTGCAGCAGCTCGCCGCCCGGGCCGCCGACCTCAAGGAGCTGATCGCGCAGGCCGAGGCCGAGGCCGAGCGCAAGCGCCAGGAGGCGGAGGCCGAGCGCCGGCGCCAGGAGGCCGAGGCCGAGCGCCGCCGGCGCGAGATCGCGGCCGCCGAGGAGGCGAGGCGGCGCGAGGCGGCACGGGAGGAATCATCCCGGCGCAGCGCCGAGGCGCAGCGCCTGGAGATGGAGCGCCGCGTGGCGGAGCAGCGCCGCGACGAGGAGGAGCGCCGCCAGCTCGCCGCCGCCGCGGCGCAACGCCCACCCGCCCTGCGACCGTTCGCCGCCGCCCGCGGCCACTATCGCATGCCCGTGGCCGGGCAGACGCAGCGCGGCTTCGGCGACGACCTGGGCTACGGCCAGCACAGCCGCGGCATGACCGTCATCACCCGCGCCGGCGCCCGGGTGGTGGCGCCGTTCGACGGGCGCGTGCTGTTCATCGGCCCCTTCCGAGCCTATGGTGAGATCTTGATCATCGAGCATGGCGACGGCTATCACTCGCTGCTGGCCGGCCTCGGTCGCACGGACGGCACCGTCGGGCAAACCGTGCTCGCCGGGGAACCGGTGGGCATCATGGCCACCGATGGCGAAGAGCGGCCGAAGCTCTATATAGAGCTTCGCCGAAACGGCACCCCGATCAATCCACAGCCCTGGCTCGCGGCCAGCGACGGCAAGGAAAGCGGATGATGCGCAAAGGTCTTCCCTGGGCCATAGCGGCCACGGCGCTCGTGTGGGCGATCCTCCCCGCCGGATCGCAGCAGACGACGGGCGGCAACGACACCTACCGCCAGCTCAACCTGTTCGGCGAGGTATTCGAGCGCGTGCGCGCCGACTACGTCGAGAAGGTCACCGACGAGCAGCTCGTCGAGGCGGCGATCAACGGCATGCTGTCGTCGCTCGACCCGCATTCGAGCTACCTCAACGCCAAGAACTACCGCGACATGCAGGTGCAGACCCGCGGCGAGTTCGGCGGCCTCGGCATCGAGGTCACCATGGAGAACGGCGTCATCAAGGTGGTCTCGCCGATCGACGAGACCCCGGCGGCGCGGGCCGGCCTGCGCCCTAACGACCTCGTCACCCATCTCGACGGCGAGGCGGTGCTCGGCCTGACGCTGCCCGAGGCGGTCGAGAAGATGCGCGGCCCCGTCAACAGCGACATCAAGCTGACGGTGCGCCGCGGCACCGGCGAGCCGTTCGAGGTGACGCTGACCCGCGCGGTCATCAAGATCCAGTCGGTGCGCTCGCGCGTCGAGGGCGACATCGGCTACGTCCGCGTCACCAGCTTCACCGAGCAGACCGACACCGGCCTCAAGTCCGCGATCCAGCGCATCAAGGAGCAGACCGGCGACAAGCTGAAGGGCTTCGTCATCGACCTGCGCAACAATCCGGGCGGCCTGCTCGACCAGGCGGTCGCGGTGTCCGACGCCTTCCTCGACAAGGGCGAGATCGTGTCGACCCGGGCGCGCAAGGCCGACGAGGGCCAGCGCTACAATGCGCGGCCCGGCGACGTCACCGACGGCAAGCCGCTGGTCGTGCTGATCAACGGCGGCTCGGCGTCGGCCTCGGAGATCGTCGCGGGCGCGCTGCAGGACCACCGCCGCGCGGTGATCCTCGGCACCCGCAGCTTCGGCAAGGGCTCCGTCCAGTCGATCATCCCGCTCGCCGGCCACGGCGCCATGCGCCTGACGACGGCGCGCTACTACACGCCGTCGGGCCGCTCGATCCAGCAGAAGGGCATCGATCCCGACATCGTCGTCGAGGCGGCGCGCATCGAGAAGGTGAGCGAGCGGCCGCAGCGTCGCGAGGCCGATCTGCGCGGCTCGCTGCGCAATCCCGACCAGCCGCCGCCCGGCGCCCAGCCGGTGCCCGGCGCGCAGCCGCCGACCACGACCCCGACGCCGGACGCGAGCCCGCAGGGCCCGGTGACGCCGGAGGAGGACTACCAGCTGCAGCGCGCGCTCGACATGATCCGCGGGATCGCGCTGTTCCAGTCGCGCGCGGCCAATTGAGGCCGCACGCGGCGACGGCCATGGCGAAGCCGGCTAACGGATCCCTGCCCTACCGGCGCGGGGTGGGGATCATGGTGCTGAACCGCGACGGGCGAATCCTGGTCGCCCGCCGCATCGACATGCCGAGCGAGGCATGGCAGATGCCGCAGGGCGGCATCGACCGCGGCGAGACCCCGATCGAGGCCGCCCGCCGCGAGCTGCTGGAGGAGATCGGGACCGCCAACGGCGAGTTCGTCGGCGAGAGCCGCGACTGGTACAGCTACGACCTGCCGCCCGACCTGGCGGGGAGGCTGTGGCGCGGCCGCTTCCGCGGCCAGACCCAGAAATGGTTCGCGTTCCGCTTCGCGGGCGACGACCGGGAGATCAACCTGGAGACCGAGAAGCCGGAGTTCCTCGCCTGGAAATGGGCGCCGGCCGACGACGTGCCGCGCCTCATCGTGCCGTTCAAGCGCGACATCTACGCGGCGATCGTCAGCGAGTTCTCGTCCTACATCGTGCCCCGGCCATGAGCGGCTTTCCCGATACGCCGCCGACCCTGGTCGACATCGAGGCGCTCGGCCGCATCGCCTTCCAGTCGATCCCGTGGGAGCTGCGCCGGCACACCACCGAGGTGGTCATCCGCGTCGAGGACTTCCCGGACACCGAGACCGAGGAGGAGATGGAGCTGGAGAGCCCCTTCGACCTGCTCGGCCTCTATCGCGGGATCTCGCTGCGCCACAAGAGCTGGAGCGACCCGACGCCGCAGTCGGACATGATCTTCCTCTACCGGCGGCCGATCCTCGACCTGTGGTGCGAGTCGGGCGACGAGCTGCTCGACATCGTCCGCCATGTGCTGATCCACGAGATCGGCCATCATTTCGGCCTGAGCGACGAGGACATGCAGCGCCTCGAGGATCAGGCCGAGGCCGAGGCGGCGGAGAAGGACCTCGGCGACATGCCGCGGGCGTGACGGCCGGCGCCGGCATGCCGGTCCGGCGATCGGGCGGCCTCCACCGCGCCGGCAACGTCATGGCCAACCCCGTCGGCACCCGCTCGCCCAGCGCCGTCGGCACGACCATCGGCCCCTGCATGACCTGGGGCCGCATCTGCGGCCTCGCCATCGGGCGGCGCAACCGCGGCCGACCCCCGGCTACAGCCGCGCGGCGATCGCCGTCGCGGCGGCACGGCCGGTCTCGGCGGCGCCCTCCATGAAGCCCTGGAAGTCGGCGCTGCAATGCTCGCCTGCGAAGAGCAGGTTGCCGACCGGCTCGCCCTCCAGCCCGCGGATCGTCGTCCACTGGCCCGGAGCGAAGCAGGCGTAGGAGCCGCGCGTATGGGCGTGGCCCGGCCAGTCGAAGAGCGCCGCGCGGCCGTTGAACGCCGCGGCCGCGCCGGGGAAGACGCGATCGAGCAGCGGCAGGGCCTCGACGGCCCGCTCGGCGGCGGCGCGCGCGGCGAGCGTCGCGCCGATGCGGCCGCCGCTGAACAGGGTCAGGCCGCCGTCGAGGCCGGCCTGCAGGCGGGTCGAATCCCAGCCGCTCTGCAGCGGGTCGGCCGCAAAGAAGTTGCCGCTCGCCTTGGCGTCCCGCCAGGGCCGGCGAGCGAAGCCGAGGAAGAGCTTGGCGTTGGTCCCGTACCCGAGCCCGTCGATGGCGGCGCGCTTGGCGCGGCTCACCGGCACGGCGATCTCGACCTCGCGCAGCCGCGTGAAGGGCAGCGTCAGGATCGCGCAGTCCGCCGTCGCCGCGACCGTACCGCCGTCGGTCGCGAAGTCGAGCCGGTAGCCCCTGCCGCTCGGCCGTACCGCGACCAGCCGGTGCCCGAGGCGGATCGCGCCGTCGAGGCGCGCGGCCAGCCCGTCGGCGACGAGCTGGTTGCCGCCCGCCACCTTGAAGCGCTCGTCGCTGTCGCCGAACCAGCTCCACTCGCCGCGGCTCCAGGAGAAGGTGTCGAGCAGGTTGATCGCCGACTGCGCCTCGGCATCGCCGCCGTACTCGGTCACATAGGCCACGCGCAGCAGGTCGCGCATCCACGGCTCGGCGTCGGCGAGGCCGGACAGATATTCGGCGAGCGACATCCGGTCGAAGCGCTCGGCGACCGGGCCGCCCGCCGCATAGGTGACGTCGGACGGCAGGCTCTCCTGGTCGGCCGCCAGGCGCCCGATGACCGGCAGCAGGGCCGCCACCAGCGCCGCCTCGTCGCGCGCGACGCCGTCGAACCAGACGATCTCCGCCATGCCGTCGTCGGTCGAGACGTCGATCAGGTCGAGGCCGAGCTCGGCCGCGAAGCGCAGCATCAGCACGTGGGGCGTGTCGATGAACTCCGCGCCGAGCTCGGTCACGAAGCCCTCGCCGACGACGTTGCGCGCCGAGCGGATGCGCCCGCCCGTGCGCTCCGACGCCTCGAAGATCGTCGCCTCCAGGCCGGCGCGGCGCAGCGTCCACGCCGCCGTGAGCCCGGCCATGCCGGCACCGACGATCGCGATCCGCGGCCCGCCGCGCAGCGCCGGGAAGGCCGCGGGGCCGGTCGGTGCCGGCCCGACCGCGTCGAACGCGCCGACGCCCCTGGTCGCCGCGAGCAGCGCCGCCGCGGACACGACGGTACCTCCGAGGAAGCGCCGCCGCGTCAGGCCGCGCGCGCGGGCGACGCCGGCGATCTCGTCGGCCGGAATCCCCGACTTCGCCGCCGCCCGGGCGAGCTGCAGCGCCCGCCGCAGCGCGCGGAAGAGCGGCGTTCGTCCCCCCGTCATCGGCTGTCCCCCGTCGTTCCTGCGGCCGCAGCTTCCGCCCGATCCGCCGCGCAGGGAAGCGGCATCGCATCCAATGCGACCTGCGGCGGGCGCGCCCGGAGAGAAATCGACGCCGACGACGAGCCGTCACCGGGGCTCCGACCTCCGGCCCCGGCGTGGGGAAGCGCCCCGGCAATTGCGGACAAGGGCACGCCGGTTGCGATAAAGCTTGCGCCCGATCCCCTCGACGCGAGCCCGGCGTGCTCCTCTCCGTCCGCGACCTGACCGTGCAGTTCCTGAGCGAGGCCGGCGCCGTCACCGCGGTCGACCGCGTCGGCTTCGACGTGGCGGCGGGCGAAGTGCTGGGCATCGTCGGCGAATCCGGGTCGGGGAAGAGCGTCACGGCGCTCAGCCTGCTGCGCCTGCTGCCGTCGCCCCCGGCGCGGATCGCGGCGGGCCGCGCGATCTTCGAGGGCGAGGACCTGCTGGCCATGCCGGCCGGCGGGCTGCGCCGGGTCCGCGGCGACCGCATTGCCATGATCTTCCAGGACCCGATGACGTCGCTGAACCCGCTGCTGACCATCGGCGGCCACGTCATGGAACCGCTGCGGCTGCATCGGGGGCTCGACGGCGAGGCGGCGCGGCGACGCGCGGTCGAGCTGCTGGACCGCGTGCGCATCCCCTCGGCCGCGCGGCGCCTCGGCGACTATCCGCACCAGATCTCCGGCGGGATGCGCCAGCGCGTGATGATCGCCGCCGCGCTGGCCTGCGAGCCCAGGCTGCTGATCGCCGACGAGCCGACGACGGCGCTCGACGTCACGATCCAGGCGCAGATCCTGGCGATCCTCGACGAGCTGCGCCGCGAGAACGGCATGGCGATGATCCTCATCACCCATGATCTCGGCGTGATCGCCGAGAGCGCCGACCGGGTCGCCGTCATGTATGCCGGCCGGATCGTCGAGGAGGCGCCGGTCGGACAACTCTTCGCGCGGCCGCGCCACCCCTACACCGAAGGGCTGATGCGCAGCATCCCGCGCGCCGACCGCGACCTCGACCGTCTGGAGGCGATCGGCGGCATGGTGCCGCCCCTGAACGCCCTGCCCCCGGGATGCCGATTCCATCCGCGCTGCATCAGGGCGATCCCGGCCTGCGCCGCCGCGCTGCCGGAACTGGAGGAGGTGGCGCCGGACCATCGCACGGCCTGCATTCGCGAGACCGCGCGCGTGTCGGCGGAGGCCGGGGCATGACGGCGGCCGCGGAACCGCTTCTCAGCGCCACGGGACTGGTGAAGCACTTCTCCCTGGGCGGCCGCTTCTTCGCCAAGGGGGTGACGCTGCGCGCCGTCGACGGCATCGATCTCACGGTCGGTCGCGGCGAGACGCAGGGGCTGGTGGGCGAGAGCGGCTGCGGCAAGTCGACGACCGCGCGGCTGCTGCTGCGCCTCATCGAGCCGACGGCCGGCCGGATCGAGTTCGACGGCATCGACGTGACGGCGCTCGATCGGCGCGGGCTGAAGGCGGCGCGGCGTCAGTTCCAGATGGTCTTCCAGGACCCGTTCGCATCGCTCGATCCGCGCATGACCGTGCGGCAGATCATCGGCGAGCCGCTGTGGCTGGCGGGCGCGGGGCGCGCCGAACGCAAGGCCCGCGTCGATGCGCTGATGGAGAAGGTCGGCCTCGCCGCCGCGGTCGGCGAGCGCTACCCGCACGAGTTCTCGGGCGGGCAGCGCCAGCGCATCGGCATCGCGCGCGCGCTGGCGGTCAATCCCAGGCTGGTGGTCTGCGACGAGCCGGTGTCGGCGCTCGACGTCTCGATCCAGGCGCAGGTCATCAACCTGCTGAAGGACCTGCAGGCCGAGTTCGGGCTCTCCTACCTGTTCGTCTCGCACGACCTCTCGGTGGTGCGCCACATCGCCGACCGGGTCGCCGTGATGTTCCTCGGCAAGATCGTCGAGCAGGGCCCGAAGCGGCACATCTACGAGCGGCCACTGCACCCCTACACGCAGGCCCTGCTCGCGGCCGCCCCGATACCCGACCCGACGCGCCGGCGCACGCGCACGCTGATCGCCGGCGAGGTGCCGAGCGCCGCCGCCGTGCCGCCGGGCTGCCGCTTTCACACGCGCTGCCCGCTGGCGACCGAGCGCTGCCGCATCGAGGAGCCGGCCGACCGCACCGTCGACGGCCGCATCGTCGCCTGCCACCTCGCCTGAGGCGGCGTCACCGGCCGTTGCGCGCCTTGGGGTCGAGGTACTCGCGCAGGCCGTTGCCGAAGAAGTTGATCCCCGACACCACGAGGATGATGAAGAGGCCCGAGAGGTTGGCGATCCACGGCGCCACCAGCAGCCGGTCGCGTCCCTCCGCCAGCATGTTGCCCCAGGTCGGCGTCGGCGGCGGCAGGCCGAGGCCGAGGAAGCTGAGCGCGCTCTCCGCCAGGATCATGTGGGCGACCTGCAGCGTCGAGACCACGACCAGCACCGGCACGATCTGCGGCAGGATGTGGCGCGCCATGATGTAGACGTCGCCGGCGCCGCTCGCCACCGCCGCCTCGATGAACGGCCGCTCGCGCCACGAGCGCACGAGGCCGAAGACGATGCGGACATAGACGCTCCACCCCGACACGCCCAGCACGATCACCAGGTTGAACAGGCCGCCGCCGAACACCGCGACGATGACGATCGCCAGCAGGATGTCCGGCAGCGCCTGGTAGGCGTCGGCGAAGCGCATGATCACCTGTTCCCAGCGGCCGCCGAAATAGCCGGCGACGAGGCCGAGCGTGGAGCCGATGGCGCCGGCGATCAGCATGGCGCTGATCCCGACCAGTATGGAGAAGCGCGTGCCCAGGATGAGCCGCGAGAGGATGTCGCGCCCGTAGTTGTCGGTGCCCAGCCAGTAGCCCTGGACGGTCCGCTCGCCCCAGAAGGGCGGCCGGAGGCGGATCATCAGGTTCTGCTGGATCGGATCGTGCGGGGCGAGCCACGGGCCGAGGATCGCCAGCCCGAGCGCCGCTGCGAGGATCGTCGAGCCGATCACGAGCTTCGCCCGCCGACCGAGGAGACGACGGCGCACGGGCTCAGCCGAGCCGGATGCGTGCGTCGACGGTCGCCTGGGCGAGGTCGACGAGGAGGTTGGTCACGACGATCGTCAGGCTGACGATGAAGACGGCGGCGACCACGACCGGCAGGTCGCGCTGGAAGACGCTGGCGATGATGAGGCGGCCGACGCCGGGCCAGGCGAAGATCGATTCCGTCACCACCGCACCGCCCATCAGGCGGCCGACCTGCAGGCCGGCGAGGCTGATCACCGGATTGAGGGCGTTCGGCAGGACGTGGGCGAATAGGATGCGCCCCTCCGACGCGCCGCGCGCGCGGGCCGCCATGACGAAGGGGTCGCGGGCGATCTCCAGGATGGCGGTGCGCGTCACCAGCACGAAGTTCGGCAGGATGAAGGTCGCCAGCGTCACCGCCGGCAGGACGAGCTGGGCCGCCGTGCCGCGCCCCGACGTGGGCAGCCAGCCGAGGTCGAGCGCGAAGAGCTGGATCAGCAGGATGCCCAGCCAGAAGCTCGGCATCGACTGCCCGGCGACGGCGATCGATGAGATGACGAAGTCCGCCGGCCGGTCGACGCGCACGGCGGCGAGGATGCCGAGCCCGACGCCCGCCACGATCGCCAGCGCGAAGGCGATCGCCGCCAGCTCGACGGTGGCGCCGAGCCGCTCCACCACCAGCGGCAGCGCGGCCGCCTTGTGCTGGATCGACGTACCGAAGTCGCCGCGCAGCACGTCGGCGAGGAAGATCGCGAACTGCTCCCACAGCGGCCGGTCGAGCTGCAGCTCGGAGCGCAGCAGATCGATCTGCTCCTGGGTCGCCTCGGGGCCGAGATAGATCTCCACCGGATCGCCGGTGATCCGCACGATCAGGAAGACGATCCCCAGCACGAGCAGCAGCGACACCGGCATCAGCAGCAGCCGGCGCGCGATGTAGCTCAGCAAGCGGGTTGTCGCCTTCCCCCGCTCCGCCCCGCAGGGCGAGAGCAGGGGAATGTCGACCCCCTTCTCATTCGAGCTCCAGCTTCGACAGCCGCAGCAGCGAATCCGACGACGGCTCCCAACCCTTCACGCGCTTGCTCTTGCCGTAGACGCGGGGCAGGCCGAACAGGAAGATCGACGGGATCTCGTCATGCATGATCTCCATCATGCGGCCGTAGTGCCTGAGGCGCTCCTGCGGGTCGATCGTGGAGCGGGCGGCGACGAACAGCTTCTCGAACTCGTCGTTCTTCCAATAGGCGCGGTTGCTCGCCTGCGTGTACCAGACGGTGTTGAAGTCGGCGTCGCCGACGCTGAACCAGCCGATCATGTTGATCGGCTTCAGCTCCTTGGTGCGGTCGAGCCGGGTCCACACCGCACCCTCGAGCGTGTTGATGGTGGTGCGCACGCCGACGTTCTGCCACATGCCGGCGACGGCGTTGGCGATGTCGGTATCGGAGAGATAGCGGCCGGACTGGGTCAGCATCGTGAGATCGATGCCGTTCGGGTAGCCGGCCTCGGCGAGGAGCTGCCTGGCCCGGGCCGGATCGAACGCGCGCGGCTTCAGGTTCGGGTTGAAGCCGAAGGTGCCCTTGGTCACGAGCTGGCCCTGCAGGATCTCGCCGCGACCGTCGAGCATCTGCTTGTTGATCAGCTCGCGATCGATCGCGACGTCGAGCGCCTCGCGCAGCTTCGGGTTGTTCAGCGGCGGCTCGAGCTGGTTCAGCGTCAGCACCATGCTGACCGAGGACGGCACCGACACGATCTCGACGTCGCGGCGGCGCTGCACGCTCGGGATCAGGTCGACCGGGACCTCCTCGATGATCTGCACCTCGCCGGACACGAGCGCGGCGACGCGGGTGGCGCCCTCGGGAATCTGGCGCACGACGAGGCGATCGAACTTGGGCGCGCCGTCCCAGTAGTCCTTGTTGGCCTCCAGCTCGTAGCTGTCGCCGGGCACGAGATTGACGTACTTGAACGGCCCCGTGCCGATCGGCTTCTTGGCGTAGCCGTCCATCCCCACCCGCTCGCGATAGAGCCTGGGCTCGATCGGGATCTCGGACAGGCCGCGCAGCAGCACCGGGTAAGGCTGCTTCGTATGGATCTCCACCGTGTAGGGATCGATTGCCTCGACGCGCGCGATGCCGCCGATGCGCGTCTTGCGGACATAGACGGTCTTGGGATCGAGGACGTAGTCGAGCGTGTACTTGACGTCGGCCGACGTCATCTCCGTGCCGTCGTGGAACTTCACGCCCTTGCGCAGATGGAACCGCCACTGGGTCGGCGACACCGTCTCCCAGCGCTCGGCGAGGCCGGGCCCGAGCGTGTCGTCGGCGTTGCGCCGGACCAGCCCGTCGGAAGTCAGGAGGACGAGGCTCAGCGTCGTGTAGCCGCCGCCCGACGGGCTCAGCGTGCCGGTGAACACCGACACGCCGACGTTCAGCGTCTTCTGCGCCGCCGCCGGCAGCGCCGTCATCAGGATCCCGGCCATGATGGCCGCCACCCGGAGCATCCGCATCGTCCTCTCCCCTTCGGTTCGTCGGGTCAGCCGGCGGCCTTGCCGCGGCGCTGCGCCTCGAGCCAGCGATCCTCGCGGGCGATCCGCGGGTTGTACGGCCGCTCCTCGAAATAAGGGATGAGCGGCTGGAAATAGCCGAGCAGCCGGCGCAGCTCGCCGATCGGCTCGTCGTGCAGGTCGACGCGCATGTCGAGCAGCGCGAAGGGTTCCAGGCCGTACATGTGCATGCAGGACGAGTGCTGCCCGTCCGGCTGTCCTCCCGCCGCGCCGCCGGCCTCGATCGAGCGCATCAGGCGCTCCTCCAGCGGTTCGCCCTCGGACTTCTCCATCGCCTCGGCCATGGCGCCGACCACGCGCTCGGACACGACGCCGTTGCCGATGCAGGCGAACTGCTTGCCGACGATGTGCCCCGCCCACTTGCCGTTCTGGTCGCCGGTGAAGGCCTCGGCATTGCCGTAGATGTCGACGACCGCGATCTGGCGCAGCGCGATGTGCGGATCGCTCGACACCATCTCGGCGACGACCTTCCCGGCGTGGAAGCCCATCTCGATCAGACGCCCGCACAGCAGCGTCAGGCGGGGGTCGGCGATCGACTGCACGGACGCCGCGCCATAGCCGGGCTTGATCACCGGGCAGCGATTGCCGACCGCCGGCGCCCGCGTCGCCATCGCGACGCCGAGACGCCCGGTCGACGGGCAGCGCGCGACGGTCGTGAAGGTGTCGCCGCCGATCATGTCGTGGTTCGCAGGGGTCATCGTGAGCGGTCCTCGAGGCGAAGAGAGGCGCATTGATCGACGAAAGCGGCTCGCTGATCAAGGGATCAGGGAGAGTGCCGGTGAATCGGGCCGGGTGCGAGGGCCGCGGCGGGAGGCATGGCCGGTCGGCTGGCTCGTCGGCGCGGCGTCGCCGCTTCCCACGCCGAGCTGACCAGCGCGCGGGCGCGCACCAGGATTGACGAAGGGGCCGCCGGGGCGGGCCGGCGCCGGCAACGCCGGCCTGCCGATCGGGATCCAGATCATCGGCCGTCCGTGGGCGGAGGCGACGGTGCTGCGCGTCGCGCGCGCTGGAACGATCGGGTGCCGCGGTGGCCCCGGTCGCGACGGCCTGGAAGACCTACCCCGCATCCTGAACCCGGCGCGCGAAGGCGGCGGCGATCCACTCGCGCGCCGCCCGCACATGGGGTGCCGCCGCGTCTCCGGGGTGGCCGATCAACCAGGCCTCGCGCGCCAGGACAGCCGGCCGGCCGACGCGGATCAGGCCGGCGGTATCGTCGCCCACGAGATGCGGCAGCAGTGCGCGCACGGCGCCGGCCGCGGCCATGCGCGCCAGGGCCTCGAACCGGCTCGCCTTGTGCTCCACTCCACGGCGGCCCGCCGCACGCGCCGTCCATCGTGCTTCGGGCAGGTGGGCGCTCTGATGGTCGAGCCCCGCCCAGGGCAGCAGGTCGGGATCGCGGCCGACCGCCGCGTAGACCGCGTAGGGCACGTCGCCCAGACGCTGCGCGGAGGCCTGCGGCGGGTCGGGCCGCCCCAGGCGCACCGCGAGGTCCGCCTCGCGCCGGGCGAGGCTGAGGTTG
>JADZBA010000180.1 GCA_020852355.1 Alphaproteobacteria bacterium
CCGTCAGTCCGCCGCGTCGGCCAGCGCGGTCGGCTGGATCGCGAGCTTGCCGGCCACGACGGTCACGCTGACCGTGTCGCCGTCCTTGACGCGCCCTTCCAGGATCATCTGGGCGAGCGGGTTCTGCAGCTCGCGCTGGATCACCCGCTTCAGCGGCCGCGCCCCGTAGACCGGGTCGTAGCCGGCGTTGCCGAGCCAGGTGCGGGCGGGCTCGTCGAGCACGAGGCGGATCTTGCGCTCGTCGAGCAGCTTCTGCAGCCGGCCGATCTGGATGTCGACGATCGCCGTCATCTGCCGGCGCTCCAGCCGGTGGAAGAGCAGGATCTCGTCGAGCCGGTTCAGGAACTCC
The DNA here is from genome assembly GCA_020852355.1 of Alphaproteobacteria bacterium. Lineage (GTDB taxonomy): Bacteria > Pseudomonadota > Alphaproteobacteria > ATCC43930 > Allostellaceae > Allostella. The sequence continues at coordinate 350 of JADZBA010000180.1, forward strand.
GGCCGGAAGGCGCCGCGCACCACCTCCATCACCTGCTCGCGCACCTCGCTGGTGTCGCGGCCGTCGGGCTGACGGGCGAGGATGTCCGAGCCGAGGTTCGAGGTCAGCACGATCAGCGTGTTGCGGAAGTCGACCGTGCGGCCCTGCCCGTCCGTCAGGCGGCCGTCGTCCAGCACCTGCAGCAGGACGTTGAAGACGTCGGGATGCGCCTTCTCGACCTCGTCGAACAGGATCACCTGGTAGGGCCGGCGTCGCACCGCCTCGGTCAGGACGCCGCCCTCGTCGTAGCCGACATAGCCGGGAGGCGCGCCGATCAGCCGGGACACGGAGTGCTTCTCCATGAACTCCGACATGTCGACCCGCACCATCGCCTGGTCGTCGTCGAACAGGAACTGCGCCAGCGCCTTGGTCAGCTCGGTCTTGCCGACGCCGGTCGGCCCGAGGAAGAGGAACGAGCCCATCGGCCGGTTGGGGTCCTGCAGGCCGGCACGCGCCCGGCGGACGGCGTTGGCGACCGCGGCGATGGCATCCTCCTGGCCGACCACGCGCTTCTTCAGCGCCGACTCCATCTGGAGCAGCTTCTCGCGCTCGCCCTCCAGCATCTTGTCGACGGGGATGCCGGTCCAGCGCGACACGACGCCGGCGATGTCGGCCGCGTCGACCTCCTCCTTGACCATGCGGCCGGCATCCGACGCCTCGGCTTCCGCGATCTTGCGCTCGAGCCCGGGAATGACGCCGTAGGTCAGCTCGCCGGCCCGCGTCCAGTTGCCCTCACGCTGGGCCGATTCCAGCGCGCCGCGCGCCTGGTCGAGCTCGACCTTGAGCTTCTGCACGCTGGAGAGCTTGTCCTTCTCGGCCTTCCACTTCGCGGTCAGCTCGGCCGACCGCTGCTCCAGGTCCGCCAGCTCCTTCGACAGCCGCACGAGGCGATCGCGCGAGGCCGCGTCGCTCTCCTTCTTCAGCGCCTCCTGCTCGATCTTGAGCTGGATGATGCGCCGGTCGAGCTCGTCGATCTCCTCGGGCTTGCTGTCGACCGCCATGCGCAGCCGGCTCGCCGCCTCGTCGACGAGGTCGATCGCCTTGTCCGGCAGGAAGCGGTCGCTGATGTAGCGGTTGGACAGCGTGGCGGCCGCCACCAGCGCCGCATCGGTGATGCGCACGCCATGGTGCTGCTCGTACTTCTCCTTGAGGCCGCGCAGGATCGAGACGGTGTCCTCGACCGTCGGCTCGCCGACGAAGACCGGCTGGAAGCGCCGCGCCAGCGCCGCGTCCTTCTCGATGTGCTTGCGGTACTCGTCGAGCGTGGTGGCGCCGACGCAGTGCAGCTCGCCACGGGCGAGCGCCGGCTTCAGCATGTTCGAGGCGTCCATCGCCCCGTCGGCCTTGCCCGCTCCGACCAGCGTGTGCAACTCGTCGATGAAGAGGACGATCTCGCCCTCGGCCGACTGCAGCTCGGCGAGGACGGCCTTCAGCCGCTCCTCGAACTCGCCGCGGTACTTGGCGCCGGCGATGAGCGCGCCGAGATCGAGCGCCAGCAGGCGCTTGTCCTTCAGGCTCTCGGGCACGTCGCCCTTGATGATACGCAGCGCCAGTCCCTCGACGATGGCGGTCTTGCCGACGCCGGGCTCGCCGATCAGCACGGGGTTGTTCTTGGTGCGCCGGGCCAGCACCTGGATGGTGCGCCGGATCTCCTCGTCGCGACCGATGACCGGGTCGAGCTTGCCCTCGCGCGCCGCCTCGGTCAGGTCGCGGGCGTACTTCTTCAGCGCGTCGTAGCCCTGCTCGGCGGTCGCGCTGTCGGCCTTGCGGCCCTTGCGCACATCCTCGATGGCGGCGTTCAGCGCCTGCGCGGTGAGCCGGGCCTCGGCCAGGATGCGCTGCACGGCGGTGCCGCTGGCGAGGGCCATGGCCAACAGCAGCCGCTCGGCCGTGACGAACTGGTCACCGGCCTTCTCGGCCACCTTCTCGGCCTGTTCGAAGAGCCGCGCCAGCTCGGGGCCGAGATGGACCTGCCCGGCGCCGGAGCCCTCGACCTTGGGAAGACGCGCCAACGCCTCCTCGGTCAGCGCCAGCGCCCGCGCCGGATCGCCGCCGGCGGCGCGCATCAGGTTGGCGGCGAGCCCTTCCTTGTCGTCCAGCAGCACCTTCAGCAGGTGCTCGGGCATCAGCCGCTGATGGTTGCTGCGCAACGCCAGCGTCTGCGCGGCCTGTACGAAGCCTCGGGAGCGCTCCGTATAGCGTTCGAAATCCATTTGCCGACTTCCTCCTGCAACGGCCTCCCGGCAGCGCCCCTCGCCCGAGGCGACGCGTCCGAGCCCGCGAAGCCCATATGGGCAGCACGGATTTGCCGCTCAAGAGGAGCCAGGCGAACGACGGCGTCGTCGTCCCGCGGCGCCGCCGGCCGCCGAAAAGCAGGCTAGCGGCCGCCGCCGCGGGCGGCGTTGACATGCGTCAAGTGCAGGGCCGCGGGATGCGCGGCATGGGTCCGCGCACGGCTTTGCCGAGCCGGTCTCCCGGCCCGCTCGTCACAGGGACGGATGGCGGGCCGAGGGACGTGATGCCGTCGTCAGTTCGGCTGCGGCTGGTCCTGCGGGTCGCCGGACATGCCCATCTCGGACTGCGTGCCCTCGGCATTGCCGTCCTGGCCGTCGCCCTCGCCGCCGCCTTCGAACTCGCCGCTGCCCTGCTGCATGCTCTGCGGCTGGGGTCCGCCATCGGCGTTGATGATGCGGAAGTAGTGCTCCGCGTGCTGGTAGAAATTCTCGGCGGCGATGCGGTCGCCCGCCGAGGTGGCCTCCCGCGCGAGGGTTATGTACTTCTCGAAGACTTGGTAGGCATTCCCCCGAATCTTCACGCTCGGCCCGTTGCTGTCGAAGGTCTGCAGCCGCAGCGGCAGGTGCTTCCGACCGTTCGGACCGGGATGGTTGGGATGATGGCTACGGCCGCGCGAACGCTTGTGTGGACCAGGTCTCATGGCACCTTGGTTCTTGTCGGACATGGGCCAACGCGGGCGGGTCACTCCGGGCGCAGTTCGTCCGATGGCCGCATCAGCGGCAGAGACCGGGCCGACATTGGCGGTGACACGGGTGCGCCCTCATGGGGCACGAAGCCGGAAACGACCAGCTACGGACACGGACTCTAGACCCTCGGACCGCACCACGCTACCTATTTCTTCGCGGGTTCGGGCATGGTTCCCGCGCCATTCGCGCGGACCATGATGCCACGGGAACGCCCGCCGAGGTCATGCAGGACGCGGGGACGGGCGAAGCCCGCGGCACGCATCAGGGCAGCTACGGAGTCGGCCTGGGCGGCGCCGATCTCCAGTGCCGCGCTGCCGCCGGCGGCGAGCAATCCCGGCAGCGCCGGCACGATGCGGCGATAGGCGTCGAGCCCGTCGGCCCCGCCGTCGAGCGCGGCGCGCGGGTCGTGCAGCGCCACCTCCGGGGCCAGCCGCGCGATCTCGTCCGATGGGATGTAGGGCGGGTTTGCGGCCACGACGTCGAAGCGCCCGGCGATCGCCGACGACCAGTCGGCGACCAGGAAGGAGGCGCGGTCGGCCAGGCCGAGCGCCCGGGCATTCTCCCGCGCGACGGCGACGGCATTGGCGCTGCGGTCGACGGCGACGCCCCACGCGGCCGGCAGCTCCGACAGCAGCGCCAGCAGGATGCAGCCCGTCCCGGTGCCGAGGTCGAGCAGGCGCAGCGCCGCCGCCCGGTCGGGGAGCGCGGCCAATATCGCCTCGACCAGCGTTTCGGTGTCCGGCCGCGGGTCGAGCGTCGCCGGGCCGAGGCGAAACGGCAGGCTCCAGAACTCGCGCTCTCCCACCATCCGCGACAGCGGCTCGCCGGCGGCGCGGCGCGCGACGAGGCACGCGAAGCGCGCCGCGGCCACGGAGTCGAGCATGACGTCGCGGGGGAACAGCACCGTGCCCGGCGCCCGTCCCAGCGCATGGGCGAGGATGAGGCGCGCCTCCCGGCGCGGTGCCTCGATGCCGGCGCGGCCGAGCCGGACGGCCGCCGCAGCGACGGCGGCCTCGGCCCCCTCGGTCATGCGAGCGCGGCGAGCCGCGCCGCCTGGTCCTCGGCGATCAGCGCCTCGACGATCTCGTCGAGCGCCTCGCCGGCCATCACCTTGTCGATCTTGTAGAGCGTCAGGTTGATGCGATGGTCGGTCACGCGCCCCTGCGGGAAGTTGTAGGTGCGGATGCGCTCCGACCGGTCGCCCGAGCCGACCTGGCTGCGCCGGTCCGCCGCGCGCGCCGCCTCGCGCGTCTGGCGCTCCATCTCGTAGAGGCGCGCGCGCAGCACCTTCAGGGCCTTGGCCTTGTTCTTGTGCTGCGACTTCTCGTCCTGCTGGATGACCACGAGGCCGGTCGGCAGATGGGTGATGCGCACGGCGCTGTCGGTGGTGTTGACCGACTGGCCGCCCGGCCCGCTCGACCGATAGACGTCGATGCGCAGATCCTTGTCGTCGATGTGGACGTCGACCTCCTCGGCTTCGGGCAGCACGGCAACGGTGGCGGCCGAGGTGTGGATCCGGCCGCTGGCCTCGGTCGCCGGCACGCGCTGCACGCGATGGACCCCGGATTCGAACTTGAGCCGGGCGAAGACGTCGCGGCCGGACACCGAGGCGATCGCCTCGCGGAAGCCGCCGATGCCGGTCTCCGACACTTCCATCGTCTCCCAGCGCCAGCCGCGCAGCGTCGCGTAGCGCTGGTACATGCGGAAGAGGTCGGCGGCGAACAGGGCCGCCTCGTCGCCGCCGGTACCGGCGCGGATCTCGAGGATGGCGTTGCGCGAATCCGCCTCGTCGCGCGGCAGCAGCATGATCTGGATGGCGCGCCGCAATTCGGCGATCCGCGCGGCCAGGCTCGCCCGTTCGCTCTCGGCGAGCGCCCGCATCTCGGCATCGGAGGCGGGATCCTCGGCCATCGCGACCGCGTCGGCCCGCTCGCCCTCGGCACGGCGCAGCGCGCGCACCTCGGCCACCAGCGGGTCGAGCTCGGCATACTCCTTCGACAGGCGCGCGAACTCCGCCGGCGCCAGCCTGGTCTCGGCGAGGATCGACGACACCTCGGCGTGCCGCGCCACGATCTGGTCGAGCATCCCGTCGAGCGGGCCTTCCGCGGTCACGACCTGTCCTCCCCCGAACCATCGAAGAGCCGACCCAGCAACCGCTCCGCCGCGGCGCGTCCCGCGGGATCGTCGGCCGCCAGGCGGCGAAGCTGCGTCGCCGGGCCGTGCAGCAGCCGGCGCACCAGCAGCTCGGTCGCCCGCTCGGCATCGCCCGCCGCGTCCGCCAGCGCGGTCTGCCGCTCGGCCTCGAACCGTTCCGCCAGCGTGCGGATCGCCGGGCCCGCGTCGCGCGCGCCGATACGGTCGAGCAGCCGGGCGAGCTCGACCGACAGGATCTCCTCGGCGGCACCCACCGCGCCGGCCCGCCGCGCGCGTCCGGCGACCGCCAGGCGCTCCAGGTCCTCCACCGTGTAGAGGAAGGCCCCGTCGAGGCGCTCGACCGCCGGATCGACGTCGTTCGGCAACGCCGCGTCGACGATGAACAGCGGCCGGTGCCGGCGCAGCCGCATCGCCTCGCGGACCGCGGCGGCCTCCAGCGTCCAGCGGCCGGTGCCGGCCGCCGCGACGACGACATCCGCCGCCGCCAGGGCCGGCGCCGGCGGCGCGAAGGGTATCAAGGTCGCCCCGTGGCGCCGGGCGAGCGCCGCCGGCCGTGAGCCGCCCGTGTCGGCGACCATCAGCCGGGCGACGCCGGCCGCCGACAGCGCGTCGATGACGACCTCGCCCATCTCACCGGTGCCGACGGCGAGGGCGGTGATCCTGCCGAGCTCGCCGTGGACGTCGCGCGCGACATGCACGGCGGCGGCCGCGATCGACACCGGCCGCTCGCCGATCGCCGTCTCGGTGCGCACGCGCTTGGCCGCGGCGTAGCTGCCGGACAGCACGAGGTCGAGGGTGGGCCCGACGGTACCGGCGGCGCGCGCCCGGCGGTCGGCGTCCTTGAGCTGCCCCAGGACCTGCGGCTCGCCGACGACGGCGCTGTCCAGGGCCGATGCGACGCGGAAGACGTGCCGCACCGCCTCGGCGCCGGCGAGGCGATAGGCCTGCACGCCCAGCGCGTCGATGCCGGCGGCGGCGGCGAACGCCGCCTCGACGCGGGCGATCGCGTCGGAGCGCGCGTCGGCGACGAGGCAGGCCTCGACCCGATCGCAGGTGACGAGCACGAGCAGCTCCTCGGCGACGCCGGCGAGACGGTCCAGCCAGACCGCCGCCATCTCCTCCTCGGCGGCGATGCGGTCGCGGACGGCGAGATCGGCGGTCCGGTGGCTGAGGCCGACCAGGCCGAGCCGTGCCAGCCCGCTCCCTGCGCGCGCGTCGGCACCCAAGCGGGCGCCTACCGGAAGGCGGCGAGGTGATCCGCGAGCGCGGCCAGGGAGACCTCGGACTGGTTGCCCGTATCGAGATCGCGGACCTTGGCCGCACCGCTCGCCAGCTCGTCCTCGCCGATGATGACCGCGACGCGCGCGCCGATCTTGTCGGCGCGCTTCAGCCGCCGGCCGAGGTTGCCGCCGTAGCCGAGATCGACCGCCAGGCCGGCCCGGCGCAGGCTCTGGGTGAGGCGCAGCCCCGCGGTCTCCGCCGCCGCCCCCACCGGCACCACGGCGATGGGCCGCGGCGCCGGGGGCACGTCGGTCGCCAGCATGGCCAGGCGCTCGATGCCGGCCGCCCAGCCGACGCCGGGCGTGGCCGGCCCGCCCATCATCTCGATCAGGCCGTCGTATCGCCCACCCGCCAGCACGGTGCCCTGGGCACCGAGCGCGGTCGTGGTGAACTCGAACGCCGAGTGGCAGTAATAGTCCAGGCCCCGGACGAGCCGCGGGTTGACGGCATAGGCGACCCCGGCCGTGTCGAGGCCGGCCTTCACCGCGGCGAAGAAGTCGGCGGCCGCCCCGGTGAGATGCGTCTCGAAGGTCGGCGCCCCGGCGACGAGGCGACGGTCGCCCTCGTCCTTGGAATCGAGGATGCGCAGCGGGTTGCGCTCCAGCCGCGCCAGGCTGTCCTCGGAGAGGGCGTCGCGATGGGCGGAGAAGTAGTCGACGAGGACGGCGCGATAGGCGGCGCGGCTCTCCTGGTCGCCCAGCGTGTTCAGCTCGAGCGTCGTGCGGTCGAGGATGCCCAGCGCGTCCAGGATGTGGGCGCCCAGCGCGATCACCTCGACGTCGCCGAGCGGCCCCTCGACGCCGACCAGCTCGACGCCGATCTGATGGAACTGCCGCTGCCGGCCCTTCTGCGGCCGCTCGTAGCGGAACATCGGGCCGTCATAGAAGAACTTCACCGGCAGGCTCTGGCGCAGTCCGTTGGACACGATGGCGCGACAGACGCCGGCCGTGTTCTCGGGACGCAACGTGATCTCCTCGCCGCCGCGGTCGGCGAAGCTGTACATCTCCTTCGAGACGACGTCGGAAGTGTCGCCCAGGGTGCGCTTGAAGACCTCGGTGAACTCGAAGATGGGCGTCGCCATCTCCAGGAACCCGTAGGATTCCGCGACCGCCCTCGCCCGCTCCGCGACATGGCGGTGGCGACGGAAGGCGTCGGGCAAAAGATCGTGGGTGCCGCGAACCGGCTGCAACGACTTCATCGGTACCTTGGATTCAGGTGGCGGCGGCGTCGACCGGCGCGCCCTCGTGGGCAGGAGCCGCGGCCTTGGCCGCCTCGATTTCCGCTACCTTCCGCTCCACCATCTCCACGAGATGGTCGACGATGGCGGCGTCCTTCAGGCGGTGGTGCGGCACGCCGGCGACATAGACCTGGTGGGTGTTGTTGCCGCCGCCGGTGAACCCGATGTCGGTCTCGCGCGCCTCGCCGGGTCCGTTGACCACGCAGCCAATCACCGAGAGCGTCATCGGCGTGGTGATGTGCGACAGCCGCTCCTCCAGGATCTCGACCGTGCGGATCACGTCGAACTGCTGGCGGGCGCAGGACGGGCAGGAGATGACGGTCACGCCGCGGCGGCGCAGGCCGAGCGACTTCAGGATCTCGAAGCCCGCCTTGATCTCCTCGACCGGATCGGCCGAAAGCGAGACGCGGATGGTGTCGCCGATCCCCGCCCACAGCAGCGAGCCCATGCCGATCGCCGACTTGACGGTGCCGCCGCGCAGCCCGCCCGCCTCGGTGATCCCGAGATGCAGCGGATAGTCGCAGGCGTCGGCGAGTTGCTGGTAGGCGGCGACGGCGAGGAAGACGTCGGACGCCTTGCACGAGATCTTGAACTCGCGGAAGTCGTTGTCCTCGAGGATGCGGGCGTGCTCCAGCGCGCTCTCGACCATCGCCTCGGGGCACGGCTCGCCGTACTTCTCCAGCAGATGGCGCTCCAGGCTGCCGGCGTTGACGCCGATGCGCATCGAGCAGCCATGGTCCTTGGCGGCCTTCACCACTTCGCGCACGCGGTCGGCATTGCCGATGTTGCCGGGGTTGATGCGCAGGCACGCCGCACCCGCCTCGGCCGCCTCGATGGCGCGCCGGTAGTGGAAATGGATGTCGGCCACGATCGGCACCCTGGCGGCGCGCACGATTTCCTTCAGGGCCGCGGTCGATTCCACGTCCGGGCACGACACCCGCACGATGTCGGCGCCTGCCTCTTCCAGCGCGCGCACCTGGGCGATGGTCGCGGCGGCGTCGGCCGTCGGCGTGTTGGTCATCGACTGGACCGTGATCGGCGCGTCGCCGCCGACGGGGACCGCGCCGACATGGACCTGCCGCGACTTGCGGCGCTGGATCTCGCGGTACGCGCGAACGGTCATCGGAGCCTCTGGAATGCGCGACGCCTATATATAGGATCGCGTCCTTGCGGACAAAGCCGCCCGCGCGCCCGCCGGGGCGATGGCTACTCCGGGACGGCGGTCCCGGCCGTCAGGCGCTCGGCGTCGAGCGCGACGTTGCGGCGCACGCCGCCGGTCGGGCCCAGCGACGGCGCGACGCGGCCGTCGACGACGACCTCGAGGCCGCCCGCATTGCCGGTGCGCATGGTGATGCCCGGCCGGTCCGGAACGCGATAGGCGTCCCCGGCGCGCAGCACCCGGGTGAGCAGCAGGTTGCTGTCGGCGTCGCGGATCTGCACCCAGCTGTCGGACGTGGCGCGGATCAGCACGCGGCTCTCGTTCGCCGCGGCGCCGAAGACGCGGCCGCTGTCGGCCTCCGCCGTCGGCAGGGCGGCGACCTGGCCCTCCGGGAAGCGGGTCGCGGCGGCGGCGGCCGACGGCTCGACGGGCGCCATCATCGGCGGAGCCCGCATCGGGAGAATCGATTCCGGCGCCGCGGGCCTGGCGGCAGCCGGCGGCTCCGGCGCCGGGGGCTGCACGGGTGCGCCCGTGGAAGAGTCGGACGCGAAGCGCGCCAGATCCTCGCGTACCGGCCGTTGCGGCGCGTCGGCCTTCGGGACCGAGGCGCCGGCGCGATCTGCGGAGGGCAGCGGCACGGTGGCGACCGGGGCCGCGAGATGGGAGGGAACGGCCGCCACGATCTCCGGGCGCACGTCGCCGCGCGAGGAGAGATAGAACCACGTGACGTAGCCGACGACGGCCAGCACCAGCGAGATCAGCAGGATCGCCCCGCCCGGCACGCCGCCTTCCGACGTCGGCTCCGGAAACACCAGCTCGGTGCGGTTGTCGACGGTCGCGGTCTCCTGCTTGAAGCGGCGCACGATCTCGTCGCCGTCCAGCCCGAGATGCTCGGCATAGGTGCGCACGAAGCCGACGGCGTAGGGCATGCCCGGCAGCTTGTCGAAGCGGCCTTCCTCGATGGCCGCGAGATAGGGATAGCGGATGCGCAGGCGCGTCGCGACGCGCCGCAGCTCCAGGCCGCGCCCGACCCGGATCTCGCGCAGCAACGCGCCGACGCCGCGTGGCCTCGACCTGGCCTCGCCGTCGTCCGGCCGCCGCGCTCGCTCCACCCTAGTCACCCCAACCTGCATCCCGCCGGTGCCCCCGCGGTTGGCCACGCCTCCGGCGCGTCGTTCCGCGCCTCGCCGCAACACTCCTGAAAGGGCGTCGCTCCCCCGAACGGCACCCCCGCGATTTGTTGCGCCGCCGAAGCGGCGCGACACGACTGTAGCCCGATCGCTATTCGATCACCACCCCATGATCGTGTGCAAAGGCGTTCAAATGGCTGCGCAAACTGTGAACTGCCGAGCCCCTGTGACGTTCCAGGTATGTCACCAGCGGCGCGAGCTCCAGGCTGCGCACCATCGTCTTGATCGGACCCACCGCTGCGGCTGGCATCGATAACACGCGTACGCCGAGACCGACAAGGGCCATGGCCTCGATCGGCCGGGCCGCCATCTCCCCGCACACCGCCAGCGGCACCCCGGCTCGCCCGCACGCCGCGACGAGATGACGGACGAAGGCCAGCGCCGGCGGCGACAGCACATCGTAGCGGCCGGCGAGGCGCGGATTGCCGCGGTCGCAGGCGAAGAGGAACTGCATGAGATCGTTGGAGCCGATCGACAGGAAGTCGATGCGGGGCAGCAGGGCATCGAGCTGGAAGGCCAGGCTCGGCACCTCCATCATGACGCCGACCTCGATGCGGGCGGGCGCGATGCCGGCGCGCGCCACCCGCTCGCGCTGGCGCTCCAGGATGGCCCGGGCCGCGACCAGCTCCGCCACCTCGGCCACCATCGGGAACATGACGCGCAGCACGGCGCCATCGGCGGCCATCAGCATGGCGCGGAGCTGCTGCGAGAGCATCGCCGGCCGGTCGAGCGACATGCGGATCGCCCGCCAGCCGAGGGCCGGGTTCTCGTCCTCCGACGGCGGCAGGTAGGGCAGCCGCTTGTCGCCGCCGACATCGAGAGTGCGGAAGGTGACCGGCCGGCCGCCGGCCAGCTCGACGATGGTGCGGTAGATGGCGAGCTGGGCCGCGATGTCGGGAAAGCTGGAGCGCACCATGAAAGGGATCTCGGTGCGGTAGAGCCCGACGCCCTCCGCACCCGTCGCGTCGAGCTGCGGCAGGTCGATGAGCAGCCCGGCATTGAGCTGCAGGCCGACGCGCACGCCGTCGCGCGTCACTGCCGGCAGCCCGCGGATCGCCGCATAGGCGGCGCGCTGCTGCGCCCGGGCCACCATGCCTTCGGCGAAGCGCTGCTGCACGTCCTCGCCCGGCCGCAGGAAGACGGTACCGTTCTCGCCGTCGACGACGACGAGGTCGCCGGGCTCGACCCGCGCCACGACGTCGACGGCGCCGCCGACCACGGGGATGTCGAGCGCACGGGCGACGATGGTGACGTGGGCGGTGTGGGAGCCCTCCTCCAGCACCAGGCCGCGCAGTCGGGTGCGGTCGTAGTCGAGCAGCTCCGCCGGTCCCATGGTCCGGGCGACCAGGATGACGTCGGGCGGCAGCTCGGTCGCCCGCGCCTCGTCGCCCGCGAGATGCTGCAGCAGGCGGTTGGTCAGGTCCTGCAGATCGAGCAGCCGCTCGCGCAGATAGGGATCGGTGATCGACTGCATCCGGGCGCGGGTGTCGTCCTGCACCTTCTGCACCGCCGCCTCGGCGGTCAGGCCGCCGCGGATCGTCTCGCGGATGCGCTGGATCCAGCCGCGGTCCTCCGCGAACATGCGGTAGGTCTCGAGGATGTCGCGGTGCTCGCCGCCGCGGCCGATGTCGTCGGCGGCGAGCATCGCGTCGAGGGCGCTCTGCATGCGCGCCAGTGCCTCGCGCAGCCGCTCCAGCTCGGCCGCGGGGTCCTCGGCGACGACGCGGCGGATGACGATCCGGGGCTCGTGCAGCACCGCCGATCCCATCGCCAGCCCGTCGACCAGGCGCACGCCCTCGATGCGCGTCGGCAGCATGCCGATGCCGTCGGCGGGCGCCAGCTCGATCGGGTTGACGAGGTCGCCGGACGCCACCAGTTCGGCAAGCACCATGGCGACGGTCTGGAGGGTCTCGATCTCCTCGTCGGCGTAGCTGCGCTGGGTGCGGTTCTGCACCACCAGCACGCCGTGGACCTTGCCGCCGCGCAGGATCGGCACGCCCATCAGCGACTGGTAGACCTCCTCGCCCGTTTCCGGCCGGTAGGCGAAGTTGGGATGCGACTGGGCGTTGGCCAGCGCCAGCGGGCGGGCGTGCGCCGCGACGTCGCCGACCAGGCCCTCGCCGACCCTGAGCCGCGTGCGGTGCACCGCCTCGCGGCGCAGCCCTTCGGTGGCGAACAGCTCCAGCACGTCGCCGGCGCGGCGGATGTAGCAGGAGCAGACCTCCGCCACCATCTCGCCGGCGATCAGGGTGACGATGCGGTCGAGCCGCTCCTGCGCCGTCCCGCCCGTCGCCATCAGGTCGCGCAGCCGCCGGAGCAGCCGCCGCGCACCGGAGGCGCCGGCCGGGGCGTCGGTCACAGCGCCGCCTCGGCCCCGTCCTTCATCGGGACGCCGTCCCGCATGGCGAGCGCGGCCACGGCCTGGTCGACCAGCTCCGCGATGATCTCCGCCGTCGGCTGCTCGCGCGTCACCATGCCGACGGACTGGCCGGCCATCAGCGAGCCGGACTCGACGTCGCCGTCGATCACGGCGCGGCGCAGCGCTCCCGCCCAGAAGTGCTCGATCTCGAGCTGCGCCTCCCGCTGCGTCAGCTCGCCCCGCTCGAACCGCGCGACGACGTCGCGCTGCTTCTCCTGGAAGCGCTTGGTCGCGGCATTGCCGATGGCGCGCACGGGAATCACCGGAAAGCGCGCGTCGAGCTGGACCGAGGGCACCGCGTTGCGTGCGTCGGCGCGGATGAAGGCGCGCTTGAAGGCGGGGTGGGCGATCGATTCCGTGGCGCAGACGAAGCGCGTGCCGAGCTGACAGCCGGCCGCCCCCATCTCCAGATAGCTGACGATCGCCTCGCCGCGGCCGATGCCGCCCGCCACGAAGACCGGGACCTCGCGCAGGTGCGGCAGGATCTCCTGCGCCAGCACGCTGGTCGCCACCGGCCCGATATGGCCGCCCGCCTCCATGCCCTCGATGACGATGGCGTCGGCGCCGCCACGCACCAGCTTGCGGGCGATCGACAGGGCGGGCGCGAAGCACACGGCCTTGGCGCCGTACTCCTTGATCGCGGCGATCGCGGCCGCCGGCGGCAGCCCGCCCGCCAGCACGACGTGCCCGACGCGCCGCGAGGCGCAGGCGGCGATCAGCTCCATGAGCTGGGGGTGCAGCGTGATGAGGTTGACGCCGAAGGGCCGGTCGGTCAGCGCCCGCGTCCCGTCGATCTCCGCCGCGAGCGCGTCGGCGCCCATCGAGCCGGACGCGATGACGCCGAAGCCGCCGCCGTTGGAGATGGCGGCTACGAGGTGGCGCTCGGAGACCCACGTCATCGCGCCGCCCATGATGGCGTAGCGCGTGCCGAGGAACTCGCGGCCGCGCCGCCACAGGCGGTCGAGACGCTCGCGCGGCGCGACGCCGTTCATGGCGTCACGCGGCGTCGAGGCCGTAGGCGCTGTGCAGGGCGCGCAGGGCCAGCTCGGTGTAGTCCTCGCCGACCAGCACGCTCACTTTGATCTCCGAGGTCGAGATCACCATGATGTTGATGCCTTTCCCGGCCAGCGCCTTGAACATCTTCTGCGCGACGCCGGCATGGCTGCGCATGCCGACGCCGATGACCGAGATCTTCACCACGTTGGCGTCGCTCGTGAGATCCTCATAGCCGAGGGTCCCGCGATTGTCCTCCAGCACCTTGACCGCGCGGTCGAGGTCGGCCTTGGTGACCGTGAAGGTGAGGTCGGTCGTCCCGCCGTCCTCCGACACGTTCTGCACGATCATGTCGACGTTGATCGCCGCGTCGGCGAGCGGTCCGAAGATGGCGGCCGCCACCCCCGGCCGGTCGGCCACCTTGACCAGCGTGATCTTCGCCTCGTCCCGACTGTAGGCAATGCCGCTGACGACTTCCTGTTCCACGATCTCATCCTCGTCCACCACCAGCGTGCCGGGAACGTCGACGAAGCTCGACAGGACCTGGACACGCACCCGGTGCTTCATCGCCATCTCGACCGAGCGGGTCTGCAGCACCTTGGCGCCCTGCGACGCCATCTCCAGCATCTCTTCATAGGTGATTCTATCGAGCTTGCGCGCCTTCGCAACGATGCGGGGGTCGGACGTGTAGACCCCGTCGACGTCGGTGAAGATGTCGCAGCGGTCGGCCTTCAGCGCGGCGGCCAGGGCCACCGCCGAGGTGTCGGAGCCGCCGCGGCCGAGCGTCGTCACGCGGTTGTCGGGGCCGATGCCCTGGAAGCCGGCGACGACGGGTACCTGGCCGGTCGCCATGCGCCCCAGCAGGTCGCCGGTGTCGATGCCGAGGATGCGCGCCTTGCCGTGCACCCCGTCGGTGCGCAGCGGGATCTGCCAGCCCATCCACGAGCGCGCGTTGACGCCGAGGTCCTGCAGCGCCAGCGCCAGCAGGCCCGCGGTCACCTGTTCGCCCGAGGCGACCACGGCGTCGTACTCGCGCGCATCGTGCAGGCGCGCGATGGCGCTGGTCCAGGCGACGAGCTGATTGGTGGTGCCGGCCATCGCCGAGACGACGACCGCCACCTCATGGCCGGCGTCGACCTCGCGCTTGACGCGCAATGCCACGTTCTTGATGCGGTCGACGTCGGCGACGGAAGTGCCGCCGAACTTCTGGACGATACGCGCCATCGTGCTCTGGCCATGGAGTCGGGACGAACGGAGGGACGGGCGAAACGGCCGAAAAGCCGTTGCCCGCGCGCAAGGCGCGTATACTTACTCTCGCGATGCAGCACGGGGCAAGGCTGCGGCCATGCGGCCCGCAGCCTCCCCGTCAGGTCCGACCGAAGGGAGCCCGGGGATGATTGCGGCAGGCAAGGTGAAGGGCGACCCCATGGAGAAGCGGGCCCATGCCGGCTCCACGGTGGATCCGGTGGAGGTGGCGCGCTTCGCGGCGATCGCCGAGGAATGGTGGGATCCCGACGGCAAGTTCCGGCCGCTGCACCGCTTCAATCCGGTCCGGCTGGAGTGGCTGCGCGACCGGATCGTCGAACGCTTCGGCCGCGACGCCGCGGCCGACCGCCCGCTGGCCGGGCTGCGGCTGCTGGACATCGGCTGCGGCGGCGGCCTGCTCGCCGAGCCGATGACCCGCCTCGGCGCCACGGTCACCGGCATCGACGCGGCCGAGCGCAACGTCGAGGTCGCCCGGCTGCACGCCGGGCACATGGGCTTGGCCGTGGACTACCGGTTCGCGACCGCGGAGGAGCTGGCGGCCGCCGGCGAGCGCTTCGACATCGTCCTCAACATGGAGGTGGTCGAGCACGTCGCCGACCGCGACGCCTTCCTCGACGCCGCGGCCGCGCTGGTGGCGCCGGGCGGGATGATGGTGGCGGCGACGCTCAACCGCACCACCAAGGCGTGGCTGCTGGCGATCGTCGGTGCGGAATACGTGCTGCGCTGGCTGCCGCGCGGCACCCACGACTGGCGCAGGTTCGTGCGTCCGAGCGAGCTCGCGGCCGCCCTGCGCCGCAACGGCATGACGGTAGCGGCAATGACCGGCATCGCCTTCGACCCGATGCGCGACCGTTGGCGGCTCGCCCCCGACGATCTCGACGTCAACTACATGCTGATGGCGACCCGCGGGCGGGGACCGACGCCATGAGCCTCGAGCTGCAGTTCGGCGGCGGGCTGCTCGGCCTTCTCTACCTGGCGCTGCTGCTGTGGGTGCTCTACCACATCGTCCAGAGCGAGCGGAGCTTCCTGGCCAAGATGATCTGGATGGCCGCGGTCTTCGTCTTCTCGGTGCTGGGTTGGCTCGCCTGGCTGCTGTTCGGACCGCGCGCCAGGCGATAGCGGTCATCGGACCGGCGTGCGCTGCACCCGGACCTCGAGCCAGGGGGGGGCATGCCGATCGTCGTCTCGCGGCCTTCGGGCAGGCCGTCCACCCATTCCCCGGCCTTGCCGAGGATGCGGCGGCAGGCGTCGGGCGGGCAGGTCGCGCGCCGCGTCGTGGCGCGCGGCGACGGGCGTGAAGTCGGAGGCGAGGCCGCGCGCCTCCTCAAGCGGCACGTCGTTCACGGGGCGCCTCCTCGGCCGGCGGCGGCGGCGCTTCCGGCGGCACCGTCGGCGCGGGTGCCGGGTGGGCGGCGGTCGCCGCGGGCAATGGCTGCGGCTTGCCGTGGGTCGGGCCGGTGACGACGTCGAAATCGAACATGGGACTGCCTCCTACGGGTGGAGGCCGTCCGGCGTCCCGGTCGGCGGCTGATCGGG
This sequence comes from Alphaproteobacteria bacterium, assembly GCA_020852355.1. Classification (GTDB taxonomy): domain Bacteria; phylum Pseudomonadota; class Alphaproteobacteria; order ATCC43930; family Allostellaceae; genus Allostella. The sequence goes on from JADZBA010000180.1 coordinate 16,605, forward strand.
ATTCCTCGGTGGAGAAACGCGAAAGCCGCCTCGGGGGTCCGGGCGGCTTGGGCTTCTACGACGTGGTTGCGCGATGCCTAGGCCGCCGGTGTGAACCAGCGGCCGTAAAATCGGGACGAGCCCGGGCGGGTGCGGCGATCGCCAACCATTGGGGCAATATATGCGAGCACAGGCGGTCCGGGCAAGCCCGTCGGGGAACGTCTACTGGTCGGCGCGCGGGACCCAGGGGATCCGGCCGAACTCGATCCCCTCTTCCCTCAGCGCCTCGGCCTCTTCCTGGGTCGATTCGCCGTAGATGCCGTGCTTCTCGGTCTCGCCGTAGTGGATCTTGCGCGCCTCCTCGGCGAAGTTGGGGCCGACATAGTCGAGGTTCTCCTCGACCAGCCGACGCGCCTCGCGCAGGACCTTCAGCATCTCGGCGACCTTCGCCTGCTCCGGATCGATCTTGGCCGGGACCTTGGGATCGACGGCCGGCTCGCGCGTGCCCTTGCCGATGCGCGGCGCCATCAGCGCCTTCTCCACCTCGGCCACACCGCAGACCGGGCAGGCGACCGATTTCGCCTTCGCCTGCCGCTCGAACGTGTCGCCGTTGCGGAACCAGCCCTCGAACTCGTGGCCGGAGGCACAGCGCAGATTGAAGAGGATCATGCCTTTTCGCGATCGCTGGTCATGACGCGCTAACGTGGAGGCTCGGCCGCAGGTTTCAATGCCCGTGCGCTGCGGTCATTCCGCCGCGCGGGCCGGCGATACGTCCGCAGGCAGGGCGAAGGGCCGGTCATGGCCCAGCGAGGGGACCATCCGACGCGCCTCGGCCACCTTGGCCGGATCGATCTCCGCGATGACGAAGCCCTCCGCCTCGCCGGCGTCGGCCAGGACCTCGCCCCACGGGCTGATGATGAGGGAATGGCCGTAGGTCCTGCGGCCCTCGGCGTGCTCGCCGCTCTGGGCGGGGGCGAAGACGTAGCAGCCGGTCTCGATCGCGCGGGAGCGCAGCAGGACGTGCCAGTGGGCGCGGCCGGTCGGCACCGTGAAGGCCGAGGGGACCGAGAGATAC
>JADZBA010000181.1 GCA_020852355.1 Alphaproteobacteria bacterium
CACTACGACCTCGCCAACACCCTGATGATGGGCGGGCGCCCTGCGGAGGCCGTGGCGTCGCTGGATCGCGCGCTGGCGCTCCGCCCGGACCGTCGGGAATGGCGGTTCAACCGCGGCCACGCGCTGCTGGCGCTCGGGCGGCTCGACGAGGCCTGGGCCGATCTCGACGCCTATTGGCGCGGGCAGCGGCGGCGGTCGTGGCGGGAACCGGAATGGGACGGCGCGCGTCTCGCCGGGCCGCTGCTGGTCTGGAGCGACCAGGGGATCGGCGACGAGGTGCTGGGCTGCGGCATGCTGGGCGACGCCGCCGCGCGGGCGGGCGGGCTGGTGGTCGAGAGCGACCCGCGGCTGGTGCCGCTGCTGCGGCGCTCCTTTCCCGAGGCGACCGTGGTGCCGCGCGCCCAGCCGCCGACCGCCGCCGGCGTGCCGGAGGGCATCGCCGCACAGGTGGCGATGACGGCGCTGCCGCGACTGCTGCGTCGCCGGGTCGGCGACTTCCTGCCCCATCGCGGCTACCTGCGGGCCGATCCGCACCGTACGGCGACGCTGCGGGCCCGCTACCGGGCGCAGCGATCGACGATCCTGGTCGGGGTTTCCTGGCGCAGCGCGAACCGCACCGTCGGCGAACGCAAGTCCTTCGGCCTGCCGGGGTGGGCGCCGGTGCTCCAGGTCCCGGGGGTGACGTTCGTCAGCCTGCAGTACGGCGAGGTCGCCGCCGACGTCGCCGCCGCCGAGGCGGCGACGGGGGCGAGGATCGTGGTCGATCCGGCGATCGACGCGCTCGCCGACCTCGACGGCTTCGCCGCCCAGGTGGCCGCGATGGACCTGGTCATCACCGTCAGCAACAGCACCGCCCATTTCGCCGGCGCGCTCGGCCGGCCATGCTGGCTGATGCTGCCGGGCGGAAACGGCTTGCTGTGGCACTGGATACTGTGCCACGGAGACGGTTGCCCGTGGTATCCATCGATTCGCGCATTCCGTCAGGAGCGCGAAGGCGGGTGGCCGGGCATGATCGCGCGGGTCGGAAACGAGCTTCGACGCCGCGGCGCGGCGTGAGGCCGCGCTTCGGAATTGCTGTCGATTACCGCAGCGCAACTATAGTATTTAGGCCGCCAGGGCGGCGCCTCGGCAGATTGAAGGTTCGATGAGCGGACAGCTGAACTCGGTGCGGGCTCTCGTACGCGCGTGCCGGCCGGAGCTGATCACGGTCGCCGTGATCACATTCTTTATCAACATGCTGATGCTGACGCTGCCGCTCTACACGCTGCAGATGTTCAATCGCGTGTTCGCCAGCGGCAGCATGTCGACCCTGGTGCTGCTGACGGTGATCGCGGGGTTCGCCATGATCGTCATGGGCGTCCTCTACTTCGTCCGCTCGCGCGTCACCAACGAGATGAGCAACAAGATCGACGCGATGCTGGGCGAGAGCCTGCTGCGCCTGTCGATCAAGAACGGCCTCCTCAACAACACGGCGCGCGACGCCCAGGGCCTGCGCGACCTCGCCCAGGTGCGCAACTTCCTGGCCGGCGGCGAGCTTCCCAACCTCTTCGACACCCCCTGGGTGCCGATGTACCTGTTCCTCATCTGGGTGTTCGACCCGCTGCTGGGCTACGTCGCGATCACCGGCGCCTTCGTCATGATCAGCTTCGCGGTCGCCAACGAGGTGCTCTCGCGCAGGCCACTGCGCATCTACAACACGGCGAGCGTGCTCGCGACCCAGGAAGCCGAGGCGATGGTCAAGAACGCCGAGGCCATCGAGTCGATGGGCATGATGAAGGGCGTCGTGAAGCAGTGGCGCAAGATGCAGAGCGTCGTGCTGTCGGCGAACAGCCGCTCGAACCGGGTCGGCACCTTCATCAGCACGACGTCGCGGACCGTTCGCCTGCTCGTGCAGATCTCGGTGACCGCCGTCGGCGCCTACCAGGTGGTGAACCACTCGATCAGCCCCGGCGCCTTCGTCGTCGCCAACATCCTCATGGCCCGCGCCCTGGCACCGGTCGACGCGGCGATCGCCACCTGGCGCAGCGTGGTCTCGTTCATGTCGGCGGCGCGGCGGCTCGATGCGCTCATGGTCGACCTGCCGAGGATGAACGCGAGCTACATGCCGCTGCCCGCGCCCAACGGAAAGATCGCGGTCGACCGGCTGGTCTTCCGCCACCGCACCGCGGGAGGCATCGCCCCGGCGATCCTGAAAGGCGTCAGCTTCGCGATCGAGGCCGGCGAGGCGCTGGGGATCGTCGGGCCGAGCGGCTCGGGCAAGTCGACGCTGGTGAAATGCATCGTCGGCGTCTGGCGGCCCTTCAGCGGCACCGTCCGGCTCGACGGTGCCGACGTGGCGCAGTGGAACTCCGAGGATCTCGGCAAGTATGTCGGCTACCTGCCGCAGGACGTCGAGCTGTTCAACGCGACCATCCGCGAGAACATCTCGCGCTTCCAGGACGCCGATCCCGCCGACATCGTCGAGGCGGCGAAGCTCGCGGGCGTGCACGAGCTGATCCTGCGCCTGCCCAACGGCTACGAGACGCGCATCGGCACCAGCCACTACATCCTGTCGGGCGGCCAGCGCCAGCGCGTCGGCCTCGCCCGCGCCCTGTTCGGCAATCCCAAGGTCCTTGTTCTGGACGAGCCGAATGCCAATCTGGACACCGAGGGTGAGGCGGCGTTGCGCACGGCGCTCACCCACTGCAAGGAGAAGGGCGTGACGGTCATCGTCATCGCCCATCGCCCGAGCATCCTTTCCAACGTCGACAAGATGCTGTTCATGCGCGACGGTCAGGTCGAGCTGTTCGGACCTCCTGCGGAGGTCATGGCGCGGCTTGCGCCTCCGGGCGCCGGGGGTGCCCGTCCGCGCGTGGTCAGCGCACAGCAGGGCGCGCGCCCTGCCGGCACGGAGGTTGCCGCCCCATGAGCGACGTCGGCAATTCGGGCAACCCGCAGGTCCCGACCAAACGCAGCCAGACGGCCATCAACGAGGCCGTCATGGCCGACGGCGCGGTGGCGCCGGAGGAAGAGGAGAACCTCTACGACCTCGCGGCGATCCGGCGGTCCATCCGGCGCTGGACGATGATCGGCATCGGCACGGTGCTGATGTTCTTCGGCGGCTTCGTCGGCTGGGCCGCCGTGGCCCAGCTCGACAGCGCCTCGATCGCCCCGGGGCAGGTCGCCGTCTACAACAACCGGCAGGCGGTGCAGCATCTCGAGGGCGGGATCGTGCGCGAGATCAGGGCGCGCGACGGCGATGTGGTCAAGGCCGGCGACATCGTCGTGCAGCTCGACGATACGGCGTCGCGTGCCAACCTGCAGATCAACGAGAAGCGCTACCGCGCGCTGGTCGCCATGGAGGCGCGCCTGATCGCCGAGCGCGACTCGCTGCCCGCGATTCGCTTCCCGTCCGTGCTCCTCGACCAGGCGACCATCGACGAGGAGACGAAGGAGATCGTCCAGGCGCAGATCAACGTCTTCGAGGCGCGCCGCGAATCGATCGGCAGCCAGGAGAAGATCCTGCGCCAGCGCATCATCCAGTCGCAGGAGCAGATCGGTGGCTACGAGGCGCAGCAGCGCGCGCGGGCCGAGCAGATCCGCCTCGTCAACGAGGAGGTCGCGACCGTCCAGAAGCTGCTCGAGACCGGCAATGCCCTGAAGCCGCGGCTGCTCGCCCTGCAGCGGGCGCGGGCGGAGCTGGAAGGGCAGCGCGGCGACCTGATCGCCAACATCGCCCGCGTCCGGCAGGTGATCGGCGAGTCCCAGCTCCAGATCATCAACCTCAGGACCGAGCTGCAGCGTTCGGTGACGCAGGAGCTGCGCGACACCCAGACGCAGGTGGTGGAGACCAGCGAACGCATCCGCGTCGCCAAGGACGTGATGTCCCGCACCGAGGTGCGGTCGCCGGTGGACGGCGAGATCGTCGGCCTGCGCTACTTCGCGGTCGGTGCCGTGGTGCGGCCGGGCGACACCATCATGGAGGTGGTGCCCAAGGACGACGTGCGGATCATCGAGGTCAAGGTCAACACCAACGACATCGACACCGTGCGCGTCGGCGCCACCGCCCGGGTGCGCCTGACCGCCTTCAACCAGCGGGTCACGCCGCAGGTCGACGGCAAGGTCATCCAGGTGTCGGCCGATGCCATCCTCGATCCGCAGTCGCAGCTTCCGACCTTCCACGCGAAGATCGCCGTGCCGATCGAGGCGCTGCGCCAGGCCGACCTCGAGCCCTCGCAGCTGCTTCCGGGCATGCCGGCGACGGCGATGATCTGGACCGGCCAGCGCACGGCGCTGGAGTATTTCCTGCAGCCCTTCACCGTGGCGATGAACACCGCCTTCCGCGAGGACTGAGCCACGGCGACGGGGCCTCCCCGGTGTCGGGGGCGGCCCCGTCCGCTCACCTGATGGGCGGGCGCTCGCCCGGCGGGATGCGGCCGGCGGCGAGATCCTTGATCAGCGCGATGTGCCGCCCCATGCAGTGCTTGAGCTGGTAGGAGTCGAGCACGGTCTGGCGCGCGGCGCGGCGCATCCGCGCCATGCCGTCGGGATGCTCCAGGATCTCCTCGACGCGGTCGGCAATCTCCTCGTGGGAGAAGAAGTCCGCCAGCAGCCCGTTCTCGCGGTCGACCATCACCTCCTGGACCGGCGGCGTGCGCGAGCCGACGATGGCGCACCCCGTCGACATCGCCTCCAGGAACGACCAGGAGAGCACGAAAGGGTATGTCAGGTAGACGTGCACGCTGGAGACCTGCAGCACCTTGAGGAAGGTCGGGTAGGGGACCTGCCCCATGAAGTGCACGCGGTCAGGGTCGATCTTGACCTGCTTCAGCAACTCCTCGCGATACGTCTTCTTGTCGGGCAGCGGCGAGCCGTAGCTCACGCCGTCGCCGCCGACGAGGACGAACTGGGCGTTCGGGCGTCGGGCGCACAGCCGCTCCACCACCTTCATATAGACGTTGAAGCCGCGGTACGGCTCGAGGTTGCGCACGACGTAGGTGATGATCTCCTCGCCCTTGCGCAGCACCTTGCCGCTCTTCGTCGTCAGCTCCGCCGACTCGACCGGCGCGCAGACCTCGGCGTTGATGCCGTCGTGGATGACCGAGATCTTCGAGCGCAGCTCCGGCGGGTTCTGCTGCCACTGCCAGCGCGTCGGCGAGATCGCCCAGTCGCAGGCGATCAGGCTCATCAGGTTGTTGGCGTTCTTGGCACGGATGCGGCAGATGCGGTCGAGGTCGACCTTGGCGCCCGGCTCGAAGTGCACGTCGGCACCGAAGGCGTTGTAGTAGAACTCGGTGTAGTTCAGCAGCTTGCTGTCCGGGAAGACGTCCTTGATGAACAACCCCTCGCCCCAGCCGGGATGACAGTAGATCACGTCGGGGATCATCCCCTTCGCCTTCACCGACACGGCGGCGCGCGCGGCGGCCTGGCCGTACAGCACCTGCTCCTCGAAGGGCTTGACGTAGGGATGGATGTTCGGGGATGGCTCGCGCGCCAGCTTGTACTCGGCCTTCGTCACGCCCGGCAGGTTGGGCTTGCCCTCGCGGGTGATGTACCAGACCTCGTTCTGCTTGTCGGCGGCGAGCCGGGGAGCGATGTACTTGAACTGGGCAGGGCAGTTCTGATGGATGAACAGGATGCGCATCGGCGATCACGACCGGCATGAATTGAGCAGCCCGGCGCGGCGCGACGGGCCTACGGCCGCGAGCGGCGGCCGCAACGAGGTCTCGGGCGGAAGCGGGAGCCCCTGATGGCGGTCAGGATCCGTTTTTCGCCGTTCCAGAAGTCGCCGCGGCGGCGGCGAGTGCTGTTCACGATTGCGCATTACTACGGCGCGTCCCCGGACGGCAAGTACGGTTCGACGCGCGCCGCCGCGGCGGAGGGCCGCCGGGCGGCCCTGGAACGTACGATCGCCGGCCTGCATCAGGTGGTGGCGCAGCCGCAGGCGCTGGTGCACGGCCCCTCGCACGGATTCATCCCGGCCAACGGCATCGACGAGACCGAGATCGACGTCGTCGTCTGCACCACGGGCGACAGCCATCTGCTCGACGGGCTGGCCCTGCCGGCCGGTGCCTTCCGACATCACCCGACCGCGGCCGAGCCGCGCTTCCTCGGCTTCGAATGCCACGACGTGCTGCGCGATGCCCTCGGCCGGTACGACTGGTACTGCTACCTGGAAGACGACATCGGCATCGAGGACACGCTGTTCTTCACCAAGCTCTCCTGGTTCGCCGGCTGGGCCGGCCCGGACAGCGTGCTGCAGCCCAATCGCTTCGAGACGAGCGACGTCGAGCCGGTGCGGCGCCTCTACATCGACGGCGAACCGGTGAAGCCCGAGCGCATCGGCTTCATCCCCGACATCCACGAGGCGAACCGGATCTCGGCCGACGCGCTCGGCGTGGAGGTGGGGTTCCGGCGGGTGACCAACGCCCATTCCGGCTGCTTCTTCCTGACCCAGGGCCAGATGGAGCGCTGGGCGGCGCAACCCGACTTCCTGAAGCGCGAGACCGCCTTCGTCGGTCCGCTGGAGAGCGCGGCGACGCTGGGGCTGCTGCGCCACTTCCGCGTCTACAAGCCGGTGCGGGCCAACGCCGGCTTCCTCGAGGTCCGCCATCTGCACAACCGCTATCTCGGGGCGCTGCTGCAGTTCGTATGACCGACGATGCGCGCAGCGGCCTCGGCGCGACCCTGCGGGCGGCGGCGCGCGCCGTGCGCGCGGGCCACCTCGAGGCCGCCGTGGCGCTCTATCGCCGCGCCGCCGATGCGGCTCCGGCGGATTGGTCGACCCACTACAACCTCGGGACGCTGCTGCTCGGCCTCGGCCGTCCGGCCGAAGCGGCCGTCGCGCTGCGCGCCGCGATCGCCCGCGACGCCGAACGGCCGGAACCGCATGCGACGCTCGCCATGGCGCTGCTCGGCGTCGGCGACGAGGAGGCGGGATGGCGGGAGTACTTGTGGCGGCGCGAGGCGCCGCGGCTGCCGGCCGCCCGCCCGCGCGCGGCGCTGCCCGATCGCCTCGACGGCGAGCGCGTGGCGGTGCTCAACGAACAGGGCCTGGGCGATGCCCTGTTCTTCCTGCGCTACGCCGCGGCCCTCGCGGCGCGGGGTGCGACGGTCGTCCACGACCCGTTTCCCAAGCTCGCCCCCATCCTCGACCGGGTGCCGTGGCTGGCCCGTCCGACCGCGCCGCCCGACCGCCGGCTGCCGCTGGGCGATCTGCCGTTCCTGGTCGCCGCGCACCGCAGCGACCCGCATCCGCCCGCGCTGGCGCTGTCGGCGCCGCCGCGCCGGCGCGCCGCCGTGGCGCGTCGCCTCGCCGAGATCGCGGCCGGCCCGTGGCTGGGCGCCACCTGGCGGGCGGGCGTGCGCGCCGGCGGCGCCCTCTTCAAGGAGGTCCCGCCGGCCCGCCTCGGCGCCGCGCTGCGATCCTGGCCCGGCCCCGTCGCGGTGCTGCAGCGCGCGCCGCGGCCGGACGACGTGGCCGCCTTCCAGGCGGGGCTCGGCCGTCCCGTCGTCGACCTGTCGGCGCTGAACGAGCGGCTCGAGGACATGCTGGCGGTCCTCGACTGCCTCGCCGAGCATGTCGGGGTGAGCAGCACCAACGTCCATCTCCGGGCCGGCCTCGGGCGCCCGAGCCGGGTGCTGGTGCCGTGGCCGGCCGAGTTCCGCTGGCGGGCGGGCGCCGAGCGCTCGCCGTGGTTCCCGGACAGCCCGACCTACCGCCAGGGCGCGGGCGGCGACTGGGCCGCGGCCCTGGAGCGCCTGGCGGAGGACGTCAGCGCCGCTTCGGGCGCATGAACCACGGGCGCGTCTGGGCGTCGCGGATGCGCTGGATCTCCGCCCGGGCCTCGCCCAGCTCCGACGTGGCGGCGTTCAGCGACGTCCAGAAGCCGTTCAGCCAGTCGTTCATCGAGCTCTGCAGCGATTGCGCGTAGGCGGCCAGCCGTTCCGTCTCGCGGGCCATCCGGACGAGCTCGGGCACCGCCTCGTCGAGGCGACGCTCGACGGCGCCAAGGCGGCCCTCCAGCGCATCCAGCCGCTGCCCGACGCCGCCGACCTTCTGGTCCAGGGCGTCGATCTGGACCTCCGATTCGTCGGCACGCCGCCTGAGGATGTCGAGATCGCGGGTCGTCGGGTCGAAGAACTTGGGCGTCGTGTCGGGGTTGGCGACGTGCCGCTGCCCCTCCCACACCGCGAGCGGGCGGCGCAGGTCGTCGGGCGCCAGGAAGCGGTCCTCGAAGATGCCCGGCAGCGGCACGGAGCGCAGCTCGCGCGCCTCGCCCTTGTGGGCGATGAAGGTCTCGCGGTCGCCGAAGCTGAGGATCGCGGGGAACAGGCACTCGGTCACCGTCGCGAAGCCCGCGCGCGCGATGGCGTTGACCAGCGACGGCTTGCTCAGCCAGAAGGAGTAGGCATTGTCGAGGGAGGCCCATTCGCGCTTCTGCCGCGTCGCCGGGTCGGCCGCGTCCTCGTGCTCGCGCCGGCTGATGCCGAAATACTCGGCGCCGCGGTGCTCGACGCGCTCGGTGACGGCGAGGGCATAATGGGTCTCGACGATGGCCATGTCGTCGCACATGGCCGCCATGTTCTCCAGCACCTGGAACACGTCGGGGACGTTGAGGTGATAGAGCAGGCCGCAATTGAGGATGACGTCGAAGCGGCCGTAGCGCTCGGCCGTCGCCTCGCGCGCGTCGCCCTGGACGAATTGCACGCGGTCCAGCCCCAGCGTCTCCTGGGCGAAGCGGGCGCGCGCCAGCGGATCGGGCCGGCCCTCGACCCCCAGCACCTCGGCGCCGTGCAGGCCGAACTCGATCGCGTAGAGCCCCTCGCTGCAGCCGAGATCGAGAACGCGGATCTGGTTGAGCGGCCTGGCGGCCATCGCGCCGACGACCTGGAGCAGATGCTTGGCGGTATTCTCCGCCCCGACCACGTGCGCCCCGATGGTGTAGACGCCGTGGCCGAGATGGATGTTGTGCCCGACCCATGGTCCGTGGGCGGCGGCGACCGCGTCGCGGCGGCGCAGCAGCTCTTCGCGGGTCATGACGATCGATCTCCTCGGGTGAATCGCGGGGGCGGCGCGGCCGATGCTTAGCACGACGCGGCCGAATCGCCACGCCCGCGCCCCCGACTTCCGTCGCGCGGCATGAGCGGGCCCGCGCCGCTGGCCGTGGCGGTGGCAGCACTGCGGGCAGGCGATCCGCGGCGCGCCGCGGCCGCCTGCCGCGCGGCGCTGGCCGCCCGCCCGGGCGATCCGGCGGCCCTCAACCTGCTCGCCATGGCGCTGCACCGGCTGGGCGACGGGCCGGGTGCGGCGGCGGCGGCGGAAACGGCGGTGGCGCGGGCCCCGCGCGCCGCCGACCCGTGGAACACGCTGGGCGTGGTACGACGCGCGGCCGGCCGCCAGGGCGACGCCGAGGACTGCTTCCGCCGGGCGGCCCGGATCGACCCCGCCTTCGTCGAGGCATGGGTCAATCTCGGACGGTTGCTCGATGGCCTGGGGCGGGCCGCGGAGATGCTCGACGCCTTCCGGGCCGCGGCCGTGGCGGCGCCCGACGACCCGCGCGTCCAGGGCGGCCTCGGACGTGCCCTGACCCTCCTCGGCGATCTCGACGGCGGGCGCACCCGGCTCGCGGCGGCGCTGGCCCGTGCGCCGGACGACCCGGCGCTGGCCGTCGACCTCGCCACCAATCACGCCTATCGCGGCGACTATCCCGCGGCGATCGCACTGCTGCGCGGCATCGCGGGGCGGGCGCCGGGCGACGCCGGCTTCCTCGTCAATCTCGCCGTGCTGCATCGCGACCTCGAGGACTATCCCGCGGCCCTCGACTGGATCGACCGCGCCATCGCGGCGGAGCCGGGCAACGCCCTGGCGCATTTCACGCGCGGCGTCGTGCTGATGCGGCTCGGCCGGCTCGCCGAGGGCTGGGCCGAGATCGAATGGCGCTGGCGCCGCCCGGACTGGACGACGCAGCGCCCCGACATCGCGCTCCCGGCATGGGACGGCGGCCCCGTTCCGGGCGGCCTCCTCGTCTGGGGCGAGCAGGGCGTCGGCGACGTGGTGCTCTACGCCAGCCAGCTGGCGGACCTCCTGGCGCGGGTCGATCGGGTGGCGCTGGCCGTCGACCGGCGCCTGGTGCCGCTACTGGCGCGGTCCTTCCCGGCGATCCGCGTCGTCGACGTCGCCGCCATCGGCCCGGCCGCCGCCACGGCGGCGGCCCAGGTGCCGATCGGCAGCCTCGGGCTCCGGCTCAGGCCGTCGCTCGCGGCCTTCCCGCCGGGCCGTCCCTACCTGCGGCCGGACCCCGGGCGGACGGCAGCGCTGCGCCGGCGCTATCGCGCGCTGCCGGGGGAGGGGCCCGTCGTCGGCCTGTCCTGGACGAGCACGGCCAGCCGCTTCAAGACCACCGCGCTCGCCCAGTGGGCGGCCATCCTGGCGGTACCGGGCGTGCGCTTCGTCAGCCTCCAGTACGGCGACCACGCGACCGAGATCGACGCCGTCTTCGCGGCGACCGGCGTGCGCGTGCATCGCGATGCGGCGATCGACGCGCTCGCCGACCTCGACGGCTTCGCGGCCCAGGTCGCCGCCATGGATCTCGTCCTCACGGTCAGCAACACCACCGCCCATTTCGCCGGCGCGCTGGGGGTGCCGTGCCGGGTCCTGGTGCCGCGCGGGCGTGGCTCGCTCTGGTACTGGTTCGACGGCCGCGAGGACAGTCCGTGGTATCCGCCGACCCTGCGACTCTTCCATCAGCGCCGGCATTTCGACTGGCCCGGGACGCTGGCCGCCGCCGCCGCGGCCGTGCCGGAATGGCTGGCCGCGGCTCAGGCGGCGTCCGGCGGGATCACGGCATAGTCGGTGACGGTGACGTTGGCGGCGATCGAGATACGCTCGCCCGTATCGGCGAAGGGGTGGACGGCGTGTTCCAGCCAGGCTGGGAAGAGGAGCATCAGCCCGGCCTCCGGCGCGATCGTCATGGCGGCCCCGAAGGAGAAGCCGGGGGCGGCGGCGAAGGCGGCGGCCGGCCGCGGGTCGCGCAGCTCGATGCGGCCGGCGAGCGGGCGCGCGGGATCGGACGCGCCGGTCGCGACGTAGTAGACGACGGCCCAGTGGTTGCCGGGGTGGGTATGCACCTCGTTATAGTGGCCGGCGCGGCTGACGTTGGCCCACGCCTGGGCGGTGAAGCGCAGGCGGATGCGTTCGCTGCCGGCGCGGCGCGCCGGCAGCATCTGGACGGCGCGGACGACATGCTCCAGCCAGCCGCGGTATCGGGCGATCTCCGGAAAGTCCCAGGAGAGGAGGTCCGGCCGCGACTGCCAGCCGCCGGCATTGCTGCGCTGGACGCCGGGCTCCCGGCGCTCCGTCTCCAGGATGCGGCGCCGCAGCCCCGCGTTCACCGCGGCGGCATCCTCCGGCCGATAGGTCAGCACGGGGGTCGCAAAGACCAGCGCGGTCTCGCGGTCGAGGGCGACGTCCAGCGTCACGGGAGCGGTGGCGCCGACGCGCCCGGCTGCAGCGCGAAGAGTGCCACCGCCGCGGCGTTGGAGACGTTGAGGCTGGCCAGCGTGGCAGCCGTCGGCAGCCGGACGAGCCGGTCGCAGCGCTCGCGCGTCAGCCGGCGCAGGCCCTCGCCCTCGGCACCCAGCACCACCGCCATCCGCTGCGCGGGGCGGCCGGCCGCCAGCAGGTCGGCGGCGTCCTCGGCCAGGCCGACGCAGACGAAGTCGGCCCGGCGCAGCGATTCGATGGCGCGCGCGAGGTTGACGACGCGCACCATCGGCACCATCTCCACCGCCCCGGACGCCGCCTTGGCGAGCGTGCCGGTGATCGGCGGCGCGTGGCGGTCGGTGACGATCACCGCGGCGGCACCGAAGGCGGCCGCCGACCGCAGGATCGCCCCGACATTGTGCGGGTCGGTCACCTGATCGAGCAGCAGCAGGGTGGCCGGGGCATCGTCGGGCAGGGTGCGCAGCAGCTCGTCGAGGTCGGGCGGCGACAGCGGCTCGGCCTGCAGCGCCAGCCCCTGGTGCACGCTGCCGGGCGGCAGCAGCCGGTCGAGGGCGGCGCGATCGACCCGTTCGACCGCCGGGCGGCGGCGCTCGTCGATGGCGGCCACGGCGGCGGCGATGGCGGGCTCGGACTCGGCGGTGGCCAGGAGGCGGCGGCAGCGGCGGCGCGGGTTGGCCAGCGCGGCCGCCACCGGGTGGTGGCCCCATAGCCAGCCGCCCGCGGCCGGCTCGTCCCCGCGTCGGACGGGAGCGGCGGCCGGGCGGCGGGGAGCGGTTCGATCGGGGGAAGGCTTGCGGGAAGAAGGCCCGTGCTGCGGGCGAGTCGGGGACGGAAAGCGCCGTCCGGAACGCGGATGCTTCATGTCGGGACCTGCGGCATCGTCGCCCGAGCGGGCGCGGTGATTGACGTTGACAAAGGAACGGAAATTCCCATAGTTCCGCGTTCCGTCGCGGCGGGGGAGCCATCCCCCGGACGGCGGAGGGGTGGCCGAGCGGTCAATGGCAGCAGACTGTAAATCTGCCGACTTCACGTCTACGTAGGTTCGAATCCTACCCCCTCCACCACGCGACGGGAATGGCGTAACGCGTCCTACCCGAGCAGGCGGGTGTAGCTCAATGGTAGAGCTCCAGCCTTCCAAGCTGGCTACGTGGGTTCGATTCCCATCACCCGCTCCAGCCTCGACGGGACGCGACTGCCGCCGCCCGGCCGGCAGCCTGTCCGCCGCACTCTAGTCAGCACCCTCTGGCCCCGCAGACGGCCCACGGAACAGGAACGAGAGACCGATGTCCAAGGCGAAATTCGAGCGGACCAAGCCGCATTGCAACATTGGGACGATTGGGCACGTGGATCATGGGAAGACGTCGCTGACGGCTGCGATCACGAAGGTTCTGGCGGAGACGGGCGGGGCGA
>JADZBA010000182.1 GCA_020852355.1 Alphaproteobacteria bacterium
CATTCCGAGAGGTCCGAAATGTCGCGTGTCGCCTACGTCAACGGACAGTATGTCCCGCACGCCGAAGCCGCCGTGCATGTCGAGGACCGCGGCTACCAGTTCGCCGACGGCGTCTATGAGGTGATCGCGGTGACCCGCGGCGCGCTGGTCGACGAGGAGCCGCATCTCGTGCGCCTGGAGCGCTCGCTGTCGGAGCTGCGCATTGCCGCTCCGATGGGCCGCCCGGCGCTGCGTCACGTGATGCGCGAGGTCATCCGCCGCAACCGCGTCGCCGACGGCATCATCTACCTCCAGATGACCCGCGGCGTGGCGCCGCGCGACCACGCGTTCCCGGCCGGCGCCGAGACCTCGGTGGTGATGACCGCCAGGCGCACCCGGCCGCCCAATCCGGCGGTGATCCGCGACGGCGTCAAGGTCATCACCATTCCCGACATCCGCTGGGAGCGCTGCGACATCAAGTCGGTGGCGCTGCTGCCGAACTGCCTGGGCAAGCAACAGGCGCGCGAGGCCGGCGCCTACGAGGCGTGGCAGGTCGATGCGCGCGACGGGACGGTGACGGAGGGCACCTCCACCAACGCCTGGATCGTGACCAGGGACGGCGAGGTGGTGACCCGCCGGGCCGACCACGCGATCCTCAACGGCATCACGCGGATCGCGCTCGTCGACATCATCGCGGGACAGCAGGGGTTGAAGCTGGTCGAGCGGCCCTTCACCGTGGAGGAGGCGAAGAACGCGCGCGAGGCCTTCCTCACCAGCACGACCTCGTTCGTCACGCCGATCGTGCGCATCGACGGCGCCACGGTCGGCGACGGCAAGCCGGGGCCGGTCACCAAGGGACTGCGCGAGGCCTACCTCGCCCACATGGCGGAGGAGGCGGGGACGGCATGACGGTGCCGCTGCCGTCGCCCGAGGCGATCCTCTTCGACTGGGACAACACGCTCGTCGACAACTGGCCGGTCATCGCCGCCGCGCTCAACGCCGCGCTGACTGCGATGGGACAGGCGGCCTGGACGGAAGCCGAGGTGCGCGCCCGCGTCCGGCGCTCGGCGCGCGAGACCTTCCCGGAGATGTTCGGCGACCGCGCCGAGGAGGCGGAGCGGATATTCTATGCGGCGTTCGCCGCCGGCCATCTCGCCGGCCTCGCTCCCATGGCGGGGGCGGTGGCGGCTCTCGACGCGGCCGCCGCCCGGGGTATCTATCTCGCCGTCGTCAGCAACAAGCACGGCGGCTTCCTCAGGGCCGAGGCCGACCATCTCGGCTGGACCGGCCGGTTCGGGCGCATCGTCGGCGCGACCGACACGGCCGCCGACAAGCCGGCGCCCGAGCCGGTGCTGGCCGCCCTGGAGGGCACCGGCATCGCACCCGGTCTGTCCGTGTGGTTCGTCGGCGATGCCGGCATCGACATGGAATGCGCCGCGCGCACCGGCTGCGTGCCGGTCCTGGTGCGCGACGAAACAACGTTGGGGGCGGAGTTTGACAGATGGCCGCCCCGCCTCCATCTACCTCACTGCCTGGCGCTGGCGTCCCTTTTTTAGCCGCGTCGGTACCCGGCACGAGACTTGCCTAGCTTGGAGGTGCCGGGTAGAACCCTCCCCGGGTCGTAAGGCCCCAACAACGATACAGGAACCACTCTAATGTCGTCGGAAAAGAATCAGAACGTCCAGGATGTGTTCCTGAACCACGTTCGCAAGAACAAGACGCCGGTGACCGTCTTTCTCGTCAACGGGGTGAAGCTGCAGGGCATCATCACCTGGTTCGATAATTTCTGTGTTCTGTTGCGGCGGGACGCGCATTCGCAGCTCGTCTACAAGCACGCGATCTCCACCGTGATGCCGGCGCAGCCGATCCAACTCTTCGACGGGGGCAAGGACGAATCCGATAGCTGAGACCTCGTCGACCCGCGACGACGGCAGGTCCGCCGCCGCGGGTCGCGCGATCGTACTCCATCCCGCGCTGCGCGCCGGTCGCGACGACCGCCGCAGCCCCGAAGCGCGCCTCGCGGAGGCCGCCGGCCTCGCTGCCGCCATCGACCTCACGGTGGTGCATGCGGAGGTCGTGCGCGTCGATGCGCCGCGGCCGGCGACGCTGTTCGGCAGCGGCGGGGTCGAGCGCATCGCCAAGCGCATCGAGGACGAGCCGGTCGAGCTCGTCGTGGTCGACGCCGCGGTCACGCCGGTGCAGCAGCGCAACCTCGAGAAGGCGTGGAAGACCAAGGTCATCGACCGCACCGGCCTGATCCTGGAGATCTTCGGCGCGCGGGCGCGCACCCACGAGGGGCGGCTGCAGGTGGAGCTGGCGGCGCTCACCTACCAGCGCTCGCGCCTGGTGCGGTCCTGGACCCATCTCGAGCGGCAGCGCGGCGGCTTCGGATTTCTCGGCGGCCCCGGCGAAAGCCAGCTCGAGATGGACCGCCGGCTGATCGGCGAGCGCATCGTGCGGCTGAAGCGCGAGCTGGAGGACACCAAGCGCACCCGCGGGCTGCATCGCGAGGCGCGCCGGCGCGTCCCGTACCCGGTGGTGGCGCTGGTCGGCTACACCAACGCCGGCAAGTCGACGCTGTTCAACCGCCTGACCCGGGCCGAGGTCATGGCCGAGGACCTGCTGTTCGCCACGCTCGACCCGACCATGCGCGTCCTGATGCTGCCGTCGGGACGCAAGGCGATCCTTTCCGACACGGTCGGCTTCATCTCCGAGCTGCCGACGACGCTGGTGGCCGCCTTCCGCGCGACGCTGGAGGAGGTGACGGCCGCCGACCTCATCATCCATGTCCGCGACGTCTCGCATCCCGACAGCGACGCCCAGAAGGCCGACGTCGAGACCGTGCTGGGCGAGCTCGGCCTCGCCGAGGCGCTGCCGCAGCGGATGATCGAAGGCCTCAACAAGATCGACCTGCTGCCCGAGGAAGAGCGCGCCGTCGTGCTGCGCCAGACGGAGCGGCAGGCGGACGCCGTGGCGTTCTCGGCGGTAACGGGCGAGGGGCTGGACCGGCTGCTGGCTCTGGTCGACGCCCGGCTCGGCGCCGCCCGGGTTGTCCACGAGATCGACATCGACGTCCGCGAGGGCGGTGCCATCGCGTGGCTATACGGCCATGGCGAAGTGCTGGAACGAGCGGACGAGGGGGAGGTGGCCCACCTGCGCGTCGGGCTGGAGCCGGCCGATGCCGCGCGCTTCGCCCAGCGCCATCGGCCGCTGCGCATGGCACCGGTACGGTGAGGATCGACCTCGAAGCCGTCGCGACGATCATCGCCGACGTCGCACGGCAGGAGATCGTGCCGCGCTTCCGCCGGCTCGACAGCGGGGACATCAGGGCGAAGAAGCCGGGCGATCTCGTGACCGTCGCCGACGAGGCGGCCGAGCGCGCGCTCGATGCGCGGCTGCGCACGCTCCATCCCGGCTCTACGGTCGTGGGCGAGGAGGCGGTCGCCGCCGATCCCGGCGTCCTCGACCGCGTCGCGGGGGACGCACCGGTGTGGATCGTCGATCCGGTCGACGGCACCGCGAACTTCGCGGCCGGCCTGCCGCTGTTCGCGGTGATGGTCTCGCTCGCCTCCCGCGGGCGGACGGTCGCCGCCTGGATCCACGACCCGCTGACCGGGGCCACCGCCATGGCGGAGCAGGGCGGCGGGGCCTGGAGCGGCGGCGAGCGCCTGCGTGCGGCACCACCCGACGACCTCGCCGCGATGTCGGGGGCGGTCAGCTTCCGCTACGGGCGGCGGCCGCTGGTGCGCAAGATCGCCGGGCGAACGAACCGCGTCGGCCCGGTCTTCCAGCTCCGCTGCGCCGGCCAGGAGTACCTGGCGCTGGTCCGCGGCCAGAGCCACTTCTCGCTGTATCACCGGCTGCTGCCCTGGGACCATGCCGCGGGCCAGCTCATCCATGGCGAGGCGGGCGGCTACAGCGCCCGCCTCGACGGCTCGGACTACCGGCCGACGGTGGTCGAAGGCGGCCTGCTGCTGGCGCCCGACCGCGCCTCCTGGGAGGCGCTGCACGAGGCGCTGGTCGGGCGGCCGGAGGAGCGGGTCTAGCTGCGCTTCACCGCCAGCGGCGCGAAGGCCTGCATCACCGGCATCATCTCGATGCGGTTGATGTTGACGTGCGCGGGCAGGGTGGCGACGAAGAAGATCGTCTCGGCGATGTCGGCGGGCGTCATCGGCTGCACGCCCTTGTAGACGTCCCTGGCCTTGTCCTTGTCGCCTTTGAAGCGGACCTCGGAGAACTCGCTCTCCGACATTCCCGGCTCGACGCTGGTGACGCGGACGTGATGGCCGAGCAGGTCGGCCCGCAGGTTCAGCGAGAACTGCGCGACGAAGGCCTTGGTCGCGCCGTAGACGTTGCCGCCGGGATAGGGGTAGGTGCCGGCGATCGAGCCGAGATTGATGACGTGGCCACGGTCGCGCTCGACCATGCCCGGCAGGATCGCCCGCGTGCAGTAGACCAGCCCCTTGATGTTGGTGTCGATCATCGTCTCCCAGTCGTCGAGGGAAACCTTGTGGGCGGGCTCCAGTCCCAGCGCCAGCCCGGCATTGTTGACCAGCACGTCGATCGCCGCGAACTCCTCGGGCAGCGCGGCAATGCCCGCCTGCACCGCCTTGCGGTCGCGGACGTCGAGCGGAAAGGCGTGCACCCGGGCGCCCTTCATCTCGGCCTTCAGCGCTTCCAGACGGTCGGCGCGGCGGCCGCAGATGACCACCTTGGCACCCACCGACGCGAAGCGCTTGGCCGTCGCCGCGCCGAATCCCGCCGTGGCACCGGTGACGAAGACCGTGAGCTGTTTCGGGTCGAGCATCACTGTTTCTCCTCCATATCAATATCTTGCGATGGTTTCTTCAGAGTTCCCGGCGCTTGGCGTCGCGCCACAGCGCCTCCATGTCGTCGAGCGAGGATTCCTCCGGTCGGCGACCCTCCGCGGCGAGCGCCGTCTCGATCGCGCGGAAGCGCCGCTCGAACTTGAAATTCGCATTGCGCAGAGCCGTTTCCGGATCGACATGAAGCTTTCGCGCGAGGTTGGCTACGGCGAACAGGAGATCGCCGACCTCGTCGGCGACATGCGCCTGGTCGCCCGCGGCGCGAGCCTCGGCGATCTCGTCCAGCTCCTCGGCGATCTTGTCGAGCACGTCGTCGGCCGCCGGCCAGTCGAAGCCGACGCGGGCGGCGCGCCGCTGCAGCTTCTCGGCGCGTGTCAGCGCCGGCAGTGCCGAGGGGACGCCGTCGAGCACGCTCTCGACGCGTCCGGCGGCACGCGCCTTGGCGGCACGTTCGGCCGCCTTGTGAGCCTCCCAGCTCGCCGCGTCGCTTGCGGCTTCGGCATCCCGGCCGAACAGGTGCGGGTGACGACGGACCATCTTGTCGGAGATCGCCGTGGCCACGGCATCGAGGTCGAACGCGCCGAGTTCCTCGGCCATGCGCGCGTGGAACACCACCTGGAACAGCAGGTCGCCGAGCTCATCGCGCAACGCCTCCAGATCGTCGAGCGCGATGGCGTCGGCGACCTCGTAGGCTTCCTCGATCGTGTAGGGCGCGATGGTGGCGAAGGTCTGCACGCTGTCCCACGGGCAGCCGGTCGTCGGATCGCGCAGGCGCGCCATGATCGCGCGCAGCCGCTCCATGGGGGAGGCAGGAGCGACGGGAGGCGCCGGATCGTTCATCGGCAGCCTGGCCCTCCGCCATCCCTACATCGCATAATGTATATTATGGGAAATTACTCCTGGATCACGAGGCCGTCGTAGCCCGGCTCGACGCCGCTCGGCAACCGGGCGCACAGGCTGGCATAGTCGAGCAGCTCCGTCATGTGCGTGAGGACGGCGCGGCGCGGCCGCACCCGGGCGATCCAGCCGAGGGTCTGCACCAGATGCGAATGGGTCGGATGCGGCTCCTCGCGCAGGCAGTCGACGATCCAGGTGTCGACGCCCGCGAGCACCGCGAACGCCGTCTCGTCGAGGCGCACCACGTCCGTCGAGTATGCCACCCGGCCGAAGCGGAAGCCGAGCGTGGTGCTGTAGCCGTGGTCCTGGACGAACGGCACGACCTCGACGGCGCCGATGCGGAACGGCCCGGCGATCTCGTGCGGCTCCAGCGTCGGCTTGTAGAAATGGGTCGTCCCGGCCTCCAGCGGCCGAAACGCGTAACCGAAGCGCTGGCGCAGCTCGCGCAGCGTCGCGGCGTCGCCATGGACCGGGATCGGCCGGCCGATCATGCGGTTGACCGCGCGGAGATCGTCGATCCCGTGGACATGGTCGGCATGGGCATGGGTGAACAGCACGGCGTCGAGCCGGCGGACGCCGGCGTCCAGCATCTGCTCGCGGAAATCGGGCGAGGTGTCGACCACGAGCGTCGTGCCGCCCTGCTCCACCAGGATCGACACGCGCCGCCGCCGGTTGCGCGGCTCGGCCGGGTCGCAGTTGCCCCATACCCCGCCGACGAGCGGCACGCCCCCCGATCCGCCGCAGCCCAGCACCGTCACCCGCATGGTCGAGCGGGCGGCCGCGCGCGGTCGAAGAGACGGAAGAAGTTCGCCGTTGTCGCCGCCTCGATCTCGCCGACGCCGACGCCGCGGACGGCCGCCAGCATCGCGGCGGTATAGGTGACGAAGGCCGGCTCGTTGCGCTTGCCGCGATGGGGAATCGGCGCGAGGTAGGGCGCATCGGTCTCCACCAGCAGCCGGTCGAGCGGCAGGTCGCGGGCGATCGCGCGCAGCTCGTCCGCCTTCTTGAAGGTGAGAATGCCCGAGAAGGAGATGTAGAAGCCCAGCGCCACCGCCGTCTCGGCGAGGCGGCGGCCGCTGGAAAAGCAGTGGAGCACCCCCTTCAGCGCGCCGCCGCCGCTCTCCGCCGCCAGGATCGCCGCCATGTCCTCGTCCGCATCGCGGGCGTGCACGATCAGCGGCAGGCCGGTCGTGCGCGCCGCCAAGGCGTGGACGCGGAACACCTCCTGCTGCCGGTCGCGCGGACTGTGGTCGTAGAAATAGTCGAGCCCGGCCTCGCCGATGCCGACGACCTTGGGGTGCCGGGCCAGCGCGGCCAGCGCGTCGGCCCCCGTGTCGGGCTCGCTCGCCGCCTCGTGCGGATGGATCCCGACCGAGCACCAGATGTCGGGATGCGCCTCGGCGATGGCGCGAACCCGCGGGAACTCCGAGACCTTGGTGCCGATGGTCAGCATGGTACCGACGCCGGCCGCGCGGGCGCGCGCCAGGACCGCCTCGCGCTCCACGGCGAAGTCCGGGAAGTCGAGATGGCAATGGCTGTCGACCAGCATCAGGCGCTCGCCTCCGCCGTCTCGACATGGCGCGGGAAGACGCCCTCGGGCCTGGGCAACGGCGTGCCCGGCCGCAGCGCGTGCTCCGGGCCGAGATGCGCGAAGGTGCGCTCGCCCGCGGGCACCGCGAGCTGGTCGAGGATGCGCGCCGACGCCTGCGGCATGAAGGGCTGCGTCAGGATCGCGAGGTGGCGGATCGCCTCGGCGAGCGCGTAGAGCACCGCCGCCATGCGCGGCGGATCGGTGCGCCGCAGCGTCCACGGCGCCTGCTCGTCGACGTAGCGGTTGGCCTGCCCGACGACCTCCCAGATCGCCTCCAGCGCCTTGTGGAACGACTGCTCCTCCAGCAGCTCGCGCACGACCGGCAACAGGTCGCGGGCGGCGCCGATCAGCGCCGCGTCCTCCGGCCGGCGCGCGCCGTCGTCGGGCGTGGCGCCGCCGCAATTCTTGGCGACCATCGAGAGCACGCGCTGCACCAGGTTGCCGTAGTCGTTGGCGAGGTCGCCGTTGATGCGGTGGACCATCTGCCGGTGCGAGAAGTCGCCGTCGTTGCCGAACGGCACCTCGCGCAGCAGGAAGTAGCGCACCGGATCCAGATCGTAGCGGTCGATCAGCTCCAGCGGGCTGATGACGTTGCCGAGCGACTTCGACATCTTCTGGCCTTCGATCGTCCACCAGCCGTGCGCGAACACGCGGCGCGGCGGCGCGATGCCCGCGGCCATCAGGAAGGCCGGCCAGTAGACGGCGTGGAAGCGCAGGATGTCCTTGCCGACCATGTGCAGCGAGGCCGGCCAGAAGCTGCGGAAGCTGTCGCTCGCGGTATCGGGATAGCCGACCGCGGTGATGTAGTTCGTCAGCGCGTCGAGCCAGACATACATGATGTGATCCGGGTCCTCGGGCACCGGCACGCCCCAGCCGAAGCTGGTGCGCGAGATCGACAGGTCGCGCAGGCCCGACTGCACGAAGCTGACCACCTCGTTGCGCCGGCTCTCGGGCGCCACGAACCCAGGATGGGCGGCGTAGTGCTCGAGCAGCGGCTGCTGCCAGGCCGACAGGCGAAAGAAGTAGCTCGGCTCCTCGACCCACTCGACGTCGGCGCCGGTCGGCGCCTTGCCGTCGACCAGCTCGCTCTCGGCGTAGAACGCCTCGTCGCGCACCGAGTACCAGCCGGCATAGCTGCCGAGATAGATCTGCCCCCTCGCCTTCAGCTCGTTCCAGATCGCCTGGGAGGCGATGATGTGGCGCTGCTCCGTCGTGCGGATGAAGTCGTCGTTGGAGAAGTTCATCGCGCGGGCGAGGTCGCGGAAGTTCTGCGAGACCTTGTCGCAGAAGGCGAGCGGGTCCATGCCGGCGGCGCGCGCCGACTTCTCGACCTTCTGGCCGTGCTCGTCGGTGCCGGTCAGGAAATGCACGATGCGGCCATCCAGGCGCATGAAGCGCGCCAGCACGTCGCAGGCCAGCGTCGTGTAGGCATGGCCGATGTGCGGCGCGTCGTTCACGTAGTAGATGGGCGTCGTGATGTAGTACGGCGTCCCCGTCGGCATCTCATCGCTCCTCGAAGGGCTCGGCGGCGGCGGCGCCCCGCCGCGTTGCGCCTCAGCGCGCGGTCGCGGGGTCGAACGCCAGAAGGGCGGACAGGAGGACGTGCTTGCGGTCCAGGTCCAGCCCGTCCGCGCGGGCGAACAGGTCGCTGGTCTTTTCCCACAGGGTCACCCAGCGATCAAGCCGAGCGCCGCCGGCGAGCCGGGCCACGACCGCGTGCTCCCCCGCGACCGCCTCCGCCATCGGCCGGCCGCCGGCCGTCGCCGCGACGCGGGCGATCCAGGCGAGCAGCAGCTCGGCGGCGACCGTGAAGCCGTCGCCCTGCCCGGCCCGCGTGAAGCGCTCGGCCCAGGCGATCAGCGGCGGCAGGTCGAGGCGCGGCCAGGCGGAGAACAGTGCGATCAGCGCGCCCCACGCTGCGACGCCATCCTTGTCGGCCAGCTCGACGGCGCGGCCGATGGAGCCGTCGGCCAGCACCGCCAGGGCCGTCGCCGCATCGCTGCCCACGTCGGGCCGCAGCCGGCGCAGCGCCGCGACCACCGCCGCGGCCGGCAGCGGCGACAGCGGCAGCCGGCGGCAGCGCGAGCGGATGGTCGCCAGCAGACGGCCGGGGCTGTGGCTGGTCAGCAGCAGCAGCGCCTGCCGCGGCGGCTCCTCGAGCACCTTCAGCAACGCGTTGGCGGCATTGCGGTTGAGGTCGTCGGCCGCATCCACGATGGCGACCCGCCAGCCGCCCGCGCCGGGCGTCATGTGCAGGAACTGGCCGAGCGCGCGCACGTCGTCGACCACGATCTCCTGGCGCAGCCGGCCCTGGGCGTTGGGGCTGCGGGCGACGATCCGCAGGTCGGGATGGCTGCCGGAGAGGACCCGGCGGACGCCCGGCGAGGACGGATCGACGGCGAGCCCCTCACCGCCCGGCGACACCGGGCCGCCCGACAGCACGAAGCGGGCGAAGCGGTGGGCCAGGGTCGCCTTGCCTGCCCCGCGCGGGCCCGTCAGCAGCCAGGCGTGCGGCATGCGGCCGCTGCGCCAGGCGGTCAGCAGCACACGCTCCGCCGCTTCCTGGCCGAAGAGGAAGGGATTGCGCGCCGGCAGGTAGGGATCGTCGCCGTCTTCCGTCACGGCAGGGCCACGCCGAGCCGCTCGCGCACGGCATCGCGCACCGCGGCGGCGACCGCGTCGGGCGCCGCGGCACCGTCGACGACGGCGCAGCGTCGCGGCGCACCCGCGGCGATCTCCAGGAAGGCGGCGCGCAGCCGCTCATGGAACGCGCGGTCGCGCAGCTCGAAACGGTGCTTGCCGTCGGCGCGCGCGGCCGCCCGGGCGAGGCCCATGGCGACCGGCACGTCGATCACCAGCGTCAGATCCGGCTCCAGGTCGTCGGCGGCGAAGCGGCGCAACCAGTCGACCGCCTCGCGGCCGACGCCGCCGGCCACACCCTGGTAGGCCATCGTCGAGTCGGTGAAGCGGTCGCACAGCACCCACTCCCCCGCCGCGAGCGCCGGGCGGATGGTGCGCACGACATGGTCGCGCCGCGCCGCGGCGATCAGCAGCGCTTCGGTCCGCGCATCCCAGCGATCGGCCGCACCGCCGACGATCAGGCCGCGAATCTCCTCCGCGCCCAAGGAGCCGCCCGGCTCGCGGGTGCGGCGGACGGCGACGCCCGCGTCCGCCAACGCCGCCGCCAGACGGGCGACCTGGGTCGACTTGCCCGCACCCTCCCCGCCCTCGAACGTGACGAACCGCGCGGCGGCCAAGGCGGCTATCGCGGCGGCCCGTTGACGAGCCGGCCGGCGGCGGCGGCGAGACGGCCGAAGACGTTGCGACGGCCGACGGCCGCACCGGCGACGAGCGGCGTCTCGGCGATCTTGCGGTCGCCGATGCGGATCTCCAGCGTGCCGATCCGCTGCCCCTGGGCGATCGGGGCGGCGACCGGCCCGTCGTAGACGGCGACGGCCTTGACCTCGTCGCGGCTGCGCCGGGGCAGCGTCACCCTGAGGTCGGCAGTGGCCTGCATCGGCACCGTCGCGGCGTCGCCCAGCCACACTTCCGCGCTCTCCAGCGGTTGTCCCGCCTTGACGAGCGTGTAGTTGTCGAACTCGCGGAACGCCCAGTCGAGCAGCCGCTCGGATTCCTGGGCGCGGGCCCGCATGGTGGGGAGGCCGGTCACGACCATGATCAGGCGCCGGCCGTCGCGCACCGCCGACGCGGTGAGGCCGTAGCCGGCCTCCTCGGTGTGGCCGGTCTTGAGGCCGTCGGCGCCCAGCGGCTTGTAGAGCAGCGGGTTGCGGTTGCCCTGCTTGATGCCGTTGAAGGTGAACTCGCGCTCCGAATAGTAGCGATAGCGGTCGGGAAAATCGGCGATCAGGTGCCTGGCCACGCGCGCGAGGTCGCGCGCCGAGGTGTAGTGCTCGGGGTTGGGCCAGCCGGTGACGTTGGCGAAGTTGCTGTCGGTCAGCCCGAGCGTCCTGGCCCGCTGGTTCATCAGCTTGACGAACGCCTCCTCGGAACCGGAGATGCCTTCGGCGAGCACGATGCACGCATCGTTCCCGGACTGCACGATGACGCCCCGGACGAGATCCTCGACCTTCACGCGGGAGTCGATCTTCACGAACATCTTCGAGCCGCCCATCTGCCAGGCGGCCTTGCTGACCGGCAGCTCGTCGCCGAGCGCCAGCCTTCCCGCCTTCATGTGCTCGAACACGACGTACATCGTCATGATCTTGCTCATCGACGCGGGCGGGATGCGGGCGCTCGCCTCCTTCTCGTAGAGGACGGTGCCGGTGTCGTAGTCGACGACATAGGCGGCGCGCGCCGCCGTTTCGAAGCCCTGGGCCGCGGCGGACGCGGCCGATCCGGCCAGCGCGAGCGCCGCGGCGGCGGCGCGAAGGGACGCGATGTGGCTCATTCGACGATGATCCGGGCTTCGGGGTAGCCCGCGTCGGCGACGCGGGCAAGGGCGACGTCCGCGTCCTCGACGGACTTCATCGGACCGATGCGCACGCGGAACAGCGGTGCGCCGCTGACCGAGACGGTGGTGACCCGTGCGGCGCCGGCGCCGGTGACGTTCTGGCGCACCCGCTCCGCATTGGCGCGCTGCGAGAAGGCCCCGGCCTGGACGAAGATCTGGGTGCGGCGCACCGGCTCCATCGTCACCACCGGCGGCGGGGCCGCGGCGGCGTCGATGACCTCCGGCGCCGAGGGCGCCGGCACGGGCGCGGCCGGAGAGCGCGGCGCGGAGGCCATCTGCGGCGCGGGCAGGGGCACCGCCTCGACCGCCAGGGGCGGCGTGGCCGCGACGACGGGCGCCGGGGCCGCCGCGAGTGCGGGCGGCGATCCGGACGCCGCGACCAGCACCGCCCCGCCCTCGCCGATCGTCGGCGTCCGCGCCAGCGCCTGGCCGATGGTGCCCGACCCGCGATAGATCTCGGCGAGCTGCCGGCTTTCGTCGGCCATGATCTCGACGCGGACCTTGGCGGTGCCCTGGCGCTCGAAGCCCAGGAGCTGCGCGCCGCGGCGCGACACGTCGATGATGCGGCTGCGCGCGAACGGCCCGCGGTCGTTGACGCGCAGCAGGATCGAGCGGCCGTTGTCGAGATTCGTCACGCGCACCAGCGACGGCAGCGGCAGCGTGCGATGGGCCGCCGTCATTTCCGTCATGTCGTAGGCCTCGCCGTTGGCCGTGTACTTGCCGTGGAAGTCGGCCCCGTACCACGAGGCGATGCCGGTCTCGCGATATTCGTAATCTTCTTTAGGATAATACCATACACCACTGATTTGATACGGATTTCCAACCTTGTACACGCCTCTGGGCGAGCCGCGGGCACCGGTCTGCTGCTCGCCCGTCGGCGTCGTTCCGGCGCAGCCGCCCAGCAGCAGCGCCACCGCTGCCAGGGCTGTCGTCAGGGATCTCGGCCGCCACATCTGCGATTCTGTGCGCATCTTCCCACCAGATACGGTGACGCTAGGGTGCCGCGATCCGGTCGGCAAGCTCCGACACGGCGAGCGCGAAATAGTTCGACCGGTTCCAGCGCAGCAGGACGCGGAAATTCTCGTAGACGACGAATGCCGGCGCCTGCGCATCGCGCTCGGGGAGGACGATGCCCGCCTGCACGTCGGCCGCCGGCAGCGGCTTGCCGTCGATCTGCCGGACCCCGCGCCGCGTCCAGTCGCCGAGCGGCCGGCGGTTGTCGGCCCCCGACGCCTCGCGGTCGAAGCCGGCGGGAACCAGCACCGGGCGTCCCCACACGAGGCCCGAGACCCAGCCCGACGACGCGAGATAGTTGGCGATCGAGGCGAAGACGTCGCCCTGCGTGCCCCAGATGTCGCGCCGCCCGTCGCCGTCGTAGTCGACCGCGAAGCGCAGGAAGCTCGACGGCATGAACTGGCTCTGGCCCATGGCGCCGGCCCACGATCCGCGCATCGCGGCCGGGGCGATGTGTCCCTCCTGGAGGATGCGCAGGGCGTTCAGCAGTTCGCTGCGGAAGAAGGCTGCCCGGCGCCCGTCATAGGCCAGCGTGGCCAGCGCCCCCACCACCGGGTAGGTGCCCATGTTGCGGCCGTAGCCGGTCTCCACGCCCCACAGCGCCACGATGAAGCGCGCCGGCACGCCATAGCGCCGCTCCACCTCCTTCAGCAGCATGGCGTGCTCCGCCAGCTTCTGCCGCCCGGTCTCGATGCGCTGCGGCGAGACGACCCGCGTGCGGTACTCCGCGAAGGTCATGGTACCTTCGGGCTGGCGGCGATCGAGCTCGATGACCCGCGGGATCGGCTCGATGCCGACGAAGGCCGCGTCGAGGGTGGCCGGCGCGATGCCGCGGCCCAACGCCTCCTGGCGCAGCTCCGCGAGCCAGGCGTCGAAGGGTTGCTCGTTGGCCATGGCCGGGCCGGCGACCGATGCCAGGGTCAATGCGACCGCGACCGCGAGGCGCCGGACGAGAGAGAATCGGGGTGTCGCCATCGTCCATGTGTGCCACGGGCGCCGAGTCCCGCTCAACGTCCCGGTCGCCGACCGATTGCGACCCAGGAGGAGAGAGATGCTGGAGGATGGCCGTGTCTTCGCAGCGGTGGCCATGGCGGCGGTGCTGTTCTTCCTGGTGGAGCGCGCGCTCCCGGCGGAGAGCCGATGGCGGCGGCCGCTGCGCCTCGCCGCCGGCGGCGCCGTCGCGCTGGGCATGGCGGCCGCCCTGGCGCTCGGCCTCGTGTCGCTGTCAGGCGGGCGTCCCTGACGGCGCGGGAAACAGCGTGTCCGTGCGGTCGAGCAGCCGGTAGGCGACCAGCGCGATCCATTCCTTGAGCGCGAGGTGGACGCGGGCGAGGCCGCGCCGGAAGTTGAAATCGTAGCCGGGGTCGACCGTCGGCCCCGGCGTCAGATGGTCGACCGGCCACGGCACGACGCTCCAGCCGACGCGCCGGAAGCTGCCGACCGCCCGCGGCATGTGGAAGGCGGAGGTGACGAGGAGCCAGATCTCGCCGGGCTGCGGGTCGGCCAGCAGCTTGGCGCGCAATGCGTTCTCCGCGGTGTTGCGCGACAGCGATTCCTCGATGATGCGGTCGTCGGCGACGCCGAGCCCGACGAGGAACCGGCGCATTGCCGGCGCCTCGGGATGGCCCTCGGGGAACAGACCCGCCTCGCCGCTCGCCAGGAGGATGCGCGCCGCGGGGTAACGCCGGGACAGGACGACGGCCTCGGTCAGCCGCTCGGCATGCTCGGTGAGGATCGCCGTCCCGCGCGCGGCCGACAGCCGGCTGTCGAGCGCGCCCCCCAGCACGACGATCCCGTCGGCCCGGTCGGGCGCCGGAACGGGCACGACGAAGCGATCCTCCAGCGGTGCCAGCAGCCAGTCGCCGATCGGCAGCACCGCGAGCGTGACGCTGCCCACGACCACGGGCAGCAACAGCAGGTGGGCCGTGCGCCGCGCCCCCGCCACCAGCGCCAGGTAGCCCGCCACCAGCAGGATGACCAGCAGGTTGCCCGGCGCGCTCAGGTACCAGAGAACCTTGCCGAGAACGTAGGCCATGGGCATGTCATGGCACGGAACGCCGCTGTGGCGAAACCGTGCCCGGCGGCGGTGGAGCGCGGGAAGACCCGCCCGGTCCATTGCCGGTATGGAGATGGCGATCGTCGACGAGAACGACCGGCCCTGCCCGCCATCCACCATCGGCACGCTGCGCTCTCGCGGCCCGCTGTTTCCTCTGGGCTGCCGGACGACGTCCCGGACGCGTCGAGCCGCTTGGCCGGCGGCTGGTTCTATCCGGGCGATGGCGGCCTCATCGACGTCGACGGCGTGAAGGTCTATCCGGCCGATGTCGAGGGTCGCCTCGCCGCCCCCCCCCCCCGAGGTCGCCGCGGTCGGCATCCCCGAGGCGCGCAGCCCGGTGCGGATGGTGGCCCTGGATGCGCCACCGCACAAGGCGATGGGGAAGATCGGCCGCGTCGCGCTGCGCCGACTGCCGGCGTGCTCCTCGGCCTCCGGATAGGGGCAGTCGCTCTCGGGCCGCCGGGAAGCGGTCGCGAAAGTGGACGCGGCCATCCGAACGGCTCTAGAACGTCCGGCCGATGCTGGGTGCCGACGGCGCGGTCGTCAGCTCGAAAAACGGCGGATAAGAGACTGATATCGCTATACGGATGGGTGGCAGAGCGGTTGAATGCACCGGTCTTGAAAACCGGCGGGCGGCAACGCCTCGTGGGTTCGAATCCCACCCCATCCGCCAACTTTTTGCCATAAGTTATTGAATTGATTGTCTGTTTCCTCAGGCAACACGCACTCAACCCACAAATTGCCCCACAATCCGGTTCGTGCTGGGGCGTTTGCGGCTCCCGCTGGGACGCGCTACGGACCTGCCGGCGGCTCGCCTCTGACCCGCCCGTAAACCTGCCGGGCCAGATATTCCTGGGCGGCTGAGCGGAACTGCTGGTCGCTCATCACCCGTTTGAAAATCTCGTCGTTCCCCTCCATCCGCTGAATGAACAGGTCGTCGAGTTTGCGGCCGAAATAGGCCGAGAAGTTCGCCTCGCTGTTCGCCTTCGCGGCTTCGACTACCTCGTCGTTGCCCTCCGCGGCCAAGCGGACCTGATCGAAGAACAGCTGGTCGGCCTCCGTGAAGTCCGTCCCGAACCGCTCGTTGAGCTGATCGATCAGGGTCGACAGGGCGACGTCGGTGTCCTTCTGCCGCCCGGTTCCGACATCGGTCGGCCCCTTCAGCGGATCGACCTCGCCCTTTCCGAGGTCGATGGCCCCTTCGCTCACCTGCCGCAGCCGGAAGAACTTCAACGCCACGTCATCGTCGAGCGTGAAGCGGGAGCCATCGCCGGGAGGGGGCAGCTTGGACCCGAGGTTCCGCACGAAGGCGTAGAGCCGCTCCAGTTCCTCGTCGATGTAGGGCAGGATCTGCGAGAGGAAGCCGTACAGGTTGCGGAAGGCGGTCAGCACGCCTCGGAAGGCCTCCTGCTCCTCCTCGTCCCGTTCTTTGAAGCGTGCGACGCAGCGGTCGAGGACGGCGTTCATCTGCTTGTGGTCCTGCCCGCTCGGATCGCGCGTGGCCTTGAACCAGACGGCCGCAAAGTCCGTCACGTCCTGGGGCGTGAAGATGGCCGCCTGCAGCAGCTCGTGGTGCAGCTGGTTCAGCTTCTGCGGGTCGGCATTCTCGCCGACCGGGGTGGTCTCGTAGTAGGGCTTGAAGGCCTTGAAGATGTCGTCCTCCTCGTTGCGGAAATCGAGGACGAAGGTGCGCGTCTTGCCCGGCGTGGTGCGGTTGAGCCGCGACAAGGTCTGCACCGCCTGCACGCCCGCCAGCTTCTTGACCCCGTACATGGTCTGCAGGAGCGGCTGGTCGAAGCCTGTCTGATACTTCTCGGCCACGATCAGGATGCGATAAGCCTCGCCGCCGAACCGCTCGGGCAGCTCCCGCTCCGGCAGCCCGTCGTTCATGCCGACCTCGGTGAAGGTCGCTCCCGGTTGATCCGGGTCCTCCACCGTCCCGGAGAAGGCGACGAGCGCACGGATGCCGCTGTAGCCCTTCTCGCGGATATAGCGGTCAAAGGCCCGCTTGTACTTCACCGCCGAGAGCCGCGAGCCGGTGACCACCATCGCCTTGGCCCGGCCGCCCAGCTCGTGCAGCACCTTGAGCCGGAAATGCTCGATGATGACCTGCACCACCTGATCGACGTTGACCGGGTGCAGTTCCAGGAACTGGCCGAGCGCCTTGGCGGCCGCCTTCTTGGGCACATTGGGGTCGCCCTCGACCTGCTTCACCAGACCGAAGAAGCGCTTGTAGGTGGTGTAGTTCTGCAGAACGTCGAGGATGAAGCCCTCCTCGATCGCCTGACGCATCGAGTATTCGTGGAACGGGGCCGCCCCCGTCGGCCCCGACTCGTCGAACACCGCCTTGGTCTTGAACTTCGGCGTCGCGGTGAAGGCGAAGAAGCTGAGGTTCGGCTGCCGTGCGCGGCTCAGCGCCTCCTTCAGGATGGCGGCGCGCGCCTCGTCGGACAGGGCGTCGTCCTCCTCGTCGCCGAGCTGGGCGGCGATGGCGTCGGCGATGCCGTCCTTGTTCAGGATGCCCTTGAGGGCGGCCACCGTCTCGCCCGACTGCGAGCTGTGCGCCTCGTCCACGATCACCGCGAAGCGCCTGCCCGCCGTGTCGAGCGCCAACCCCTCGCCCTTCTTCTCCAGCGTGCGGATCGCCTGGCTGATGAAGGGGAACTTCTGGATGGTCGAGATGATGATCGGCGTGCCGCCGGCCAGCGCCTTCGCCAGCTGCTGCGTGTTCTCGTCGATCTTCTCGACGACGCCGGTCTTGTGCTCGAACTGATAGATCGTGTTCTGCAGCTGCTGGTCGAGCACGCGGCGGTCGGTGATGACGATCACCGAATCGAACACCTTGGCGTCCGCCGCGTCGTGCAGGCCGGCCAGCCGGTGCGCCAGCCACGCGATGCTGTTCGACTTGCCCGACCCGGCCGAGTGCTGGATCAGATAGTTGCGCCCCGGCCCGTGCTCGCGCGCATGGCCGACCAGCTTCCGCACGGCGTCGAGCTGGTGATAGCGGGGGAAGATCATCGCCTCGCGCCGCACCGTGCGCTTGCCCGTCGGCGTGTCGATCGTCCGCTCGCTCACCTCCAGGTGCATGAAGCGCTGCAGGATGTCGAGCAGGCTGTCGGCCCGCAGCACCTCGTCCCACAGATAGTGCGTCTTCCAGTTGCCCGCGACCGGCGGGTTGCCCGCCCCGAAGCCGTGGCCGCGGTTGAAGGGCAGGAACAGCGTCTCGGCTCCCTTCAGCTCGGTCGTCATCCAGGCTTCGTCGGGATCGATCGCGAAATGGACGAGCGCACGTTCCTTGAAGCGGAACAGCCGGTCGCGCCCGTCGCGGTCGGTCTTGTACTGCTGGCAGGCGTCGGCCGCGCGCTGACCGGTCAACGGGTTCTTCAGCTCCGCGGTGACGACCGGCAGGCCGTTCAGGCTCAGCACCAGGTCGACGATGCAGGTGCGCGGCGCCCCGTCCGGCCGCTTAAGCGCTTGCGATGCGAAGGCGACCTGCCGGGCGATGGTGAGGCGGTTGGCGGCATATCGCGCCGCGCTGTCCGGGTTCATGCCCGAGTTCGGCCGGAAGAAGGCGAGCCGCAGTTCCTTGCCATAGCACTTGAAGCCGTGCCGCAGCACGCCGAGCGCGCCCTTGCTCGCCAGCTCCTTGGTCAGGCTGTCGAGAACCATGTCCGCCGTGCGGTCCTTCAGCATCGCGGCAAGCTGCGCCCACCGCGCAGGCTGGCTGTCGCGGATGAAGCCGATCAAGTCCTCGGGAAACAGCGCCGTCGCCGGGTCGAAGCCGGCAGGCGCGCGCTTCTGGTAGCGGTCCTGGGTAATGAGGCCGTATTCGATGGCGCGTTCGAAGTCGGTTTCGGTATGGCCGACCATCACTGAAGCCCTTCGATCCGGCCGGTCACGGCGGCGGTGATGATGGCCGCGCGGTACTCCTGCAGGCGGCTGACGCTGGTCTCGACCATGCCCGACTGGCGGTCGTGAGCGGCGAGCGCGGTATCGATATACGCGGCAATCTCGTGCTGCTCTTTCAGTGGGGGCAGCGTTAAGCTGACCTCCTTCGACGTTTCCACATTGAAGTGCTGTTGAAGGGCGCCCTCGGAGCCGAGCGAGTACTGGGTCTTTGCAACGTCGCTGTTGAGAAACCACCCAAGATAACGCGGCGCGGCCTCAGCCGGTTTGCGTATGATCACAAGATCGACGCAGTTGCAGCCCGCAAGTTCGCCGGTGACGATCGCTGTCGTGCCCGGCGCGCCGGTTCGAACAGCGACCAAGTCGTCTTCACGTAGCTCCGACTTGCGATTTAACTCGTGCCCGTCCCGGGTGATGTTGCGGGTGTCGGACAGGTCAAAGCCCATCGTCCTGACGTTTAGACCACGCAGGGCAAGCACGCCTTCATCGGTGTAGTAGGCGGCGGGCGTGACGACGATGCCGACGGTCACACGGGGAGAGACGTATTTCAGCCGCTTCACCTGCCAGTGCGCCGGAATAGCCCCAAGCCAGTGGATGCCGCTGTCCTTCATGGGGGCGGCCGGGTTGAGGCCCTTGGTGACGGCTTGGGTGATGATCGCCTGTCGCTTTTCCGCCAGCCGCTCCAGCAGCGCCCGCTTCTTCGCGATCAGCGCATCGATCCGCGCCGTCTTCTCATCCAGGAATGCTGCGATGCGCTTCTGGATTTCGAGGGGTGGAAGCGGCACCTTGATATCGAGGAGTTCACTCGCGTTGATCGCGGGATAGCTCACGCCAACCGAGCGCGAAACGACCTCGCCGACGAACTCCTCCGATTTCGCCACCCAGCCGGCGTATCCCGCGTGTAAGTCTTCGGTCGGTCGGATGACACAGAAGCCAGTCGACGCAATAAGGTTCTCGGGCGCCTCTGTGAGCGCCACTATTGCCTTGAGGTATGTTCTCACGGTTGAAACAAGAACGTCGCCGGCCCTGACCTTCCGCCGCGCCCTTGAAGGAGCCTCGTGGAATAGCATAGGTGTCGAGCTTCGAATTCCCTCTACAATCGAGACATCAGAGATTTCGACATACTCTATTAGCTTAAAGTCATCGGTGTTATCGGAAAGAGTCTCGTCGTTGTAGGTGGCACAGAATTTGAGCCTTCTGCACGGCCATGGCGCCTCTGCGAAGTTGGCTACGCTCACGCTGCGAGCCCCTTGAGCAGCTCGGCGATCTCCCCTTCGAGCGCCCGAATGTCCGCCTCGATCTCCGCCAGCGGTCGCGGCGGCTTGTAGACGTAGAAGTGCCGGTTGATCGGGATTTCGTAGCCGACCTTCGTCTTCTCATGGTCGACCCAGGCGTCGGACACATGCGGCAGGACCTCGGCCGCCATGTAGGCGTCGATCGCCGGGCGCATCGCCGCCACCAGCACATCGTTGGGCTGATCGGGGCCGAAGCCGATCGGCAGGGGCAGGGCCGTGCCGAGCGGAAGCGGCACGTTCTCCGTGTCGCGCAGTTCGCTGTCGGGTTCCGGCTTGCCCTTGCCGTCGCGGCAGATTTCCGCCTGGGGATCGCGCTCGCCGAGCGCGGCAAAGATCGCCTTCTTCAGTGGTGCCGGCAGCTTGAGCCTCGCGCGCTTCGCGGCGGCATCCAGGTCCGCCTCAAAGCGTGCGCGGTCCCTGTAACGGCCCCCGCGCGCCAGACCCGGCAGCACGGCGCGGATCGCATCCTGCGTCTCGCGCCCCGCCTTCTCCTCCGCCTCGACCGCCGTGGCGTCCTTCCGCTTCCTGGACACGGCCAGCGCCGCGAAGGCGGGCTGCTCGTCCAGCCGTGCCAGACGTGCGGGCGTCGCCTCGAAGCTCAGCCGCAGCGGCCGCTCGACCGTGATCTTGAGGAAACCGAACTCCCGATTCTCGAAGATGCGGCTGACCACGCGGCTTTCGGGCTTGCCGTCGACCGACACGGTCTCGCGCTCGCCATCGGTGAAGGCCTCGTAGATCTCCGTCAGCCGCGCGATGTGCGCCTCGCTCAACTCGTTGCGCTTGTTGTTGAGGCTCTTCTTCATGCGCACGAAGAAGCGCGTGCCGTCGATCAGCTGCACCTTGCCGCGCCGCTCCGCCGCCTTGCGGTTGGTGACGAGCCAGACATAGGTGAAGATGCCGGTGTTGTAGAAGAGCTGGTCGGGCAGCGCGACGATCGCGTCGAGCCAGTCGTTCTCGATGATCCAGCGGCGGATATTGGACGGGCCGGAGCCGGCATCGCCGCTGAAGAGGGGCGAGCCGTTGAAGATGATGGCGATCTTGGACCCTTCGCCGCCCATTGCGGGCGGGTCCTTCATCTTGGAAATCATGTGCTGCAGGAACAGCAGCGAGCCGTCGTTGATCGCCGGCAGCCCAGCGCCGAACCGGCCGGAGAAGCCCAGCTCCTTCGCTTCCTTCTCGACCACCTTCTGCTGGTCCTTCCACTCCACGCCGAAGGGCGGATTGGCGAGCAGGTAGTGGAACTGGCGGCCCGGAAACCCGTCGGCAGTCTTGCCGTCGCCCAGCGTGTCGCCGAGGACGATGTGGTCGGTCTCCTCGTCCTTGATGAGCATGTCCGAGCAGCAGATCGCCCAGCTCTCGTCGTTGTACTCCGGGCCGCCGAGAGCGAGGGTGGCGCGGGCGTGGCCGGCGCGGATCGTCTCCTCCGACACCGAGAGCATGCCGCCGGTGCCGCAGGCAGGGTCGTATATCTCGCGATAGACGCCTGGCCTGTAGACGTCCTCCTCGCCCGTGTAGACGAGGTGCGTCATCAGGCGGATCACCTCGCGCGGGGTGAAGTGGTCGCCCGCTTCCTCGTTCGCCTGCTCGTTGAAGCGCATGACGAGGTGTTCGAAGATGTAGCCCATCTCGATGTTTTC
>JADZBA010000183.1 GCA_020852355.1 Alphaproteobacteria bacterium
TCGCCGCCATGGCTCATCATGTAGGCGAGCGCGCGCACGAACATGCCCATCTGGCCGTGGAAGCCCTTGAGGCGGCCGATGGTGCCGGCGGTACCGTCCGCCTGGTCGGCCTGCTCGACCAGCCGGAAGCCGTCCGGCCCATGCACGACCCAGGGCAGCGGCGCGTGCGGCGCCAGTGCCGCGGCCAGGACCACCGGGCCCGACCCGGGGCCGCCGCCGCCGTGCGGCGTCGAGAAGGTCTTGTGCAGGTTGATGTGCATGCAGTCGATGCCGAGGTCGGCCGGCCGCACCCGCCCGACGATGGCGTTGAAGTTGGCCCCGTCGCAGTAGAAGAAGGCACCGGCCCCGTGCACCGCGGCGGCGATCTCCAGGATCTCGTCCTCGAAGAGGCCGCAGGTGTTGGGATTGGTCAGCATGATCGCCGCGACGCCGCCGTCGAGCTTCGCCTTCAGGGCCGCCAGGTCGACGCGGCCGCGCGCGTTCGCCGGGATCGCCTCGACCCCGTAGCCGCACGCGGCGGCCGTCGCCGGGTTGGTGCCGTGCGCCGACTCCGGGACGAGGATGCGCTGGCGCATGTCGCCCCGCGCCTCGAGCGCGGCGCGGATGGTCATGATGCCGCACAGCTCGCCATGGGCTCCCGCGCCGGGCGACAGGGCGACTGCGGGCATCCCGGTCAGTATCTTCAGCCAGCCGGCGAGCGCATCCATCAGGGCGAGCGCGCCCTGCACCGTGCTCTCCGGCTGCAGCGGATGCAGATCGCCGAAGCCGGGCAGGCGCGCCATCCGCTCGTTCAGCCGGGGATTGTGCTTCATCGTGCACGAGCCCAGCGGGTAGAGGCCGGAATCGATCGCGAAGTTCTTCTGGCTGAGGCGGGTGTAGTGGCGCACGACCTGCGGCTCCGACAGGCCGGGCAGGCCGATCGCTCCCTTGCGCTCCAGCCCGCCGAGACGCGCGGCGACCGTCGGGGGCTCGGGCAGGTCGACGCCGGTCCGGCCGTCGGCATCCTGCTCGAAGATCAGCGGCTCCTCGATCTGCAGGCCGCGGTTGCCGGTGATCGTTCCCGGTCCCGCGCCGTCGGCGGCGAAGCCCGCGAGGGCCTTGCTCCAGTCGCTCATCGCAGCGTCTCCGCGAGGGCCGAGGCGAAGGCATCCATGTCGGCCTCGGTATTGGTTTCGGTGGCGGCGACCAGGAGCAGGTCGTCGTGGCCCGGGGCGAAGCGGGAGACCGGCACGCCGGCGATGACCGGCACACGGGCGAGCGCGTCGACGATGCCGGCCGCCGGCTTCGGCAGCCGCACGGTGAACTCGTTGAAGAAGGTATCGTTGAGCACGCCGACGCCGGGCACGCCGGCCAGGCGGTCGGCGAGCCGGACCGCCTTGGCGTGGTTGAGCCGCGCCAGCCGCGTCAGCCCCTCCTCGCCCAGCATCGAGAGATGGATGGTGAACGCCAGCGCGCACAGGCCGGAGTTCGTGCAGATGTTGCTGGTCGCCTTCTCGCGGCGGATATGCTGCTCGCGCGTCGACAGCGTCAGCACCCAGCCGCGGCGCCCTTCGGCATCGGTCGTCTGGCCGACGAGCCGGCCCGGCATCTGGCGCACGAAGCGCTCGCGCGTGGCGAACAGGCCGACATGCGGGCCGCCGAAGTTGAGGCCGTTGCCGATCGACTGGCCCTCGGCCGCGACGATGTCGGCCCCCATCTCGCCGGGCGGCGTCAGCGCGCCGAGCGCGACGATCTCCGTCACCACGACGACCAGCAGCGCGCCCTTGGCATGGCAGGCCTGGGCAATCGCGCGCAGGTCGCGGACGCGTCCGAAGAAGCTCGGATACTGCACGACGACGCAGGAGGTCTCGCCGTCGATGTGCCGGGCGAGATCCTCGCCGCCCTCCGGATCGAGCGGCAGCGCCTCGACCCTGGAGCCGACGAAGCGCGCCAGCGTCTCCACCACCTCGCGATAGTGCGGATGCAGGCCGCCCGACAGCACGGCCTTGTCCCGGCTGGTCACCCGGTTGGCCATCGCCACGGCCTCGGCAGTGGCGGTCGCCCCGTCGTAGAGCGAGGCGTTCGCCACCTCCATGCCGGTGACCAGTGCCACCTGCGTCTGGAACTCGAAGAGATACTGCAGCGTCCCCTGCGTCACTTCCGGCTGGTAGGGCGTGTAGGACGTCAGGAACTCGCCGCGCTGGATGAGATGGTCGACGGCCGCCGGCACATGATGGCGATAGGCGCCGGCGCCGAGGAAGAACGGCGCGGACCCGGCGGCGACGTTCCTGGCGGCCATGGCCGAGAGGGCGCGCTCGACCTCCAGCTCGCCCTGGTGCGGCGGCAGGTCGAGCGGCGCCGACCGGCGGGCGCGTTCCGGCACGTCGCGGAACAGCGCGTCGACGGAGGGCACCCCGATGGTGGCCAGCATCGATCGCCGGTCCGCCTCGGTCAGCGGCAGGTAGCGCATGTCAGTGCGACCCCTTCACGAACTCGGCGTAGGCCGCCTCGTCCATCATCCCGTCGAGCTCGCCCTTGTCGGCGAGGCGGACCTTGAAGAACCACGCGCCGCCCAGCGGGTCGCTGTTGACCGTGGCCGGGTCGTCGACGATCGCCTGGTTGGTCTCGACCACCTCGCCGGTGACCGGCGAATACACCTCGCTCGCCGCCTTCACCGATTCGACGACGGCGGCATCACCACCCTTCGTGACCTTCTTGCCGATCGCCGGCAGCTCGACGAACACGACGTCGCCGAGCTGGCTCTGGGCGAAATCGGTGATTCCTACGGTACCGAGGTCGCCCTCGACGCGGATCCACTCGTGCTCCTGGGTGAACTTGAGCGCGCTCATGGGTTCCTCACGGACGGTGATAGCGATGGGGGAAGAAGGGCATGGCGGTGACGGTGGCGGGCCGCGGCTGGCCGCGCACCACCGCCCGGACGACGGTACCGTCCGCGGCGAACGTGCTCGCGACGTAGCCCATGGCGACGGGACCGCCGACGCTGGGGCCGAAACCGCCCGAGGTGATCGTGCCGACCGCCGCACCGGCGGCGTCGGTGAGCGGCGTGCCCTCGCGTGCCGGCTGGCGACCCTCGGGGACGAGGCCGACGCGCCGGCGGCGCGTACCGTTCTTCAGCTGGTCGGCGACGACCGCGTGGCCGGGATAACCGCCCTCGGCACGCCGGCGCTTGCCGATGACCCAGGCGAGCGCGGCCTCGATCGGCGTGGTCGTCGTGTCGATGTCGTGACCGTAGAGGCAGAGCCCGGCCTCCAGGCGCAGCGAGTCGCGAGCGCCGAGGCCGATCGGCTTGACCTCCGGCTCGGCGAGCAGGCGCTGCGCCACTCGCGAGGCGTGCTCGGCCGGGATCGCGATCTCGAACCCGTCCTCCCCGGTGTAGCCCGAACGGGTGACGAAGCAGGGGACGCCGTCGACCGCGACGGCGCGACCGGACATGAAGGCCATGCCGGCGATGCCGGGCGCGTGGCGCTGCAGCACGGCGGCGGCCTGCGGCCCCTGCAGGGCGAGCAACGCGCGGTCGAACGCCGCCTCGATCCGGCACTTCCCGGCCAGGCCGGCCTGGAGGTGAGCGAGGTCGGCGTCCTTGCAGGCGGCGTTGACGACGACGAAGAGATGGTCGCCGGCGTTGGTCACCATCAGGTCATCGAGGATGCCGGCGCCGTCGTTGGTGAAGAGCGTGTAGCGCTGCCGTCCCGGCGCCAGGCCCTGGATGTCGCCCGGCACCAGCGTCTCGAGCGCGACGGCCGCTCCCTCGCCGAAGAGGCGGACCTGCCCCATGTGCGAGACGTCGAAGAGGCCCGCCGCGGCCCGCGTGTGCAGATGCTCGGTCAGGATCCCGGTCGGGTACTGCACGGGCATGGCATAGCCCGCGAACTCGACCATGCGGGCGCCCAGCGCGACGTGCAGGGCGTGGAGCGGCGTTTCCTTGAGCGGCGTGTCTGTCGTCGGCATCGGGACCCCGGCTGTTCCGCGCGCGCGGAGGCCGAACGGCTCCCGCGTTCGCCCCCTCTGTCCCGAGAACCTGAAAGATTCACCGCGGCGACGCGGCTTACCTCGTCGGTGGGGCGATCATCCGCCCGCTTTCCAGAGTGTCCTCCCCGCGCGGTCCTTTTGCCTGAGCGTTTCCGGGGCGGTTGCGCCTTCGGCTCCGGCCACGACCGGAGCGCCTCACGGCGACCCGGTCCGCCGATCTCTCCCGCACGGGGTCACCGGACGACGTCGAGGCTAGTCCCCCCGGCGGCAATGTCAACCGCCGAGCGATCGTCCCGCCACCATCGGCCTTTCCGAGCCCGCTTCAGCGCGCCCGCTTGCGGTTGGCCTCGAGCTGCTCGGGCGTCAGCGGGAAGCCGACATAGATGCGGTAGCCCGCTCCGGAGCCGCCGCCGAGCGGGATCACCTGCTCGGTCTCCTCGCTCGTCTGCATCCGCGTGAAGTTGCCTTCGAACCGGACCGGCGTCGTGAAGGTCTCGCGCGCCGTCACCCGGCCCTGCGGATCGGCGACGGCGACGAAGTAGGTGAGGTCGGCCTTGCGCGTGCGGTCGGCGGGACCGCGCTCGACGATCAGGTTCACCACCGTCTGGACCGTGACCTTGCGCCGCCGATCGTACTCGCACGACGCGTCGACCCGTTCGATCGCCGCGGAATGGACGACGTCGGCGAGGTCGCGGCCCGTACCCGGCCGGAACTCCGTCATCCGGGAGAGATCGTCGACGACGATCGCCACCGGGCAGGCGGGCGGCGGGTCCTTGGCGGCGAAGGGATTGAGGCTGCTGCACCCGGCGAGCAGCAGCGCGACGAGAGCCGCGCCCGCGGCGCGGCGAACGGGGTTCGGCCTCATGCCAGCATCTCGTGGCTGCCGTCACAGAAGGGCGGCGACTTCGTCTGCTTGCAGCCGCAGAACCACAGCTCCTCGTCGGCCAGCGCCGTGTAGACGACGGGCGACAGGGTGGTGCCGGAATGCGAGCCGTCGCAGAAGGGCTGGCGCTGCGAGCGCCCGCACGCGCACCAGAAATACTTCCGCCCGGCCTTCACCGTGAAGTTGTAGGGCGCCAACTGCGCCGGAACCGGATCGGTCATCGCGTGCTCCCCGCAGCGTCGCCCGGCGACAACCGCCGGCGACTTTGCAACGGCGGAGGCTTCGTCTAAGGTCCGCGCCCGCGCCGCGGCGGCGACTGTAGTCGAGCCGGCGGAGCCGGCACAAGCGCCGCCCACCCTGCCACGGAGCCCGGATTGGCGGTCTACACCGACGTTCTCGACGACGATCTCGCCGCCTTCGTCGCCGAGTACGACATCGGCGACGTGCTGGCCTTCAAGGGCATCGCCGAGGGGGTGGAGAACTCCAACTTCCTGCTGCGCACCGAGCGGGGCAGCTACATCCTGACGCTCTACGAAAAGCGCGTGCGGGCCGACGACCTGCCGTTCTTCCTCGGCCTGATGGAGCATCTCGCGGCCAAGGGCTTCGCCTGCCCGGTGCCGGTGAAGGGCCGCGACGGCGTCGCGCTGCGCCGGCTGAGCGGCCGTCCGGCGGCGATCGTCACCT
Source organism: Alphaproteobacteria bacterium (assembly GCA_020852355.1). Classification (GTDB taxonomy): domain Bacteria; phylum Pseudomonadota; class Alphaproteobacteria; order ATCC43930; family Allostellaceae; genus Allostella. The sequence continues at coordinate 5,537 of JADZBA010000183.1, forward strand.
TCCTCGAGGGGCTGTGGCCGCGGCGCATCCAGCCCGTCCATTGTGCCGGCGTCGGCGGCGCGCTGGCGCGCCTGCACCGGGCCGGCGCCGACTTCCCGATGCGCCGCGCCAACAACCTGTCGCTGGCCGGCTGGCGGCCGCTGCTGGAGGCCGCTGCCCCGCGCGCCCACGAGGTCCGCCCGGGGCTGGCCGAGGAGCTGGCGGCCGAGCTCGACCGGCTGGAGGCCGGCTGGCCGCGCGACCTGCCCGAGGGCGTCATCCACGCCGACCTGTTCCCCGACAACGTGTTCTTCCGCGACAACGCGGTGTCGGGAGTCATCGACTTCTACTTCGCCTGCACCGACGCCTTCGCCTACGACGTGGCGATCTGCCTCAACGCCTGGTGCTTCGAGGCCGACGGTGCCTTCAACGTCACCAAGGCACGGCTGCTGCTGACCCGCTACCACGCGGCGCGACCGCTCTCTCAGGTCGAGTATGCGGCGCTGCCGATGCTGGCCCGCGGCAGTGCGCTGCGTTTCCTGCTGACGCGGCTCTACGACTGGCTCAACCATCCCGCGGGCGCGTTCGTGAAGCCCAAGGACCCGCTCGAGTACCTGCACAAGCTGCGCTTCCACCAGGGCGTGCGCGACGTCGGTGCCTATGGCCTCGGCTGAGACGCCCGCGCCGGAGGGCGGCGAGGGCGAGCCGGTCGAGCTCTTCACCGACGGGGCGTGCAGCGGCAACCCCGGCCCCGGCGGCTGGGGCGTGGTGCTGCGCTGGCGCGGCCGCGAGCGCGAGCTGTCGGGCGGCGAGGCGGCGACCACCAACAACCGCATGGAGCTGATGGCGGCCATCGCCGGCCTCGAATCCCTGACCCGGCCGGTGCGCGCGCGCATCCACACCGACAGCATGTATCTGCGCGACGGCATCGGGAAATGGATCCATGGCTGGAAGCGCAACGGCTGGAAGACGGCCGACAAGAAGCCGGTGAAGAACGTCGACCTGTGGCAGCGCCTCGATGCCGCCGCCCGTCGCCACCACGTCAGCTGGCACTGGGTGCGCGGCCATGCCGGGCACCCCGAGAACGAGCGCGCCGACCGCCTGGCGCGCGCCGCGATCAAGGCGCTGGCGAACGGCCGAGCAGGCGGTCGAGAGCCGCCGGGATAGCAGCGAGACAGGCGTCCCAGTCACCGCGGCGGCGCTGGTGCAGCATGTGCACCGAGGGGTGCCAAAGGCTGGGCCCGTCGCCGTCGTGCCAGTACCAGGCGGTGACCAGCCCGATCGGCACCAGCACGATGGTCGGCACCGCGAGCGCGCCCGCGAGATGGGCGGCGAGCCCGGCCACCGTCACCACGGCGTCGCAGGCCGCGATCTGCGCGGCGTAGGGATCGAGGTCGCCCAGCGGATCGATCGCCGGGTCGAGCACCACCCGGGCGCGCTCCGCCGGCGGCAGGGCCGCCACCTCGTCGGCGACCCTGCCGTACTGCAGATTGACGAGCGTCGCCGGCGCCGGGATGGCCGCCGCGAGCCGCGCCAGAGCCAGCGCCTTGTAGCCGGCCGCCTGATTGCTGGTCGCCCAGGCGATGCCGATGGTGGGCGCGCCCGACCGGCGGTAGCGCCGGGCGAGCCGCGCGGTCGCATCGGGATCGGCGACGGCGGCGCGCACGCGGGCGGGAAAGGCGGCGACGTCGGGCCGCAGCAGCGGCGCCAGCTCCTCGAGCGGCAGGTGCCGGCCGACGCCGTGCGCCGCGGCGACCGCCGCCAGGTCGGGGACGAACGCCGTCACCGTGACGGCGGGCAGGCTGCGCGCCGCCAGCGCCGTCAGCCGCGCCGGCACGGCGAGCACGATCGGGCCGGCCGCGACCGGCATCTCCGCCACCAGGCCCAGCAGGAGCGGCGTCATCGAGAGGCTGGACGACCAGATCAGGACCCCGGCGGCCGGGGCGCCCGGAAGCCATGTCGGCAGATCGCCGGTCGTCGGCGGCGCGACGCCCTTGGCACGCTCCCACGCGACGCGTCCGTCGCGCAGCGGCCAGGCCTCCGCGAGGCGGCGCTGGCGCAGCAGCAGCAGCATCAGGTTGTAGCGCAGCGGCAGGGCGCCCGGGCGCCGCTCCAGGGCCGAGCGCAGCGCCGCCTCCGCCAGGGGGTAGTGCTGCACGCGCAGGAAGAGGTTGGAGAGGAACCCCAGCGCCTCCCATGCCTCGGGGAAGCGTTCGATCGCCGCGAAGCCGAACATCGCGGCACGCGGCAGGTCGTCGGCGACGAGCGCCCTGGCGGCGGCCTCGAGCAGCGCCGCCAGCGTGCGCTCGTCGTCGGCGGCGACCGGCCGGGCGGGATCCATGGTCACAGGAAAGGACCGTTCCGGCGCACCGCGCAAGCCCGCACGGCTTGTCGGCGGCCGGCCGACGCCCCATTCTGCGGGAGATGACGACTTCGTCCGGCGGCGCGGTGGATCCCTTCGACGGCTTCGTCCGGCAGGTGCCGGACGGCGATTCGGTCGAGCGGCTGGTCTGCGCGGGCTGCGGGTTCATCCATTACGAGAATCCGAAGGTCGTGGTCGGCGCGGTGGTGACCTGGGAGGATCGCATCCTGCTGTGCCGGCGGGCGATCCACCCGCGGCGTGACTTCTGGACGCTGCCCGCCGGCTACATGGAGATGAACGAGACCTCCGCCGAGGGCGCCA
>JADZBA010000184.1 GCA_020852355.1 Alphaproteobacteria bacterium
ACCGCAACGGCCGCCGCCACCGCTTCGCCATCACCTGGGCAAGCTCGGACGATGTTTCGGGCGCGATCCTGGTGCGCGGCGTCGGGCTGAACAGCCACCTGATCCGCGGCACGATGGAGAACACCGACATCTTCCGGCTGATGTACCGCACGCTGTTCGGCCAGGTGGTGGAATGATCACCCGGGCAGCAGCAGGTCGTCCTCGCTGATCTTCCCCACGCCGACGACCAGCACGGCGAATTCCGGCGCCACGTCGTTGTCGGTGTTGCCGAACAGGATGCAGCTCGTCGCGTTCACTTCCTGGTAGCGCAACTGGCCCGGCTGGCCCGCGATGAAGGCGGCGCTGCCGATGTAGGCGAAGGACTGCAACCCTTCCAGCAGCGCGTTCGCGTCGAAGACGTTGAGCGCGATGCGGTCCTCGCCGGAGACGAAATCGAGGATCTGGTCACGCGTGGTCGGCGTGCTGTCCTGCTCGCCGAAGAAGAGGAACTGGTCCGCCCCCGCGCCGCCGCGCAGCCGGTCGAGCCCGAGGTCGCCGATCAGCACGTCGTCGCCGTCGCCGCCGTCGAGGCTGTCATTGCCGTCGCCGCCGTGCAGCACGTCGCCCGCGCCGCGGCCGAGCAGCGTGTCGTGGCCTTCCGCGCCGGAGAGGTTGTTGAAGGCGTCGTTGCCGGTGATGCGGTTCGCCAGCGCGTTGCCGAAGCCGTTGAGCGCCGTCGTCGTGCCGATGGTGAGGTTCTCCACCTCGCCCGGCAGGGTCCAGGCGTTGTAGACGACGATGGTGTCGGTGCCGCCGCCGGCGGCTTCCAGGATCGTCGTGTTGAAGTGGCGCACGATGTAGGTGTCGTTGCCGGCGCCGCCATCCAGCACATCGTTCTGGAAGGAGAAGGGCGGCGTCGGGTTGCCGCCGGTGTCCAGCGTATCGGCGCCCTCGCCGCCGGCGAGCTGGTCGATGCCGCCATCGCCGCGCAGCAGGTCGTTGCCGGCGTCGCCGGTGAGCGTGTCGTTGCCGCTGCCGCCGTTCAGCACGTCGTTGCCGGCCAGGCCGGCGATCTGGTCGTTCGCGCCGTAGGCGACGTAGCCGGGGATGGTCGGCGGCACGTCGATGCTGTCGCGCCCCGTGATGACGTCGCGGCCCGCGGTGCCGAGGATGCTCAGGCGCGAATTCACGCTGAAGCCGTACCACGCCGTGCCGGTCAGGTCGGTCAGGCCCGCATCGGTCAGCGTCAGCGTGGCCAGCCCGGCGATGTCGAGCCGCTGGAAGGACATGAGCAGCGCCCGCGTCATCGCCAGCGCGCCGTTGATCTCCAGCCGCTCGATGCCGGTGATCAGCACGTCGCTCAGGTCGAGCGGGGCGACATCGCCGAAAGCGGCGAGCCAGTCGCTGCCGGTGCCGCCATCCAGCACCTCGCCGGCTTCGACCTCGCCGGCGCTGGCGATGAGGAGGTCGTCGCCGCCGCCGGCGCGGATCACGTCGCGCTCCAGCCCGCCATTCAACGTGTCGTTGCCGCGCTGCCCGGTCAGGCGGTCCACGCCCTCGCCGCCCAGGATGAAGTCGCCCCAGGCGCCGCCGGTCAGCGTGTCGTCGCCCGTCGCGCCGTCGAGGACGCTGCCGGCACCCGGCGGCGTGGGCGTGCCGCTGTCGCCGATCAGGATCATGTCGTCGCCGCTCTCGCCCCAGAGCGTGGCGTCCCTGCCGCCGCCATAGATCGTGTCGGCGCCCGCCCCGCCGCGCAGCCAGACCGGGCCGATGATGGGTGCCGTCGGGGAGGTTGGGTCGCGGAACAGATCGTCGCCGGCCAGAAGCAGGTCGTCGATGGTGCCGGCCGCGACCGCCGCCGCGAAGTCCGCGGCCAGGATGTTCAGCCCCTGCACCATGGCGAAGGCGCGATCGAGGTAGAAGGTGCCGATGTCGAGGGCGGCCGGCGGCGGGACGACGCCCGTGATGCTGTCCTCGTAGGGCGTGCCATGGACGAGCGAGTTGATCGTGCCGGTTGTCGGCAGCGCATTCAGATCGATGTCGAAGCCGTTGCCGAACAGGTACCAATAGGTCTCCGTCAGCGTGACGGGTCCTTCGCTACCCTCATAGGTGACCGTTGGGCCCGCCACGACCCAGGACGTGCCAGATCGCGGATCGTAGCCGGGGTAGGAGGCGCCGAGGAAAGTGAAGTCCGGCTGCAGGCCCACGACGAAGTTGAAGCCGAGCGTGAAGATGGCCATGGCGATGCGGTCCCGGCTGGTGCTGCGCGCCATCTTCGCCCACGCGCCACGCCGGGGGAAGTCTTTCCGACGTCGAACGAAATCGTCGTTCAGAAGCCGACGCAGGCCGGGCGATGCACCGTCAGCACGCTCTGCTGCCCGAAGCGCGTCTTCCATACGGTCTCGGCCGGCAGGAAGCGTGCCGTCGCGGTATCGGCGCCGGGCAATACCAGGATGAGAAGCTTCGACCGCTCGCGCAGGATCGTGCCGTCCGGCCGGCGCCACTGGCCGGCGCCGTCGAGCGCCGTCAGCCCGTCGGGGAAGGCCGGCGTGACGACCTCGCGCAGGAAGCCGTCCCATTCGGCATCCGTGACCTCGGCGCGGTCGCGCAGGGAGCGGCCGAAATAGGCCTCGGTCACCGTCGCCGTCAGCGTCCCCCCGCGGCAGGCCGTTTCCGTGCCCGGCGTCGCGCAGCCGGCCAGCAGCAGCAGCGCGAGTGCGGCAAGCCTCATGCCGTCGCGGCCAGCAGCACGACGCCGCCGCAGATCAGGCCGATCGCCGCCAGCTTCTGCGCGCCGAGGCTCTCCCCGAACACCGCCCAGCCGATCAGCGCGATGACCACGTAGCTCGCCGCCGTGCAGGGCAGCGCGACGCTCATCGGGATCTTGCGCAGCGCGATGATGTAGAGCAGCGCGGCGCCGCCATAGGCGCCGAGCCCGACGATGGTCTGCCAGCGGAACAGCTGGTCCATGAACCCCGCCTCCGCCGCAACCGAGCCGGACGCGCCCGCCTTGAGCAGGATCTGCCCGATCAGCGAGGTGGTGATCGCCGCCGCCAGGGTGAGCCAGGCCGTCATCATGGCGCGAT